>JAEURK010000057.1 GCA_016789175.1 Anaerolineales bacterium
TGGCCCTGACCGTGATCTCCTCGAACACCAGGCCCGGGATGTTTTCCACCCGAAAGACGTCGCCGACCCGCGGATCGGCCGGCATGATCATCGCCAGCGGCCCGTCGCGGCCGGCCAGCCAGGTGCCGTGGGTGTCGGCCACTTCGCCGTCGACGTAGTTGAACACATCCTCGCCGAAGTACCAGACCGAGCCATCGTCGGCCTGCGCATACCAGTCGCGCGCGACCTCGATGATGCGCCCGTTGAGGGTGGCGCTGTACTGCACCGCGATCGTGTCAAGGCTCTGGCCGTTCCACTCGATCGCGCGGGTGTCGGGCAGGAGCGTGTACACCACGTGGAGCGGCTGGCCGTCGACCTGGCCGAGCAGCAAGATCTGCTGCGTCTGACTGTAGGGGAAGAGCGGGTGGGTCACCCGGGCCGGCTCGCTGAAAACCGGCTCAACCCGGTCGACGCGCGCGCCCTCCGGAGCCACCGGCAGGTGCATGGTCGAACCGGCGGCCGGCACGTGCTCGATCAACACCTTCTCGTCGCCGGTCGTCAGATTGATGATTTTGATCGATCCCAAGCCGGCTGCGAAGTACTTGTGCTCCTGAGACTCCGGATCAAGCGGCGTGAACTCATAGGTCTGAACCACGTGATCGAAAACGCCCAGCGGAGTCTCGAGGGTGACGTCGGCCTTCAGGATCCGGGCCGTATCTTCAGCTTCGCCGGCGTAGTACTCCTGGAGGAAGGTCTCGCCGACGCGAGCCGTCGGGTCCGCCGGCATCAGGATACCCGGCAGCGCGCCGTCGACGCCGGCCTCCCAGGACCCGGCCTTGCTGGTCAGCTTGCCGTCCTGGTAGTCGCTGACGTCTTCACCGAAGTACCAGACGTTGCCGGTCGTATCCTGAGCGATCCAATCGTACGTGTCTTCAATGACGGCGCCGTCCAGGGTGACGGTGTCGCGCACGACGGTGGTCGAGATCCCCAGGATCGTTTTCGTTTCGGTCAGCACCTCGAGCTCGACGCGCTCGAAACCGGATTCGGTCTGGCCTTCGTAGACGAAACGGCTGCCCGGAACACGCGGGAGATAGGGGTTATCGACCACGGCCGTGAAGTTGGCCGCGATAAGATCGATCCGCGGCAGGTTCTCCGGCAAGGTCGTGGGCTGGTCCGCAGCGCGGGTGGGCGCGAGCACGAGGGGGGTCGCGGTCGGTGTGGACGGGACGCTGATCGGGCGGGTCGAGGCCGGCTTCGGCTCCGGGCTGGCGCCGTTCGGGGTGGCGCAGGCCCCCAGCGTTGCAGACACCGTGAGGGCCGTCAGTAGCAGCCTGCGGATCGGACTGTGTTGGAGGGCCTGGAATGACATCATGAGATATCTTTCGCCTGCGGTGGTAGAGGGCAACCGGGAGTCATCGGTCGTCCGATCCGTCGACGGCGTCCGTCTCCTGACCGAGGACATTGAAATGCTCGTCCAGGTGGACGTCGATCTGCCGACCGTCCTCGAGCGTGACCTCGACCTCGTAGTAACCCTCTTCGTCACCGACCTCGGTTTCGGTCACAGACCCCGCACCCACCAGGGCCAGAGCAGCACGGCTGGCGCGGTCAAGCGCATCCCCGACGATCGGTGTCTCGGGATCGGTCGGGCCACCTTGAGCGGCGGCCGGATCGACCGACGCGATCAGGGCTGTACCGACGGCTGTCGCCACGGCCAGGGCCCCGCCAATCGCAATAAACGTTATCTTGCGCATCGTTGGTCTCCTTGGTGAGGGCGACTGGAGCCGCCCGTTGTGGATGACAGTGTGGCACAGCAAACATGAAGGAACGGTGAACCCGTCGCGAAACGAAGGGAGTGGAAGACCAACGACGGACAACAGCCCCAAGCGACGGCAATTGCGCAGGATCCACCGGAGCGAAGCGATGCGGCGGACTGATGAGGGAATCGAGAATTCCGAACATACTCCAAGGAATCGCCTGCTGGGATGCCGGCCACTCGTTGTCGGTTCTGGACAACTGATGCGTCATTTCCCGGCGGACACCCTATGCGTCGATAATGTCTCATTGACTGAGACGCTAACATGCGTCCGACGCCAGCCCCAGCAGGTCGGCCCACGGACAACATATGCGTCGCACGTCTGAACTCGTGGGCAGCTGATGCCTCCGACCTCGCTCGGGCAGAACAAACACAGGGCAATCGGGTCAATCAGATCTGGGCCGTGGACGTGATTGGACTCCGCGACAACCTGTGCGTCCTGCTCTGACTCGCGGTTAGCTTTTGCGTCCGATTTCGACTCCGGGACAATTTTGTGGGTGCCGTCACACCTGCGTTTGCCGGGATTTACCTGGTATTGACGAGCGACAGATCGCGTTCGCTCGTACACGGATTGCCCCAGATCCCGTCCATTCTGAAAGGTTATTTCGTCTTGGCGGGCAGAGACCGCAGTCTGCGCTGGGATATCCAGGCTGCCACCGAGCCCCAAGGGCGATTCGCCGGCCGCAATCAGGGCCACCTCGACGCCGCTCCTCCCGTCGGCCCTCCGCGTCAGGTCCCACGGGGTGTTGATGCGCCCCCAAATATGGTCATCCGTCTCGATCGTAGTGTGGGTCTGAGGCACGTTGGTCCTGCGCACCCCGATCGCGCCCCTGATTGGGCCCTGGGCAGCAGGCCGCTGCGCGGCGTAAGAAGCGATCGCGCGATTTGGCAGCGTGCTTACCCGGCGTTTCAAGCGGAGCGCATGTCACGAAACAGGCGCGCGGGCTGCTAACCCCCGCAACCTCTGCGCTCTTGTTGGATCGGTGGACAGGGAACGCTACCGTAGGAACAGAAGACGCAGCAATCGCCCGACCTGGGCCTCAGACGTTCGTGGCAATGGGTGCACGCATAAAACACGATACAGGCGTCGGTCGGCATCGTTTCGAGGCGAGAAACGCCACAGCGGGGACAGGTTAGAAGTGATTCAAACCGGATCGGTTGCGGCGTCACGTCCGGAACGGGATGGACCAACTCGGACATGGCTCTCACCTCCTGTCGGTGGATCGCGCTTCTATTTGAGAAATCGTATACGTGACCCCATCGAAGGCCCGTTGCCGACAGCCAGGTCGTATCACGCGTGGGCGAGTGAGACGCACAACCCATTTCGTTCAACGATCCCGACAACCCCCTCAACGCACGGGTTTTCCTGGGTCGTGAGGTGACGACGGGATGATGGGCCTCGTCAGCGCAGCCAAGGCGATCGCGCAGAAACTCGCACCGGCGTAGAACGTGACCGACGCTCCGAGTCGGTCCCACAACACACCCGCGACAACGCTCGCCAGGAGCACCGCACAGCCACTGACCAGATTGAAGAACCCGAAAGCGGTGCCGCGCAGATCCGCTGGCGCAACCTCGGCCACCATGGTCGCCAGCAATCCCTGGGTAATGCCCATATGCACACCCCACAGCGCCACACCGACCAGGACGATGGTCCAATGGTCATTGAACGCGAGGACCAGGTCGGCCGCCATCAACACGACCAACCCAAGCGCCAACAGCTTGCGATGACTCATGCGGTCTGAGAGTTTGCCGAAGGGATACGCCGCCAACGCATAGATCACGTTCATGGTTACCATCACGAGCGGTACCAGTGCCATCGGCACACCGCCTTGTTGAGCGCGCAGGACCAGAAACGCCTCACTGAAGCGGGCCAACGTGAACACCGCCCCCACGCCGACTACCCACCAGTAGGCGCCGCTCAGGCGGCGCAGGTTTTCGCGGCGGATCGGGTTCGTGCGCGGGTCCGTCTGACGATGGGCTGGCTCGCGCAAACCCCACGCCAGGAGCGCAACCGCCGCCAGCCCCGGAATGGCGGCAACTGCGAAAACGGATCGGAAATCGTTGGACCAGAGCAGCATCAGGCCAACCGCGAGCAGCGGACCGAGAAACGCACCGACGGTATCCAGCGACTGGCGCAGGCCAAAGGCCGCGCCCCGGATCTGCGGCGGCGTGAGGTCCGCCACCATGGCGTCGCGGGGCGCACCCCGAACGCCTTTGCCGACCCGGTCCAGTAGGCGGGCCGCCAACACGACACCGGCGGTCGGAGCCATCGCAAAGAGCGGCTTGGTCAGCGCACCCAGGGCGTAGCCGAACACGGCCAGCTCCTTACGTTTGCCCAGGTAGTCGCTGAGTGCGCCGGAGAAGATCTTGACGATCAACGCTGTGGACTCGGCCAGCCCCTCCACGAGACCAACCACCAGGGCGCTGGCGCCCAAAGTCGTCACCATGAACATCGGTAGCAGGCTATGGATCATCTCCGAGGAGATATCCATCAACAGGCTCACGAGGCCCAGGATCCAGACTCCCGCCGGCATCGGGTTCATCGGGGTGCCGTTTGTTGGCATGTGCTTTTGGCTTCGCATCGCTCAAGTGGAGGGCCTGGATAGGACTCTGGCTGACTAAGAAAGCCGGGCATGGCGACGGCCCACTGTCAGGAAAGGATCGGTGGGAAGAGATGGCACTCTTCGCGGTTGTTCGCTTTCGGCCGGGCCATTCTATGCCCCTGCCATCAACGGCGCCATGTTTGGCGGCGGGCCTGCATGAGCCGCAGTTGACTCACGAGCCTCACGTCTCACGAACGGGATGGCAAGGGTTGTGATAAGCGAGGTGTCCCATACCCCATGAAACCAGTGGCACCCCTGTTACGTGACCTTTGGGCAGCGACTGTCTCTTCCGCGGGCGCCATGGGCCCCAAGGGTGCGGTCGAGTTGGCGAGCCAGCCCGCTCTACCCCTATCCTCAAGTCGACGGGTCGCTGTGAAGAATTCGCTCCAGGGCTTGGCGATTGACCGGCTTGCTGAGGTAATCGTCCATGCCCGCCTCGAGACATTCCTCGCGGTCGCCGACCATGGCGTTGGCTGTCATGGCCACGATCGGAATATGCCTCACCTGGGTTTGCTCGGATTCCCAGGCCCGGATGACCCGGGTCGACTCGAACCCGTCCAGGATTGGCATCTGGCAGTCCATCAGGATCATGTGAAACTGATCGGGGGTGGCAAGATAGGCTGCAACGACGGCGGCGCCATCGCCGACTACATCGACCTCGAAGCCCAGCTTGTCAAGCTGTAGCTTGGCGACCATCTGATTGACGGGATTGTCCTCGGCCAACAACACCCGCCGTTGCCCTCTCGGATTCGACACCGGTACAAGGGTGGTGGTCGTCGGGATGGGGCGTCCGGAGCCCGTTTCCTCAACCGCCAAAACGTGACGCAGGGCGGCTAACAAATCACCCCGCTTAATCGGACGCGCCACCCAGCCCTGGTGACCGGGCCGAGCGGCGACGGTATCTGTGATGGTCACCCGTGGCAGGCACTCCAGGCACGGATCGGACAGGGCGCCCCCGGGGTTTGGGCCGACGTCGGTCCCGTCCGCCCAGTGACCGAAAACCAGGGCGGAAAAGCCCATGTCCGCCGGAAGCGACGCCATCACGGAACGGATGTCCGGTGCCACCGTCCAAGCCCATCCCGCGGCTGCCAGGTAACACCCGACGATTTCGCCGGCGAGGCGGTCGGGTTCGATGACCAGCACTCTGCCCCGATTCTCCGGTTCGGCTGGCATTTGAGGGGACGCAGAACCAACCCCGAACGGTAAGGTCACCGTCATGGTCGTTCCTTCATTTGGAACACTGGCCAGTTCGATCCGGCCCCCCATAAGGTTGACCAGCCGTTTGACGATGGCCAGGCCGAGGCCCGTGCCGCCGTAGCGCCGCGTGGTGCTGCTCTCGGCTTGTTCGAAGGGTTGGAACAGTCGCGCCTGCGCGGATCCCGGAATACCGATCCCCGTGTCCCGTACTTGCAACACCACCGTCGCGACGCCTGCGTCAACCGTGACCAACTCCGCTCGGACCAGGACGTGGCCGACATTCGTAAACTTAACCGCATTGCTCACCAAGTTCAAGAGGACTTGCCTCAGACGGCTCGCATCGCCCCGAAGTACAGTGGGCAGGGTCGGATCGACCCGGGTGTGGAGGCGCAGCCCTTTGGTGCGGGCACGCTGCGCCACCATGTCCACTGTGCCTTCGACGACGGTGTCCAGGCAAAACTCCTGCTCATCCAATTCGAGCCGGCCGGCCTCGATCTTGGAGAAGTCCAGGATATCGTTGATGATGTCCAGCAACGCCCGACCGGAATCGATCATGACCTGAACCCGACCACGCTGTTCATCGGGAAGTCCTTCGTCCTGCAGGAGTTCGGCCATACCGATGACGGCGCTCATGGGTGTGCGAATCTCGTGGCTCATATTGGCCAAGAACGCACTCTTCGCGCGCGTCGCCGCTTGGGCCGCTCGGGTCATTTCTTGGGCGTCGCCAAGGGCTTCGGCTAGCTCTCGCTGCATGGCCTTGTGCGCCGTGACATCCGTGAAGACGGTGACGGTTCCAATGAAGGCGCCGTCCCGAAACCGCGGCGAAACGACCGTGAGCAGATCGACGATCGGACCGTCGGCACGCGTGACCTGAGTCTCGAAACGCACCTTTCGCTCAGGGACACCGGGAACCTGCTGGTCCTCCGGCGCCACGGCCGGCACAGCCCAGGCATAGTCACCAAACGGGGCCGAACCAACCAGGTGCTCTGGATGGGTCAGGCCGAAGATCTCGGCTCCAGCCGGATTGATATATTCGCATCGGCCCTGTGGGTCCAGGACCATCACACCCTGACCCAGTGTGTTAAGCACCAGTTGAGCGAAATCGCGCTCGGCCTGAACCGTGTCCTGCAGTTCACGACGAAGGGTGACATCCTCTGTCACGCCGATCACCTGGGTTACAACGCCTTGCGCGTCCCGTGCGAAGACCAGATGGCGCGCCTGCATCCAACGCCAGCCTCCGGACACATCCTGCAGACGGAACTCCCGGTCCAAAACGACGCCGTCCGGCAGGCCGCTCCAGGAGCGCCGTGCCTCCAGGACGCACGGCAAGTCGTCGGGGTGTACCAGGCCTTGAAGCGTGGGCTCCTGACGCTCGGGCCCCAGCCCTGGATGACCCAGATCTGCAAGCAACGATCGGTTCTGGAAGACGACCCGATCTTCCGTTGGTTCTGCCCCGACCGCCCAAACGGACAGGGTGCTGGGCACCGCTTCGGTGATCCGGCTGAGC
Organism: Anaerolineales bacterium; assembly: GCA_016789175.1. Taxonomy (GTDB): domain Bacteria; phylum Chloroflexota; class Anaerolineae; order Anaerolineales; family UBA6663; genus UBA6663. The sequence goes on from JAEURK010000057.1 coordinate 7,100, forward strand.
AGCCGCTGGCTTTCCACCAGGGCGCGCTCGGCCTGACGGGCTGTGCTGATGTCATCCCAAACAACCAACAGCTGCCACGGATCATGCTTAGCATCGCGTTTGAACACGCGGCAGCGGACGCCGAGGTCGCGCCAGTGGGCTTGATCGCACACTCGCACCTCAAACGCCAGGTCTTCCGCATCAGCCACGAACGGCAGACGCGCCAGGGCTGTCGCAAGAACGATCCGATCGTCCGGATGGACCTCGCGGCCGAAGAGACGGGTGTCCTCGATGCTGAGGATCCCGCCATCTGCAGCATCCCGCAGGACAGACGCCAGGCGGTTGGTGTACAAGATCTCTTGAGCGATCCAATCGATCACGGCGACGTGACTGGGCATCGCGTCCGCCAGTTGGGCTGAGAAGCGCTGGCTTTCTTCGGCAGCGAGTTGCGCAACCTGGCGCGCGGCGACCTCGTTGCGCAAATCGGCTTCGACCGCATGGCGCCAATCCAACTCCGCTGTCAGACGCGACGCGAGACGGACGTTTTCGGCCAGCACCAACCATTGTCGGACGCTGACCAACAGGAACAACACCGCCGCGCCCAAGTGGAGCACTGGACCGCCATCTACCAACCAGGCATCGGTGTCCATATTCCAGAAGGGCGCCTCTAGGGCCAGCGTGATGAGCAGGCCCACATAAGGCAAAGCCAGCCGGACGTGCGGGTGCCCGTCCCGCTGGGTGTGGGCCGCGGACGTGGGTCCCGCCGGCATTCGGCTCGGTGACGACAGACATTGGAGGATCGCGGCCCAAAGCGTGATCAGGAGCACGACCAGCCAGCCCAGGTCGAGAAGCCCACCATTGAGGTACGTGCCCGTCGAGAACTGATAGGCATACAGCAGATCGACGACAGTGCCGACCATGGCGCTGACACCCAGGAGAATCACGGGCCATCGTGGAAGATCGGGGAGCGGCCGCATCAGCAGAGTCACCGTCGCCCAGATCAGGACCAGGTCGCCGACCGGGTAGCCGATGGAGATCACCAGCGTGATCGGGTCGGTGCCCTCCAGTCCGGCCAATTGCGGGCCCAACCAGAGCACCCAGTAGATGACCGTGGCCGCCACCAGAACGGCCGAGACATCCAACACGCGCTTGCTGCGATCAATCTGCGTGAGGCGTTCACTCGGCAAGAGCCAGATCCCGCCCAGAAAGAAGCCATAGTAGGTCAGGTAGAAGCCGTCCGCCAATGACGGATAGGGCTGAACCTTGAGCAGGATTTCGAGGATGAACCACGTGAGATCGCCCAGCATCCAGAGCAGTTGCCCGACGGCCAGAACGGCCCAGGCCGCGGCGATCCGGCGCGATTGCTGCCGAGACCGCCAGGCCGCCACGGCGCACGCTATCGTCACGACCAGCCCGACCACAACGAAAAACACATCGTTGACGACAGCCCGAGTGAAGCCCTCAGGCAGGCCACTGACGATCGCCACCGCCGCTAACACCGACAAAGCGCTGAAGGTCGCGGTGAGCCAGATCCACAGGCGCCGGTTTGACCGAACGGGATGGGGAGTCGAGAGGGGATAGGATTCGGACATCACATCATGTACCCCGGGCTAGGCCTACGCCGATGAGGAGCGCGTATCCGCTTGGCGACACGGCTCTGGACCCGCAAATGTGTCCTCAGTTTGGCATGAATATCGACAGAATGCCGTTCAGACGATGTGAAAAACGCTTCAGGGGAGCCCAGAGGAACGGGTCCACAGGGGTGGGGCGGTCGCGGTGTCCACGATCACGGGAGTGGACAGGGTGGCAGTCGCTGGAACGGCTGTGGTCGTGGCCACGGTGGCCGGAGCCGCAGTCGGCGGCAGCGGGTAGACGGGGCGGGCAGTCACGCCAGGAGCCGACGGGGGCTCGGTCGGCGGAGGCAGGCTGGCGCTGGGCCGGGCCGTGGCGGCGAGCGTCGGCGAGGGGGCACGGCTGTGGGCTGATCGCCGGTCGTCGCCGGCGTCTCCGTGACCGGCACGACTTGGACGGAACGCACCGTCATCGGCAGAGTCGCGGTCGAGCCCGGCAGCAGGCCGACCGCCTGGCCGCTATCACGCTCGCGATCATGGCCGAGACGCAGGCGCAGCCCAGGGCGACCAGGCTGAGCGTCACCCCACCAGCCGGCCGATCCAGCCGCGCCGCAGGACGAAGCGACCCACTTGGAAAGTGGCAAGCGGAGCCGGGGTTCCCGGCTCCGCTTGATCGAGTGTATCTCGTTCTAAACCGCGTTGGGCCTACCCCACTCAGCCTGCCCATGACCCCTGAGGTTCGGAGAGGGCCATGTCTCCTAGCGTTCAACGGGTTCAGGGATTGCCGTGGCCGCCGCGGTCGTCGCGGTCGTCGCCACCATGGTCGTCACCCCGCGGCCGCCGTGATCGTCACCGGAGTCCTGAGTCGGCACCGGGGTCGCGCTCCCATCACTGACCGACATCGGCCTGGGTGTGGCCGTCAGGTCATCCTGGCCATGGCCGCCACGATCGCCGCCACGGTCGTCACCGCTCACGAGGTGGGGGCCGGGGGCCCATCGTCACCGCCGTGCCCATCGTGGCCGTCGTTCCCATCGTGGCCGTCGTTCCCATCGTCGTCCCCGTTGCCGGTAGCTTGGACTGGTTTTCCCGGCATGTGGTGGCCTGGCACCTGGTCGACTATAGTGGACCCCAGAATCTAGACACGAAACGAGGCCTGGCTAAGGTAGAGTTTAGCCATGCCAAGAAAGCCGCTTCGGAAGTTGTATAGCCCGGCCCAGAAGGCCCAGATCGTGGTCGAGCTCTTAAAGGAAGAGAGAACGCTCGCCCAGATTTCGGCCGAGCATAGGGTCCACGTGAACCTGCTGCGGCGCTGGAAGGCGCAAGCCTTGGCCGGACTGCCCAGCCTGTTTGAAGCGGACCCGCTCGGGCTGCAGGAGCAGACCGCGGCGCATGCGCGCGAGAAGGAAGAGCTGTACGCCGAGATTGGTCGTCTCTCCACCCAGTTGAACTGGTTGAAAAAAAAAGCTGGTCTCGACCCGAACCCGCGCTGAACGCCTGGCGCTGGTGGATCCGGCCTCCCGCGACGTGTCGCTGAAGAGCCAATGTCAGTGGCTCAGCCTGAACCGAACCAGCCTGTACTACACGCCACTGGCGCCGTCGCCGGAGGAGATCGCGATCAAGCATCGGATCGATGAGCTCTACACGGCGTTCCCGTTCTATGGCTCTCGCAAGCTGGCGGCGGTGTTGAAGATCAATCGCAAAGCGGCGCAGCGCCATATGCGTGAGATGGGCATCGCGGCCATTTGCCCCGGGCCCAACCTGAGCCGTCGGAATACGGAACACCGTGTTTTTCCGTATTTGCTGCGCAGGGTGACGGTGGCGTATCCCAATCACGTTTGGGGGATCGAAATAGTCTGAACGCAAATGACAAAAACGGACATGCTCGCTGCTCAATTTGGTCGGCAACACATAGCGGATCTCGACCTCATCATGGGTGACGATCACTCGATCGACGAGTAACTCCACCAACTGCCGCTTTTGCTGGAA
>JAEURK010000367.1 GCA_016789175.1 Anaerolineales bacterium
TTCATGCCGATCTCGCGCCATTGGATGCGAGAGAGGCCGAGGTAGCGTCGGATCAAGTCGTCGTCGGTGCCGGATTGGGCGTGGCGCAGCGCGAAGGTCCAGCGGCACATCTCGAACGAGATGTGTTTGCTGATCCCGGCCGCGATCGTGATGTCTTCCAGAAGGTATTCGAGCCGCCGCGGCGAGTACGGGAAGATGCTCTTCTCGGGCTGCTCGAAGGCCAGATAGGCGCGATACACGTCGGCCCACTCCGGCGTAAGCGGGAGCTTACGCTCTTTGAGCCGATGGCGCGCTTCTTTATAGCGCACCCACAGAGCCGGCCCGGCCGCGTCGTCCAGGTCGACGTGCGTCAACTCGAGGCTCAAGCACTCGCTCTTCTTGATCCCGGTTTGCAGCAACAGCGTAAACAGCACGTACGGCCGCATGTCGGGTTTCTCGGCGGTGCGCCACAGCCGATGGGCGGCCGTGATGGCCTGCTCGACTTCGTCGTCGGTCAGCACGCTCGGGAGTGGGCTCAGCACCGATTGCTGGATGATCGTCTCGGACGGATCATGCGGCAACACGCGCCCAATCTCGAGCCAGCGAAAGAAGGCCTTGAGCGACGTCACTCGGCGCATATAGGTCTTGGGGCTGCGCCCGCTGGTGCGTTGATCGTCGAGCCAGGTCTGCAGGTCGTGGGTGGCGATGGCGTTGATCGGCCGATCCAGGCCCAGGAAGCGCCCAAACAGACGGAGATCGCCGCCAAACGACTTGATTGTGTTGTCCAACGCGCCATCGCGACGCAGGTGTTCTTCCCAGGCCATGATCGCGGCGTTTAGGGTCGTGCTCGGGCGCAGACCCGACCCACGACGTTGCAGCGTCGGAGCGCTTTCGCTCGGACGCAGGCCCGTGTTGGTGAAAAGAGGAAGCTGTTCAGGCACGCCGCGCGATCATAGTCCAGATTTCTTTACGCGCAACTTACGGGGCGGGAAGGATCTCGGTTCAGGTGCCTTGACCGGTGCGCGTGCACTGAAGCGGCAGATGAGTCCGATGGGAGATCCTTCGCGCCCGTACCTTTGCCGATAAGAACTGTGTGGTTCGGGCCCTACTGAGAAACAAAACGTGCTCGACTCTGCGGTCGATGCAGTGCCGGCCCTGAGTAGGCCTTGCCTGTCCGGCGCTCGCCACGACCCACAGGGCGGCGACAGGCGCCGCCCTGACGAGCGCGCCACCGGGTCTCAGCGAAACACAGGCCTCCCGCAGTTTCTCGCCCGCCGTTTGGGCGCCGCCCATCCACTCTCTGGATGACACCGACGATGAGGGCCGCGCGAAGCCGCCATTGGGCTCACGAGAGGGTGGTCGACGGAAAAGCGTGTGGAGCCGGCACTGCGGGTTGCCAGCACGCTGAGAAGCCGGGGCCGCCGGGAGGCCAGTGCGGCGGGGCGTCGGGACGCTAGTGCTCCAGCACGCCGGGAAAGCAGGAGGGGTGCGCTGCTGAAGACCGCAGACGGAGAACCCCTTGCGTTCCGCGCCTTTCGCGCTGCCGCCTTACGGAGGAAGCCAATCCAGCCGCGGGCACGGCGTGTAGTCCTGCCCGAGGAGGATCCGGACCGGGGCGCGGTTGTTTTGACCGAGGTCGGCATCGAGCACGGCGCCCTCGACATGGGCCAGCCGCAACGCCGCCTGCACGCCAACGGCGTCGTAGGTCGCGGCCTGCACAAGCGTCTCAGCCACGAGCACGTCGTGCTCGCTCAGGTCGACTGCGAAGCCTTCGGTCGCGAAGACCTCGGCTGCCAGCTCCGCGAACATCGGGTCGCCGGTCGCGTTGGCGATCTCGACCCGCAAGGCCGGCTCAACCGTGGCGGTGGCGGCCGCGGTCGGGGTGGCGCTGGCCTCGGTCATCGCGCCCAACTCGGCCAGGGCGACGCGGATGGCGTCGGCCCGCGGCAGGAGCACCTGGTCGCCCTTGGGCGTGGTCCAGGGCGTAGTCTGGTTGGGCCCGATCACGATCGTGCGCAACGCATCGGGCTTGAACCCGGCCGCCAGCGGCACGAGCGGCATCACGTCCCACAGGCCCAGGTCGGTGTGCACGATGTCCTGATAAGCCAGGTACAGCTCCGGGATGCGCTGGACGGCTCCGATCGACAGCCCGGCATCCATGATCGCGCGCAGAACCTGGCGTTGACGATAGTTGCGGAAGTAATCGCCGCCGACCGGCCGGACGCGCGCGTACCAGAGCGCTCGCGCGCCGTCCATGTGCGTGACCCCGATCGACTGCTCGATCAGCGCGCGCTCCTCGCCGATCCGCTCGGGCGGCATCTGATCGGCCAGTTCGAGATCGCGCACCGGGCAGACCACGGGCACATCGATCCCGCCCAGGGCATCAACGACCTGCTTGAAGCCGTCGAAGTTGACGCTGGCGTGATAGTGGATCGGCAGGCCGAGGTTGTACAGCAGGGTCTGGTCGAGCAGCGCCAGCCCGCCACCCGGGTAGGCAATGCGCTCGCCGGCTTCGTAGGCGACGTTGATGCGCTCCATGCCGTAGAGCGGGATCATGACGTACAGGTCGCGCGGGATCGAGACCAGCGTGACCGCGCCGGTGCTGCGCCGGATCGAGGCCACGATCAGGGTGTCGGTCCGGTAGCGGGTCTCGTCGCCGCGGCCATCAGTGCCGATCAGGAGGATGTTGAGCACATCCTCGGGCAGGTCGAGGCCGGTGACCGCGGTCGGCACGGCCGTCAGCTGGCCCGGCATGCCTTCGACGATGAAAGCGCCCAGGGTCGGGTTGACGATTGCCTGAGCCGTGGGCGTGGCGGTGACGACTACCTCGGTCAGCACGACCGGCGCCTGGGTCGGCACGGAGTCGGGGGAGGGCACGGGCGCCGGTGTTCCGGTGGGCGGGAGCGTGGTCGGCGCGACGTCAGGCCCGGCGATCGGCGCGCATGCGCTGGCGATGAGGGCAAGGGCACACAGCCCGGCCCGGAGAGGCCTGGAGGAGACGGTCATCGGGCAGGCGCTCAATCGGTGCCGGTGGCGTAGCGTGTGCCGTTGGTGGCGTTGCCCGAGGCCACTCCGCCGCTCGGTGCTGGACGGATGGGCAGCAGGACGTGGAACGTCGTGCCGCGGCTGGGCTCGCTGGTGAACCAGATCTTGCCGCCCTGGGCCTGGGTCAGGGCTTTGGCCAGTGCCAGGCCGACACCGGTCTCGCCCAAGCCGGTCACCAGCGGCGAGTCGGCCCGGTACATGCGCGAGAACACGCGTGCCTGATCGTCGGCCGGGATGCCGCTGCCCGAGTCGGTGACCGACACGAACAGGAACGGCCCCGAGCGCTCGCCGTCCTGGTGATCACGAATGCGCAGCAGCACCGCGCCGTCGGCCGGTGAGGCTGCGCCTGCGTTTTGGAGCAGGTGGGTCAGGATCTGGCGCACCGCGTCGCGATCGGCCACCACGGTCGGTAGATCGTCGGCGATGTCGAGCCGCAGGTTGAGGCCCTTCTCGCGGTATTGGGCCGCGCAGGCGTGGATGGCGTCGTCAACCACGTACAGCACGTCGATCCGTTGCGGGTCGAGGCGCAGCGCGCCGCTGTCGAGATCGGTCACGCGCATCAGGTCGTCGACCAGCACTTCCATCCGTTCGCACGAGGCCGTGACGCGTTCGAGGAACTTGCGCTGCAGGGCGCCGAGCATGCCGACCGATTCGCCCAGCAGCAGATCCGAATAGCCGCGGATCGTGGACATCGGCTGTCGCAGCTCCTGGATCACGGACGCGATCACGTCGAAGGTTTCGCGGGTGAGCCCGGCCGGCGCGGCCTGAGCCGCGGCGGTCCGCTCGGCCAGGGTCGCCTCGAGTTGGGCGACGCGCGCCTGCGCGCCGAGCAGCTCATCGGTCGCGCGGTTGAGGCGTTCGCCCTGCAGGCGTTCGACTTCGCGATCGCGCGCGGCCAGCTGGTCGTTGGCGGCGGCCAGCGCTTGCGAAAGGCGCCCGAGCTCGAGTTGCAGCGCGCCGATCCCTTCGGCCCCGCCTTCGAGCGCCTGGCCGGTGGCCTGCAAACCCGCCAGTTGGGCGCGCAGCGCATCGACCTCGACCTTCAGGTCCTTCTCCTGGCTGAGCAGGAACTCGTAGTCGAGCTGGCGGGTCGCGGCCTTCCACTGTTGGGTCTCGAGCTGTTCGCGCAGCGATTCGACTTCGCTGCGGTGCAGGGCGCGCTCGTCTTCAAGGGCCGGCGGCGGCGGTGGGGTCAGGCCGATCGGCTTGGTCTTTTGCGAGCTGGATTCGCGTTCTTCGAGCCGGGCCTGGAGGGTCTGTGCCAGTTGCGCGAGGCGCGCGGACTCGCCTTCGGCGGTTGTCACGCGTTCGTGCCAGGCGGTTGTTTCGGCCTGGGCGCCGGCGACGATCTCGCGCAGGGCCTCGGCCTCGGCGCGGGCCTGGCTGAGCTCGCGCTCGGTGGCCTCAGCCCGTTCTTGCAGGTCGTTGAGCTCGGACTCGGCCGCGGCGGCCAGATCGCGCAGTTGCTGCAATTCGGCCTCGGGCACGGCATTGACGGCCCCGAGCGCGGCCGCGAACGTGGCGCCGCCGAGGGCTGCCGCATCGGTCTTGGCCTCGGGCGCGCGCTCGGCCAGGCTTTCACGCAGCTCGAGAATGCTCTCGTGCAGGGCGCCGGCCTCGCCGCGGGCATTGTCGAGCGCGACCGAGAGTTGATCGGCCTCGACCCGGGTGGCGCGCCGGGCTTCTTCGGCCCGGTTGAGCTCGCCGGTCAGGCGTTCGATCTCGCGTTCGAGGGCCAGGCGATCGCCGTCAACGTCACGCAGCGCGGCGCGGGCGGGGCCGAGCAGGGAGGTCAGCACGCCGGTGTCGGCATCGGTGAAGTCGCGGCCGCTGGTGTTGACCAGCACGATCGCGCCGAAACCGTCGCCGACGGCGCCGGGCGCGTGGATCGCGGCGACCAGGCCGGGTCCGATCTGCGAGAGCCCGGCGGCCCCAACCAGAGCCTGCAGCTCCTCGGGAGCTGAAGCCGGGTTGAGGTGGACGGGCGTTCCGCCGGCCAGGGCGACGCGCGTGCGCAGCAGGGCTGTGCCCTCGAAGAGCGTGCCCGGCAGGGCCAAATCGTCGGCTTTCTCGTAGGCGCCGAGCAGGCTGGTCATGCCGGCGCCGTCGGGCGGGCTGATGACCAGCGCCACGTCGGCGTCGCAGGCCAGGCCAGCGGCGCGGGCCAGGGCCTGGGCCAGCTGGGGCAGATCCTGGTTCAGGCCGAGCGAGGCCAGGGCGTTGGCCGTCCTGGCGTTCAGGCGGGGCTCATGCTCGGCCGACGGGGTTGCCTTGGCGTCCGTTGCGGCTGCCACGGGCGGGGCGGGTTGCGCGGCGAGCGGGGCGGCGCCGACCGTGAAGGCCAGAAAGAGCGGGTAGGCGATCAACTCCACGAGCCGGGTGACCCCGGCGACGTTGAGTTGCTGCACGAACAGGATGATATGCAGGGCGTGGCCGATCAGCAGCAGCCCGATCAGGAGCAAACTGAGGCCCCAGCGCGCGGGCCGCCGGATCACGAGCCAGAGCAGGCCGAGTGCGGCCGCGCCGGTCTGGGCGTAAGACCAGAGGGCGTCGTAGGGTGTGGCATTGAAGCCGTTGACGGTGCCGGCCCGGGCGATCCAGTCGGGCCAGGTGAGGGCCAGGCCGATCCCGATGGCAGCCAGGAGGAGGGCCGTGAAGGCGTCGACCCAACGCGAGCCGTTGGGCGCCAGGGTGATCCAGAGCACGATGGCAAGGGTGGCGGCCGTGATCCCGCGGGTGAGCGGGGGCACGACATACACCGGGTTGAGCAGGCCGAAGGCGCCCAGCAGGACGGCGACCAGGCCCACAAGATGAAGGATGAAGAGGGCGTTAAGGGCCAGGGCGAGGCGGCCGAGGCCGGAGCCGGATCGACGCCACCACCCGACCAGGGCCATCAGGCCGGCGGACTCGATCGCGAACAGGGCCACCAGGTGGTAGACGTACGCGCCCGGGGGCTCACTGATCTGAACGATCGCACGAGTCAGGGCATCAAGAAGGACGTCCATATTAATCCTGAGCGGCGCCGCGATTATAGCATGGCGACGCCGTATGGCCGGGAAAGTTTGACACGCTCCGACCTTTTCGTTATACTTAACCCGCTGTCCGCAACAAGACAGCGCTTGCCGAAGTGGCGGAATTGGCAGACGCGCCACGTTCAGGGCGTGGTGGCCGTAAGGCTGTCTGGGTTCAACTCCCAGCTTCGGCACTCAGATCCCGGCTCAAAAGCCGGGATTTTTGTTTTCTGGCACGGGTGATGCACAAAGTGGGCCATCGGTGTATATTCCGTGAACGACATGGCAGACGAGAACGCAAGCAAATCCAGCGGGGCCTGGACCCCGAAACAGATCGGCCTGTTGGTGGTTGCGGCCCTGGGCCTGATGATCGTGGTCGACTTCAGCCAGCGGTTGGCGCAGTCGCAGCAGCGCGTCGAACAGAGCCAGATGGTGGCCTCCGAGGTCGCTCTGCTCGAGGCTGAGCGCTCCGCCTTGCAGACGCAGGTGGCCTATGCCACCACGGATGCAGCCGTGATCGCCTGGGCGCATTCGAGTGCCAAGATGGTGCAGGGCGATGAGGTGCTGGTCGTGCCCGTCATCCCGACCGGTGCGCCGACGCCGTTTCCGACCCCAGCGCCGCTGCCGACACCGTTGCCGAATTACGAGCTGTGGGTCCAGTCGTTTCTTGAGTCGGCGCCCGCGCCTTGACTCAAGGTCCACGTCGTGATATCCTTCACAGACGCCCAGTGACCGGTAAACCGGCGGGGTGTCATTTTGATGCGGGGTAGAGCAGAGGCAGCTCGTCGGGCTCATAACCCGGAGGTCGTAGGTTCGAATCCTGCCCCCGCTACTGACCAACACCTTGGACCATAAGTCCAAGGTGTTTTCGTTTACCCGATGGTTGACGGTTCGGGTGCTCCGCGCCTACACCCTCGTCAATACCGACATCACAAGTAGCAACAGGCTGCAAATGCCCCCAAAAGCGAAATGGAAGCAAAGAGTCAGTCGCGTATCGAATGAGCCTTTGCGCACCGGATCATGCGCTCGATTTCGAGAGTTGCGTGCGCCCAGCTCAGTGTCGTGCCCGGACGCTGACTCTGGTGCACCCGGAAGACCTCGTCCGCAAACCCCTGACCGATCGTCGACACATTTTGAAGTCGAACAGGATGTCCGTGAAGAGATCAAGCCGGAGAAGAAGGCGCCTGGCCTGACTGCGTGACACCAGACTCCCATCGTCGTAATGTGCCCGAAAGACCGGCACTTGCGTGCGCGTGAAACCGACAGTACTGTCAACTTCTGCCTGGGAGATTGTCTACAGCCGAACCGGGGTGAACAACCGGGGGTTGGTCGGAGCCAGCCGGCAGCCACCGTCAATGGTGTGCGGGCATGGGCTGGTGGCGACGTTGCAGGAAGGCGATGGTATCCGCGCAGTTAAGGACGGTGCCGCCAAAGCCGCGTTGGAAATCGGCGGCGCTGGCGGCGTCCGGCAGACACAGAACACTGGGGGCGCAGCAAGTGGCGATGCGACTCTCGACCACGTAGAAGGCCTCGATCGCATTTACCATGCGGCCATAGAGAAAGTCGCGCGCCAGGGCGGATTGCACGCCTGGTTTGTGGCTCAGCATCATCAGGCCGCAATGCGGGCAACAACCTTGGATCCGTTCGGCGTTCTCCAACTGCAACGTGAACAGGGTGCGTTCCGGGATGTCGCTCCGGCACATCAGGCACTTCGCGGTCCCGGTCGTGGTTTGCGGCTGCGTGGTCATCAACTCAACCCAACCATGGCGCTTTTGGGCAAGGCCCTGCTGCACCAAAGCATCCAGGTCGCGGTGGATGGTCATGCGCGACACACCGAAACGCTTGGTCAGGTCAGAGACGGCAATCGAGCCGCGCTTTTGAAGAAGTTGCAGAATGGTGCGGCGGCGCAAGTCGCACTCCTCGTATTGGGATCTCGTCTGCGGTTTGCCTGCTGCAGATGATTGTACTGCATCACCGGATCCATACGAGGGGATGGCACGCGATAGGAACATAGATCAAAGGGAGGGAGTGGGGCGGATTGAAGCCCCACTCCCGTGCGTTGCCGGCTTAGCGCAAAAACAAGCTGGAAAACAACCCGACAAGCACAAAGAACCCGAACCAGGCGCCGAGCATGGCCGTGGCTACCCGACCAAAGCCCTCGGCTTTCGCCGAGACTGTGCCGTCCGCGGATTGGCCGGATTGGTAGATCACCATGATCAAGTAGGTGACGACCGAGACACCGACCACTGACGTCACACCGAACATGAGCACCGAGCCCCAGTCGATGATGTAGGGATACGTCGCAACCGAGTAGTTGAACCGGCTGAGCGAGACCGAGCGAATGACTTCGCGGGTCACCGCGACGACCAGAAGCGCCAGGGCCCAGACGCCCAGGGCCTTGGCGCCGGCCAGGACCGGTCGTTTTCCCTGCAACCAGAAGAACGCGAAGAGGCCGGCGCTCAGTCCAACCGCCACGGCTGCGATGAAAGCCGTCAGGCCGAACTCCGGGCCTTCGGTGAAGGCCCACAGCAAGCCAAACACACCGTAGAGCGGCGCCACGATGAGCCCGATCCGACGCCCGAGGCTGGCCGTCCAGTCCAGAAAGGCCAGGTCAGCATCCGTGCGTTGACGCAGGTACCAGGCCACAAACATCAGCGTTGCAGCGAAGCTCAACCCCGCCTGGAGCGGCAGGAGGAACATCAACCGGGGTACGTCGTAGGCGTGGAACTGAATGCCACGCGTATCGATCACACCGCCAGGCGCGTACCAGTTCATCCACTGGTCCGGACGGATCGAGACCGTATGGAGCACGTGCATGACCCAGCCCGCAAAGCACAGCAAGACGAGCGAGGCCACGGCCGACCAGAGCAGGCGCCCGTCCTTGCTGCCTTTGAGATAGAACAGATACGCCAGGCTATAGCCGCCCATGACGACGAAGATGAACGTCACCGACCAGAAACCCGCGAGGGTGTTACTCGCATACCAGAGCGGGTCGTAGATCGTCTGGACAAACAGGAGCGGCGCGATCCCGGTGACGATCCCGAGGCCCACCATGTTGGGCGTCAGGCGGGCCGTGATCCGGCCCAGGCGCAGGAGGCTTGGATCCTTGTGCAGGAAGGCGAAGATCGAGAAGGTGCTCGACCCGATCGCGCCGGTCACGAAATGGATGTGCAACACCCAGGTCACGACCAGGAGCACTTGAAACACCACCGGGAAGAACGGCGCGCCCAGCGGATCGCGCATCATCTCGAGCATTTCTTGGACGTCCATGGCTCACCTCTGCCCGACGACGGTCGGTTGATTGTTGTAGGTCTGCTTGATGAAATCCTCGAGATACGCGGCCATCGCAGCCCGTTCAGCGTCTGTGCCCACCATCTCGTGCATGTACGGGAAGCCCTGGATGCCTTTGATGTAGGCATCGATATCGGTCGCGGTGATCCGCTGGCGCAGCACGAGCAGATCGGCGAGCGAGCGCAATACCAGGTGTTGATCCAGGAACCGGATCTGGGTCTGCAGGCTGACGTTGTGGCAGGAGCCGCACTCCTGCACCACCAGCACGTGCCCGACTGCGATCTGGCGCTGAGCCTCGGTCGCATTGACGTTGGCGACATCGATTTGATCGATGGGCGGCAGGAACGGCAGGTTCCCGAGCATGCCGGTCTGCTTGAGGCGTTGCTCTTCGCGCACGACACCGCGCGCGGGCAGATCCGCGAAGAGAAGCTGGTTGGACGAGATGTAGCCGCTGATGATGTCGGGCTTGCGAATGACCTCGCGCACACGCTCGGCGCCGAAGATCGCGGCCTGGAGCAGGATCATGAAGGTCAGGGCGATCCAGCGGCGCTGCAGGTGCGGTTTGATGTACGAGAAGGTCAGGGTCGCCACCGCGGCCACGGCGCCTGTGATGATCAAGGGATACGTGATCGGCACGATGGCCCGGCTGGACATGATCGAGCGCGCGTGGGCGGGCAGCGTCGGCTCGTACCACAGGAACCAGATTCCAAGACCGACGACCATGCCGATCAGGCCGATCGCGCCGGCGTAGCGAATGATCTTCTCACGCTCGAAGAAACCGCGCGGCAGGCCGGTGGCGATGATCAGCGACCAGCCGCTGGTGATCACGAACATGAAGGCGAAGCGCATCAACACCTGGGGCCAGAAGGTCGGGTTGAAGAAGCCGGCCAGGCTCAGCCCGTTCACGAGCCAGGCGCCTGGCGTAAGCTTGAACGACAGGATGCCCACGATGATCGCCAGCGTGCCGGAGCCGCCCAGCGCCAGGAGCCAGGCCAGGCGCAGGTGGGTTTGCTTGCTGACGCGGCCAAGCGTGTAGTAGTAAGCGATGATCCCGATCACGTCGATCAGGAACATGTACCATTCCGAGCCCCAATACAACACGAAGTTGTGGATCAGGGTCGAGATGCCGCGCGGATTGGCGGCCGTGGTGCTTTGCCAGATGCCGACGCCGGCCATTGCGCCGAAGACATAGGCGAAGACCATCAGACCCAGCGCGCTGCGCTTGAGGTACTCGTAGAGCTCCTCGCGGTTTTCACGGACCGCCCGGCGTTCGATATATAGATTGAACCAGGCCGCGGCGACCGTGAGGTGCGAGGCGAGCACGTGAAAGGTGGCGATAATGGCGACGTACATCGCCGAATGAACGTACAATCCCTCCCAGACCGGGTACATAATCCCTCCCCCCAAATAGAGCGGCTCTTGAGCGGGTTTCAAGGAAGACGGGTGGGTAGGCACGACAATGGCCCTCACAACCCGGCTTCGAGTGACCGACTACTTCTGTGTCATCAGGAAGGCGACGAGATCGGCGATCTCCTGGTCGCTCAACTCCTTTCCGAAGGTCTGATACATCACGCCCGGCGTGAAACCCTGCTCAACGAAGGCGTCCGGGGTGACGATCGACTCCTTAAGGTATTCCGTGACGGTTTTGGCCGACCCTTTGTAGTCGGCCGACTTGAGGGCAGCCTCGGCCCGGGCGACGACGCCCGCTTGCGTGGGCCCCACAAGCGTGCTGCCGTCCAGCGAATGACAGGTGCTGCAGCCGGGCGCGCTGGCGGTCCCGATCGTGCTTTGCTTGAAGAGCGCCTCGCCGCGCGCGGCATCGCCCGTGGTGGCGCCGCCGCTCGAACCGCTCGAAGCGGTACAACCGACGAGCGCCAGGGCCAGCACCACGCCGGTCCATCTCAGGTGATTCGTCATGTCAACTCCTTGTTATATTGTGTTACAAAGAACGGATTCTATCGGAAAACTATCATCGCCATAGTCCAGAATATCACAAATGTGCGTGATATAAGTCAATTTTGAGTCGCCCGAAACCTGGATTTCAGCCACTTACAAAATGAAGTGCGTTAACTTTGTAACATTTTTGGGCTGTCGGCCAACGGGATGGCGCCCATCAGCGCCCCGCCTGGTGTTCTCGGGTGGATCGCGCTCGACCCGACAGCTCAGGACCCTCCCGAAGGCTGGAGATCGACGCCGAGCCCGCGCGCGAGCGAAATTGGCCCTTGACTTGGAGTCGACTCCAGGTGGTAGGCTTGCCGAGCGAGGTGAAACATGAAAATAGCCGAAGTGAGCGAGCGGACGGGGCTTTCGGCGGACACGCTGCGTTTCTACGAGCGGAGTGGTCTGGTGCGGCCCGTCACCCGTGACCGGAGCGGTATCCGGGTTTACGGAGACACCGACCTGATGCGGATCGAGTTCATCCAGTGCATGCGCAAAGCCGGTCTGCCGATCGACGTGCTCAAAGCGTACGTGGACCTGGTCGACGCGGGTGAACACACCCTCGCCGATCGGGTCGAGATCCTCACCGTGCAACGCGGCGAGCTCCTGGCGCGCTTGCGCGACATGCAGCAGACCCTGGATCTGCTCAACTACAAGATCGATCTCTACCACAACAAACTGGGCAAAGGGTCAAAGCGCGGACGTCGGCCGTCGAAGGATGTGACCCGTGCTCAGGAAATGGCCTACGCCGCGCCTACACCGGCCACCTAACGTTAGCGAGGCGCTCTGGCGGGCGCGCAAGCCCTCTGAGGATCAGGGCCCCAGACGGCTCGCGGGCAGAAGGACTTCGGGGATCGGCCAACCTCCAAAACCGAGCTCGACGACGCCATCCAACAGCGGGCAGCCGATATCGCGGTGGCTCGCGGCCTGCCAATGGCCCACGTCGCGATTGCGTGGGTGGCTTCGAAATCGGTTGTCACAGCTCCGATCATCGGCGCGACCAAGCTGCGCCACCTTGACGATGCCGTGGCAGCACTCTCGCTCCAGCTCTCGGCAGACGAAATCCGTCACCTGGAGGAGCCTGACCAGCCTCGGCCGGTGGCAGGGCACGCATGAAGTGCCACACGGAGAACACAGGGAGCTCCTTTAGCAAGCTGATGTCCGGGGATGGACGCGCGTTCTGCGTAATCCTCCAACCACACGAAAGTCTCTATGACGTCTCTACCAGCGACAATCCTGCCGACTGATCGGCTAACCCGACGAAAAGCTGCGATCGGATTGTGGGCGATCTTCATCACACAGTTCTTTAGCTTCCTGTATATCCATGCCAGAAACATCGCCCAGCCTGGCATCATCGCCGAGTTGGACGGCATGACGCTCTTCTCCTGGCTGATCGCGCTGCCCGCGCTCAGCGGCTCCGTGTCGACCCTGCTCTTCGGCAAGCTTTCGGACATCTATGGGCGACGCGCGATCTTGCTGCTCTCGAGTGGGATTTTTGCGCTGGGATTGGGCCTATCGGCTTCGGCCACGACGATGGCGTCTTTGGTCGCGGCGACGACCTTCATGAGCTTCGGGCACTTTCCGATCATCCCGCTCTGCTTTACCGCGATCGGCGATCTCTTTCCGCCTGCCCAACGCGCCAAGTGGACGGGGCTGCTCAACCTGCCCACGGGGGTGGCCGCGTTGGCCGGGCCTGTGTTGGGCGGGGTCGTCGCCGAGAGCGCTCTCGGTTGGCGCTGGCTGTACTGGGGCACGATCCCGCTGATGCTGATCGCCAGTGCCCTGCTGGTGATGGGGCTGCCGGATCGACCGCAGCCGGCGAGGCCCACGATCGATCTGAGTGGCACACTGGCGATGATCGTTGCGACGAGCACGTTGACCTTTGGGTTCTCCTGGCTGGGCACGCCTGAGCAACGGGGGATGGGCGCGGTCTTGCTCGTGATCTCGGTAGTCGCCTGGATCGGCTTCGTCCTGATCGAAAACCGGGCCGAAGCACCGATCCTCGATCCCCAGGTCTTTCGGAATCGCACCTTTATGACGGCGGCCGCGGCTGCGTTTCTCTCGCTTTTTGGAACCCTGGGCATCATGGCGTATTCGCCGATCTTCGCGCAGCAGGTGATGGGGGTGAGCCCCACCGTCAGCGGTTCGATGTTGACCCCATACAGCCTGTTGACCGCGTTCCTGGGGATCCCGGCCGGCTTTCTGCTGGCAAGGACGAAGAAGTACAAGTGGATGTACCTCCTGGGCTTCGCCGTCGTGACGGTGGCGATGTTTTCCATGTGGTTCTTTACCGCCGATACCCCGATCTGGCTGTACATCGTCGTCACGGCGGTTGCAGGGTTTGGTTTCGGGGCGATCCCCACCATCAATACGCTGGTGGCTCAGTTTTCGGTTCCCAGGCGCTTGTTGGGGGTCGCGGTGGGCGCCATGTTCTTCTTCCAGATGGTGGGGCTTGCCACCGCCCCGGCCCTTCTGGGCCTGGCGCAACGCAGCACCCCAGACCTGGAGGGCGGTTTGAAGCTTGTCTTCCTGATGGGCGCGGCCTGCACGCTGGTGTCGCTGCTCCTGGTCATGACCATCCCGGAAGTGCCCATGGAAGTAGAAACCGGCTAATCCCTTGGAGGATTATGTGAGAATCTGCCGCTTGTCAGGGCCATAATTTAAAAGCACTGAAACGACGCCGCGCCGACCACGGCCATGACGCACATCGCCATCATCGAATGGGTCGACGGGGCCGGACTCGAACGAGACCGAGCCCGTCAGCGACCCACAGTATCAAGCCGCCGTTGAAGCGGACTGGTAAAAGGGAACACACAACCTATGCGCGCCACAATCATGTATGGGGCCGGGGACGTTCGCGTCGAGCAGGTCCCCGATGCCCGTCTGATCCAGCCCACCGATGCCCTGGTGGTCGTCACCCGGGCAGCCATCTGCGGCAGCGATCTCTGGCCCTACAAGAAGATGCCGCAAACCGACGGCGGTCGACGGATGGGCCATGAGTTCATCGGCCGGGTCGAGGCAATCGGGTCCGAGGTCAGCACGCTCAAGGTCGGCGATCTCGTCGCCGCCCCGTTCGCCTGGTCCGACGGCACCTGCATCTTCTGCCAGCAGGGGCTGCACACGTCGTGTCTGCACGGCGGCTTCTGGGGCGGCACCGAGCTCGACGGCGGCCAGGGCGAGGCTGTGCGCGTCCCGCAGGCGGACGGCACGCTGGTCGCCCTGCCGGTTGGGCCCGATCATGCCCTGATGCCGTCGCTGCTCACGCTGACGGATGTGATGGCCACCGGCCACCACGCCGCCCGTTCGGCCCAGGTCGCCAAGGGTCGGATCGCGGCCGTCGTCGGCGACGGCGCTGTCGGCTTGTGCGGCGTGATCGCGGCCAAGCGCCTCGGCGCCGAGCAGATCATCCTGCTGGGTCGCCATCCGGCCCGCATCGCGCTGGCCAGGGCGTTCGGCGCGACCGACATCGTCAGCGAGCGCGGCGATGAAGCCATCGCGCGGGTGATGGCGTTGACCGGCGGCCTCGGCGCGCACTCGGTGCTCGAGTGCGTCGGCACCGACCAGGCCACGGCCACGGCGATTAGCGTCGCGCGACCGGGCGGGGCGGTCGGGCGCGTCGGGGTGCCCCAAGAGGCGCTGATGGCCGCGGCACTGTCATCGTTCATGAAGAACGTCACGATCGCGGGCGGGCCTGCTCCGGCCCGCGCCTATATCGAGGAGCTGCTGCCGGATGTGCTTGAAGGCCGGATCGAGCCGGGGCGGGTTTTCGACTGGACCGGCGGGCTCGATCAGGTGCCGACCGGCTACAAGGCCATGAACGATCGCGAGGCGATCAAGGCCATGATCTCGTTCTAGCGGGAAGGATGCCATGAGCAGCTGGACACGGGAGGAAGCACAGCGGGTGGGCGACGCCGACGAACTCGAGATCGCGTCGCTCCGTGAAGACGGAAGCCTGCGCAAGTTCGTGATCATCTGGGTCGTTCGGCTCGGCGACGACGTGTATGTCCGCTCCGTCAAGGGCCGCGAGTCGTGGTGGTTCACGGGTGTCCAAACGCGCCACGAGGGACGCATCAAGGCCGGCGGCGTCGAGAAGGACGTGGCCTTCGTCGAGGTCGGGCGCGAACGCGACGCCGAGATCGACGCCGCGTATCGCGCCAAGTACAGCTACTCGCCGACGTCCGTCGCGCACATCAACGACCCGAAGGCTCAGGCTGCGACGATCAAGCTGGTGCCGCGGTAGATCAGCTCTTGAAAAAACGGCAAAAACCGCACCGGCCAGGGCGGCTTCGCCTTGCGCTCCCTGGAATGCGAAATCGTGTAAGGAGTAACACAACATGCAAAAACGAAAGCTTGGCAACGGTGGTTTGGAAGTCTCCGCCCTCGGGCTGGGCTGTATGCGGATGAGCTTCGGCGACACGCCGACCGACCGGCAGGAGATGATCGACTTCATGCACGCGGCGGTCGACCGCGGCGTCACGTTCTTCGATACCGCCGAGGTGTACGGCCCTTTCACCAACGAGGACCTGGTGGGCGAGGCGCTGGAGCCGTTCAAGGACAAGGTGGTGGTCGCCACCAAGTTCGGCTGGCAGCACGGCCCTCAGGGTCCGCACCCCTCGGTCGGCGTCGACAGCCGGCCTGAGCAGATCAAGCGGGTCGCCGACGCCTCGCTCAAGCGTCTGCGGGTGGATGTGATCGACCTGTTCTACCAGCACCGGCCGGATCCGAGCGTGCCCGTCGAAGACGTCGCCGGCGCGGTGAAGGATTTGATCCAGGCCGGTAAGGTCAAGCATTTTGGTCTGTCCGAGTCCGACGCCGCCAGCATCCGTCGCGCGCACGCCGTGCAGCCCGTCGCGGCCCTCCAAAGCGAGTATTCCGTCTGGTGGCGCGCGATTGAGGAGAATGACGTCCTCGCCACCTGCGAGGAACTCGGCATCGGCCTGGTGCCCTATAGCCCACTCGGGCGCGGCTACCTGACCGGCAAAGTCGACGAAACCACCACGTACGACAGCACAGACATCCGCAGCCGCAACCCGCGCTTCACCCCGGAGGCGATTAAAGCGAATCGGGCCGTGATCGAGCTGCTCGAGCGCATTGGGGCCGAGAAGAGCGCCACGCCGGCTCAAATCGCGCTGGCCTGGCTGCTGGCCCAGAAGCCCTGGATCGTGCCGATCCCGGGTTCGCGCAAGCTCGAGCGGCTCGACGAAAACCTTGGGGCGGCCAATGTCTCACTGACCGCTGACGACCTCAGCGCCATCGCCAAAGCGATGGCCGCGATCACGGTGGTGGGCGGGCGATACTAGAGCTGATCCTGTTGGCAAACGCGTTGACGATGGCTCGTCCGCCCTCTTCGTCGCCCCGGCGAAAGCCGGGGCCAAGGATCCGACCGGACGTGCGGGCTTGTCGAGTTCCTGGATCCCGACGTGTGCCGCCATGGGTTAGGTGGCGGATTAGTCAATAACATCAGGAACTGTGCCCCTGCACTCAGGACCCAAAAGGCCGTGATCTATGCGATCACGGCCTTTTGGGTCGCCGATCCGCGATCACCTTGTGGGTCGTAGGCGGGCGTCCGGATATGCATCGTTCTGGGGCGCGACGAAACAACCCTGTTGGGAAAGACAGGCGAAACGTGGGTGCTTTCAGGGTCGGGGCACTGCCCCGACCCTGAAAGCACCCACGTTTCGCCCAAATTCCCCTTGGGTTATGCAGTGATCAAGGCCGCGCCATGTCTCTGTCGCTCAAAGTGTATTGTCTGAAACACTACCTTGACAGACATAGTAGTGTGTCGTATTATCTTCGCGACGGTGAAAGCGACCTATGACTGACAACAAACTTACTTCCGACCTGCTGCGTGGCCACACCGATACGATGATCCTTCGGCTCTTATGTGAAGCCGATCGCTACGGCTACGAGATTGTGAAACTGA
Source organism: Anaerolineales bacterium (assembly GCA_016789175.1). Lineage (GTDB taxonomy): Bacteria > Chloroflexota > Anaerolineae > Anaerolineales > UBA6663 > UBA6663. Next base: position 17,188 of record JAEURK010000367.1, read on the forward strand.
TCGCCGAACGATCGGGTGGCGAGTATGAGCTCAAGGAAGCCACGATGTACTCCAGCGTCCGGCGGCTTGAGGCCGACGGCGAAATCGAGTGGTACTGGGGCGACGAATCCCAGGGTGGACGGCGCAAGTATTTCAGGATTACCGAAAAGGGCAGGTCCACGTACGCCAGCAACAAAAGCAATTGGGAGTACGCCAAGCGCGTGCTCGATACCTTACTTTCGGGAGGTGCGGTGAGATGAGCGAGAAATTGAACCAATACGTAGACGGCGTTTTTGCGCCCTATGACGGGGTTAAAAGCGTGGCCGAACTCAAGACGGACCTGCTTGCCGATTTGCAGGAACGGTTGCGTGAACTCAAAGCCGCAGGCAAGGATGATGAAACCGCCTTTGCGATGACGATTGACAGCATCGGCGACATCGAGCAAACGGTGCGGGAGGCCGCCGGCCTTTCGCGCTCGCTCGAGCGGCAGTTGATGATCAACTTCAGCGCGGGCAACCTGGCGAAGAGCGACTTCGCCGGTGTGATCGCCCGTCAGGGGAAATTCGAGTCGAGCGCGCTGCGCGGCTCAGACTTTTCGGGCGCGGACCTGACCGGCAGCTCCTTCAAGACCAGCGACGTGCGCGACGCCAATTTCGACGGCGCCAACCTGACCGACTGCAGCTTCTACGCCCTGGACCTGGACGGTTCGAGCTTCCGTCGCTCCATCCTGGTGCGCACCAGCTTCAGCACGTTGTCGCTGGCCGGGGTCAAGATCGTCGATGCGACGCTGATGGACGTCAAACTGACCATGTGCGACCTGACCCAGACCGTGTTCGAGCGATGCTATTTCGAAGGCGTGGACTTCAAAATGTCGGACCTGTCAGGGCAGCGCCTGGATGGGCAGACTTTTATCGGCGTCAACTTGGGCTCGGCCGGGCTGACCGACGTGACGTTTCGCGGCGCCACGCTGAAGAACGCGTCCTTTACCCCGCCGTGGTCCCTGACCAGGAAGTACTACCGCGCCATCAAGACCATCCGCTTTGACGGCGCAACAATGGACAAGCTGACGTATGCCGGGCTCAAAAGCCTGGAGGCCGATCTCTCAAGCGTGACCGTGATCTAGGGAGGCAAGCGATGAAAGACATAGCCATCCAGGTGACAGGGCTGCAGAAGTCTTACAAGGCGCTTCAGGTTCTCAAGAGCGTCGACCTCGAGGCGACTCGCGGAAGTATTTTCGCCCTGCTCGGCTCCAATGGGGCGGGCAAGACCACGGTGGTCCGAATCCTCACCACGCTGCTCAAAGCGGATGGCGGAACGGCCGCCGTCAACGGATACGATGTGGCCTCGCAGCCCGACGGCGTGCGTCAGTCGATCAGCCTGACCGGACAATTCGCCGCTGTGGACGAGATCCTGACCGGTCGGGAAAACGTGATCATGATCGCCGAGCTGCGGCACCTCAGGAATCCACGTCAGGTCGCGGTCGATCTCCTTGGCCGCTTTGGCCTGACCGACGCCGCCGACCGCAGGGTCTCCACCTACTCGGGCGGGATGCGCCGCAGACTCGACCTCGCCATGAGCCTGGTCGGGAAGCCGCCGCTCATCTTCCTTGATGAGCCGACCACCGGGCTCGACCCCGAAGCGCGCCTCGAGGTGTGGAAGACGGTCAAAGAGCTGGCCCAGAACGGCACGACGGTCTTTCTGACGACGCAATACCTGGACGAGGCCGAACAGCTCGCCGACCGGATCGCGATCCTGCACGAGGGCCGGATCATCGCCAACGGCACGCTGGCAGACTTGAAAAAGCTGCTTCCACCTGCGAAGGTGGAGTATGTCGAAAAGCAGCCGAGCCTCGAGGAGATCTTCCTCGCCATCATCGGTCACAAGGAGGTCCTGTAAATGCATGCCACGCAACACCATCTCTTCAGCGACCTGGGCGTGATGCTTGGGCGCTCGATGCGCCATGTGTTTCGCAGCCTGGACACCATCATCACGGTCACCCTCACGCCGATAGCGATGCTGCTGCTGTTCGTCTATGTTTTCGGCGGCGCCATTGAAACCGGCACGGACAGCTATGTGAATTACCTGCTACCCGGCATCCTGCTGATCGCGATCGCGAGCGGCATCGCCTACACGTCCTACCGACTGTATATGGATAAGCAACGTGGCCTCTTCGAACGGTTCCACTCGATGCCGATCACGCGTTCGGCAGTGCTCTGGGGGCATGTGCTGACCTCCCTGGTGTCCAACGCGCTATCGGTGATCGTCATCATTCTCGTGGCGCTCGTGATCGGCTTTCGTTCGCCGGCGGGCATTGGGGCATGGCTTGGCGTGGCCGGGATCCTTACCCTGTTCACACTGGCCCTGACCTGGATCGCGGCGATCGCCGGTCTGTCGGCCTCATCGGTGGACGGTGCCGGTGCGTTCGCCTACCCATTGATCTTCCTACCCTTTATCAGTTCGGCGTTCGTGCCCACCGAATCGATGCCGACACTCGTCCGCCTATTTGCCGAGAATCAGCCCGTGACCGCGATCGTGGAGGCCCTGCGCGCGCTGCTGTCCGCTCAGCCTGTCGGTGACGACATCTGGATTGCGCTCGCCTGGTGCGTCGGGATCATGGCCGTGGCTTACGTCTTTGCCATGCGGGCGTATCAAAAGCAGGTGTGAGGACCACCAATCGCCGATCACGATCTGTGTTCTGCAGTCAGCGCGCGTCGCCCCAGCACATAGCCGATCGGACCCACCGCCAGCCGTCCCTGTTCGATCGCCTCGAAGCCCAGCGGGCGCATTCGGCGAGGCAGTGCCTCCACCCCGTTTATCAGCGCTCCATGCGCAAACAGCGTCATCTGAACGTGACCGATGAACCCCATGGGCCGCTGGAGGTCAACGACCAGTAAGCGTCCGCCCGGCTTGAGGACTCGAAAGATCTCGGCCAGGCCCTGTTCCTGAAGATCATCGGGCAGGTGATGGAACATCACGTTGCTGAGCACCACATCCAGGCTTTGGTCCGGAAAGTCGAGCGCCTCGATCAGACCCACCCTGAAGTCAACGGCCAGCCCTTCCTGAGCGGCCTTGGCGCGAGCCACAGCGATCATCTTTGGCGAGGCATCGATGCCATACACAACGCCCGCCTCACCCACCCGCCGCCTGGCCAGATGAGTCAGGCGCCCCGTCCCGCAACCAACATCCAGTACCCGCTCGCCCGGCTGGGGGCCGGCCCGCTGCATCGTCTGTTCGCGTAGCGCGCCTACCCGCCCAAGGCTGAGGATCCTGGTGACCAGGTCATAGTGATTGGCCCAGGCGATCGTGCGCCCTCGAGGCGGTGCCTGCGCGACTGTCGCAGAAACAGGCGTAGTTAAATTGTATTCCTTGACAATATATTCCGTGGAATATATATTGGACAATGCTCGTCGGCCGAATAGTCTGGTTGGCCGGTGACTGCGTTGTGGCTCGGCCGTTTTGGCTTTCATGCCTGAGGCGCGCCGTGGGCTGCCGGTTCCGGCTCTGGCCGAGACAATCCGATCCACGAGGAACTGACGATGGCACGCTCGAACAACCGCATTCAGTGGCTGAACGATCTGGTCAGGCTTGAGATCGTGTTGTGGAATCACATCCATGCCAGCCTCCAAGAAAAGCACGATCTCTCTCTGGCGTTCTTTGAGGTCCTGTACGCGATCGCCCAGACGGAGGAGGGCAGCCTGCGGGTAGGCGATATCGCCCGGGCGCTGACGATCACGGTCGGCGCCGCCAGCAAGCTCGTGGATCGCATTGTGGCCGCCGGGCTGGTCCGGCGCGAACTCGACTCAGAAGACCGGCGGGCTAGCCGCCTGGCCCTCACCGCCGCTGGAAAGCGCGGGCTCGAGGCAGCGAGCGTAACCTACGCCTCCGCCCTATCCGCGCGGCTCGATAAAACGCTCACCCAGTCGGAGCAGCGCATCCTCCACGACCTCGTGATGCGGTTGTTGGCTGCCTCGCCTGAGGCGAGCAGTGTCTGAAGTAAGTGCGCGCACTCATAAAAGCGAGTAATCGACTTGCCCAACCCGATCATCCCTGATCTGAAAACCCTGGCGGCCGCGGCGGGCTCGACCCCGGTCCGCCTGACCTGGGTCGACGATGCCAGGGGCAGGCCCGCCCTCCGGATCGAACCCACCAAGACCGAGTTCGCGATCTCGGACGAATGGGTCGTGATTTTGAGCGACGTCACGTTGACTGACGGCGTGATCGAGTTCGACGCGCTCGGACAGAGCGAGCCGCCCCAGAGCAACTTTCTGGGCGTGGCCTTCCGGCTCGTGGACGACGTGACCCACGACGTGGTCTATTTCCGGCCCTTCAATTTTCGAGCTGCGGATCCGGACCGAAAGGCGCACGCCGTCCAGTATGTGTCGCACCCGCAACACCGCTGGTGGGACCTGCGTGAGCAGACGCCGCTTAAGTACGAACAGCCGGTCGTGCCCGCGCCGGATGGAGACGAGTGGTTCCATGCCCGGATCGTTGTGGAATGGCCCGAGGTGCGCGCCTATGTCAATGGCGCGACTGAGCCCAGCCTGGTCGTCGCGGCGCTTGGCACGGGTGAAGGCGTCGGGGTTGGCTTATGGGTCGGGCCCGGGCGAGGGGGCTGCTTCACCAACCTGACGATCACGCCGGCTGTTTCGTAACAGCCAGCCTGATACGCCAACTCACATAACTGCTCGGAGGCAGAGCCGGTCGAAGACAGCCACCCTCAAAGAGGGATATCCCGATATCGTGACTGCGGCTGGGCCGGTTTCGATGACACTCCGCGCCTGGATTGATGCGTTTCGCGGGGCGACACTGGGCCGATCGTCAGGCACAATCAATCCTTATGCTGACTGCCCAACCCTCCCATCCCCCGCAACAGAAGTACCTGGGCTCGCGCGGCCTGATCGCCTTGCTGGCCCTGCTCTCGGCCTTTGTGCCGCTGTCGACCGATATGTACCTGCCGGCCCTGCCGACGATGAGCAGGAACTTGCAGGCGCCGATCGAGCAGATCAACCTGACCCTGACGGCTTTCTTCGTCCTGTTCAGCGTCGGGATGCTGGTCTGGGGGCCGTTGAGCGACCGCTATGGCCGCAAGCCCATCCTGCTGATCGGGCTGTCGCTGTACGTCATCGCCAGTGGCGCCTGTTCGATCACGGATAGCGTCACCGCCCTGATCGTGTTCCGCGCGCTGCAGGCCCTGGGCGGCAGCGCGTCCGGGGCCGTGGCCTCGGCGATCGTCAAGGACACGTTCAGCGGACGCCAACGCGAGACGGTGCTGGCGATCGTGCAATCGATGGTCATGATCTCGCCCGCCGTGGCGCCGATGCTTGGGGCCGCGCTCCTCAACTTCACATCCTGGCGCGGCGTGTTTTGGGCCCTGACCG
>JAEURK010000066.1 GCA_016789175.1 Anaerolineales bacterium
TCAGACGGGCCTTCTTGCCTACCTTGACCTCGACCGTCGCAGCGTGCAGGCCAGACTTGCCGTTCGGCGACGAGGTCTCGTGCACGACGGTGGCGCTGGCGCCGTCGTCGACCACGATCAGGATCCGGCCGAAATGCGAGGCGCCCGAGAGCCAGGCCACCGAGTGCAGGGGCAGCTCGACGGCCGTGTTCTTGGGCACATAGACGAACAGGCCGTAGTCGGCCATGGCCTCGGCCAGCGCCGAGAACTTGCCTTCGCCCGTGGGCACGACCTTGCCCAGGTACTTCTTGACCAGGTCCGGGTACTTCTTCGTCGCCGTGAGGACGTCGGTGAAGACGACCTTCTGCTTCTTGAGGGTCGCCGCGTGATCCGATTCGATCTTCTCGCCCGGCACCTGGATCAGCTGGCCGCCCTGGTTCTTGCCGACCAGCGGCTTGAGCAGCGCAGGCGGAATGCGGGCCGCTGCCTTGGCCTTGACGGCTGCGCCGGGGAGGACGACGTCGCCCCAGTGATAGGCACGGATATCGGTGCGGCGCCAGGCCTCGTCGCTCAGGCTCGGCATCGGCAGGGCCGCGAAGGTCTTGAGCGCGGCCAGGCGGCGACGCGCGTACCAGGGCGCGTCCTTCTTGAGCTTCGAGACCGCGGCCACATCGTGGGCCGTGACCTTGAGCTCGGCCGCCGGCGCGGACCCGCCGCCCCGCCCGGTCGTGATGACCGTGCGCGGCAAAATGGCAGCGGGGATGGTCTTTTCTTTGGGTGCTTCAGTAAGCATAGTCGACGGGTCGGCTCGTCGGCAGGTCGGCTGGTCTCTGATATCCGGGCGGCATTCGATCAACGTGTGACCAGCCGACCAGCGGACCAGCGGACGAGCCGACTAACCCACGCTTCCTTCCATCTGGAGTTGGATCAGGCGGTTCATCTCGACCGCGTATTCCATCGGCAGCTCCTTGACGAGCGGCTCGATGAAGCCCGAGACCACCATGGTGGCGGCGGCCTCTTCGGTGAGCCCGCGGCTCATCAGATAGAAGAGCTGGTCCTCGCCGACCTTGCTGACCGAGGCCTCGTGACCGACCGTCACGTCTTCCTCGTCGATCTCGATGTACGGGTACGTGTCGGAGCGGCTCTGGCTGTCGATCAGGAGCGCGTCGCAGACCACGTTCGACTTGCTGCCCGAGGCACCCTTGTAGACCTTGAGCAGGCCGCGGTAGCTGGTGCGCCCGCCGCCCTTGCTGATCGACTTGGACGTGATCTTGCTCGACGTGTTCGGCGCGCCGTGCACGATCTTGGCGCCCGCGTCCTGATGCTGGCCGGGGCCGGCGAATGCGATCGAGAGCACCTCGCCATGCGCGCCCGGCTCCATCAGGTAGACGGCCGGGTATTTCATGGTGAGCTTCGAGCCGAGGTTGCCGTCGACCCACTCCATCGTGGCGTTCTCGTAGGCCACGGCGCGCTTGGTGACCAGGTTGAAGACGTTGGTCGACCAGTTCTGGATCGTGGTATAGCGGCAGCGGCCGCCCTTCTTGATGATGATCTCAACCACGGCCGAGTGCAGGCTGTCGCTCGAGTAGATCGGGGCCGTGCAGCCCTCGACGTAGTGCACGTACGCGCCTTCGTCGACGATGATCAGCGTGCGCTCAAACTGGCCGACGTTCTTGGCGTTGATGCGGAAGTAGGCCTGCAGCGGCATCTCCACCTTGACGCCCTTAGGGACGTAGATGAAGGAGCCGCCCGACCAGACCGCGCTGTTGAGCGCCGCGAACTTGTTGTCGGTCGGCGGGATGGTCTTGCCGAAGTACTCGCGCACCAGCTCGGGATACTGGCGCAGACCGTCGTCCATGCCGAGGAAGATCACGCCCTGCTCTTCCAGGTGCTTCTGGACGTTGTGATAGACGACCTCGGAGTCGTACTGGGCGCCGACGCCGGCCAGGAACTTCTGCTCGGCCTCGGGGATGCCCAGCTTGTCGAACGTGCGCTTGACGTCGTCGGGCACCTCGTCCCACGACTTGACGCTGTCGTCGGAGGGCTTGAGGTAGTAGAAGATGTTATCGAAGTCGATCTGGTTCAGATCGCCGCCCCATTGCGGCATCGGCTTCTTCTGAAAGATCTCGAGCGCGCGCAGGCGGAAGTCGGTCATCCACTGCGGCTCGCCCTTGAGCTGCGAGATCTGGGCCACGATCTCGCGGTCCAGGCCCCGGCGGCTCTTGAACACCGGCTTCTCTTCATCGTGGAAGCCGTATTTCTCGCGGTACTGGTCGTTGACGTCGACCTTTTCCAACTCAGGCATAGATACCTCCACTTCAGTCGGCTAGTCGGCGTGCTTTTCCCGGACCCAGTCGTAGCCGTGCTCCTCGAGATGGAGCGCCAGGTCGGCGCCGCCGGTCTCGACGATGCGGCCCTGGTGCATGACGTGCACGAACTGGGGCTTGATGTAGTTCAGGATGCGCTGGTAGTGCGTGATCACCAGCACGCCGAGCTCCGGCCCGGCGAGCGTGTTGACGCCCGAGGCCACGATGCGCAGCGCGTCGATGTCGAGGCCCGAGTCGGTCTCGTCGAGGATCGCGATCTGCGGCTCGAGCGTGGCGAGCTGCAGGATCTCGGCGCGCTTCTTCTCGCCGCCCGAGAAACCGTCGTTGAGGTAACGCCCGGCGAATTCGTGGTTCATCTGCAGCAGGTCCATCTTGGCCTTGAGCAGTTTGCGGAACTCCGGGATCGAGATGCCCTTGTCGGCGGCGTTGGCGGCCTTGCGGCGGGCGTTGATCGCCGTGCGCAGGAAGTTCGCGACCGACACGCCCGGGATCGCAACCGGGTATTGGAAGGCCAGGAAGATGCCGAGCCGCGAGCGCTCATCGGGTTCGAGCTCGAGCACGTCGACGCCCTTGAAGATCACCTGACCGGCCGTCACCGTGTAGCCGGGATGACCCATCAACGTATAGGCCAACGTCGACTTGCCGGTGCCGTTGGGGCCCATCAGCGCATGCACTTCGCCCTGACGAACGGTGAGATTGACGCCCTTGAGAATGGGCTTGTCCTCAACCGAGACATGCAGGTTGCGGATTTCGAGCACGGAACTCATGTGTAGTCTCCTACGGTCACAAACGATTCAGCTCAAGACCGGGCTTGCGCCCGTTGGGTGATCGAGAACTGAGACAGGCTGCGAATATCGGGATTATAGCCACAGAATGGCCTCACGTCAATAAATCTCATAAATATCTGATCTTTTGATTTTTCCAGATCGTTGTGTTAGGATTGTTCTATTGAGGTCACAGAACCGGGCCCAAAATCCCGACCCTGGACCAAAACATCATGGCGAGTACACGCGATCAGGTGCTGAACGAGATCAAGGTGCTGGGCCAGGCGAGCGTGGCCGAACTGGCCGAGCGCGTCGGGCTGACGGCCGTTGCCGTGCGCCACCACGTGGCGGCGCTGCAGGCCGAGGGCCTGCTCAAGGCGATCGAGATCCGGCACGGCGTCGGGCGGCCCTCGCTGCACTACTCGCTGACCGATACCGCGCGCGAGCGCTACCCCACCCGCTACGTGGAGTTCAGCGAACGTCTGCTGGACGAACTGAAGTCGATGCTGCCGGCCGAAGCGCTCGAGCAGATGTTCAACCGGATCGCGGAGGGCATCGCGGCCCAGCATCAGGCTGAGCTGAGCGGCCAGTCGCTTTCGGAACGGCTGGACACGCTGGTCGGGATCCTGGGGCGCGAGGGCTTCGCCACGCGCTGGAACCAGACCGGCGAGTCGATCGCGCTGAGTGAATACAATTGCCCGTATGTGCGCATCGGGCAGCGTCATCCGGAAGTGTGCCAGCTCGACGAGGCGATCATCCGCCACGTCCTGGCCGTGGACGTCGAAAAGACGCATTGCGTGTTGCAGGGCGGCGGGCACTGCGAGTTCCTGATCCGACCCGCCATCAAACCCACCAGTTGAGCGCCGCAAGCGAACTCGAAGAGGAGCGTTCAGGACAATGTCACAAACCGCCGCATCCAACAAACTCGTCTGGCAATCTGATGCGCAGGACCCGGAAAAATCCGAGGCCGTCAAGGCCGCGTTGCGTGAAGTCATCGACCCCGAGATCGGGCTCAACATCATCGAGCTCGGCCTCGTGCGGGATCTGGCCTTCAATGAAGACAAGTCGACCTGGATCAAGATGATCCTGACGACGCCGTTCTGCCCCTATGGGCCGGCCATGCTCGAGCAGACTCGCGCCAAGGTCATCTCTGCGACCGATGGCCCGGCCAAGATCGAGATGGGCATGGAGATCTGGGA
>JAEURK010000074.1 GCA_016789175.1 Anaerolineales bacterium
CGGCCCTCGGCAAAACCCTCGGCGATCAGCCAGGCGTAGGCGTCGACCACGACCAGCCGCGAGACCCCGAGCCGCGCCGCCAGCTCGCGCGTCGCGGGCAGGCGCGTGCCCGGTGGAAGCCGTTGGGCGAAGAGCGCGTCGCGCACCGCATGCGCGATCTGGTTGGAGAGCGGCACGCGCCGGCTGCGGTCGAGCACGAGGTGCAGTTCCATAGTGGTCTATTTCAGCGGCAAGGATGTGGAGCTTGAGTGTACCACTCGGATCGTATAGGCTGAAGGTGAAATGTCGGGCAGGTTAGAAAAACGGTTCCAACTTGTTCCACCGGATTCTGGAATCCCTTTGTTTTCCGAGAATCGTGGGTGGACCTGTCAGGTCGAAGGTTAGGATCGAGAGACGCTCATGACTTTTCAACCCACTATCACGATCGAGCCGTTTCGGATCAAGAGCGTCGAGCCGCTGGGGCACACCACCCTGGCCGAACGCCGGGCGGCGCTGGAGCGCGCCGGGCTCAACGTCTTCCAGCTGCGCGCCGACGAGGTGCTGATCGACCTGCTGACCGACTCGGGCACCGGCGCGCTCAGCGCCGCGCAATGGGGCGCGATGTTACAGGGCGACGAGTCGTACGCCGGCAGCCGCTCGTTCTTCAAGATGGAGTCCGCGGTCCAGAGGATCACGGGCTACCGCCACGTCCTGCCCACGCACCAGGGGCGCGCCGCCGAGCACATCCTGTTCAGCGCCGTGCTTACGCCGGGCGCGATTGTGCCCAGTAACACCCATTTCGACACCACCCGCGCGAACCTGCAACTGCTCGACCTTGACGCCCGCGACCTGTTGATCGCCGAGGGCCGCGAGCCGATGCGCGAGCATCCGTTCAAGGGCAATCTCGACGTCCAGCGCCTCGAAGCCTTGATCGCCGAGGTCGGTCGCGACCGCATCCCCCTTGTCATGCTCACGGTCACCAACAACGGCGGCGGCGGTCAGCCGGTGTCGCTGGCCAATCTGCGCGCCGTGAGCGCGGTCTGCCGCCGGCACGGCATACCGTTCTTCCTCGACGCCTGCCGCTTCGCCGAAAACGCCATGTTCATCAAGCTGCGCGAGCCCGGCTATGCCGACCGAACGCCGCTCGAGATCGCGCAGGAGATGTTCGCGCTCGCGGACGGCTGCACGATGAGCGCCAAGAAGGACGGCCTGGTCAACATCGGCGGCTTCCTGGCGCTCAATGACGACGTTTGGGCCGAGCGCTGCCGTAATCGCATGATCCCGATCGAGGGCTTCCCGACCTATGGCGGGATGGCTGGCTACGACATGGAGGCCCTGGCCGTCGGCCTCGAGGAGGTCCTCGATCCGCGCTACCTGCAATACCGACTCGATCAGGCCGCCTATCTGGGCGAGCGCCTCCTGGCGGCAGGCGTGCCGATCGTGCGCCCGACCGGCGGCCATGCGGTCTTCGTCGACGCGGGCGCGCTGCTCGCGCATCTGCCCTGGCACGCCTTCCCGGGCGCGGCCCTGAGCGCTTATCTCTACGAGATCTCGGGCGTGCGCTCGTGCGAGATCGGCAGCCTGCTCTTCGGGCTGAAGCATGCGGATGGTAGCGACGCGCCGGCGCCCAACGAACTGCTGCGGTTGGCGCTTCCGCGCCGCATGTATACCCGCGCCCACCTCGACTACGTGGCCGAGGCCGTCGCCTACGCGGCCGCGCACAGACACGCGATCCGCGGCCTGCGTTTCACGTACGAGGCGCCGGTGCTGCGGCACTTCACGGCGCGGTTTGCGTGGGCGGAGACCGGGGAGCGTGGAGGGGGGAGCGTGGAGCAAGTGCTGGCGCGCCAGCTCGTGCGGTAGCGTGGGGTCTACACGCCGCGCACCAGGGCCACCACGCCAAACGCGAGGATCACGATGCCCGAGATCCGGTTGACCCACACCAGGGCGGTTGGGGTCAGGCGACCGCGTAGCCAGCCGGTGATCGTGCTCAGCACCAGCCACCAGGCCGCCGAGCCGACGAACACACCTCCGACCACGATCACGGCCGCCGTCGCACTGGTCGCGGCCACGTCTGCGTTCAGGCCGGCGAAGATCACGGCAAAGGCCAGGATCGTGGCCGGGTTGGTCAGCGTCAGGCCCAGGGCCGAGAAGTAAGCGCTCAGCAGACCGGTGGTGCTCTGCTCGGCGGATCCGCCGTCCAGCGCTGCGGGCCGCGCCCGGAATGTCCGCAGACCGAGGTAGATCAGGAACCCGCCGCCGATCAGGCCCAGCCAGCCGGATTGGGACGTGAGCACCGTCGTCAGCGACGTCAGGCCGAGGGCGCCGATCAGGCCGTAAAGCGCATCGGCCGTCGCCGTGCCCAGCCCTGAGACAAAGCCCGTCAGCCGGCCGTGCGCTAACGTGCGCCGGATCGTCAACACCCCGATCGGCCCGACCGGGGCCGCCAAGGAGAACCCGATCACCACGCCGCGCATGAAGAGCCAGAGATCCATGCCCCCAGCTTACCGCGCCCACCCGCGCCAGACCCATACCGGGTGTCAGTCGTTTTCAACGTCACGCTTTACAATTGTAATGTCGCGTTTCAGTCGGATCGAAGCGCCCTGACCGGCGCGCCGTCCGCGCGCTCAACGCCCCACACTCAACGCCATGGATCCCATCAACTGGCACATTCTGCAATTGCTGCAACAAGACGGTCGGATCTCGCTGCGTGAGTTGGGCCGGCGCGTGCATTTGTCGACCCCGGCCGTCAGCGAGCGCGTGCGGCGCATGGAGGCGGCCGGGATCATCACCGGCTATCGCGCCGAGGTCGACATGACTCGGCTGGGCAAGCCGGTGCAGGCCTTCATCAATTACACGGTCTCCAATCGCGAGAAGCCGGCGGCGCTCAAGGCCATCCACGCGCTGCCCGAGATCGTGGCCTGCTATCACGTCGCCGGCCAGGTCGCCCTGATCCTGGTCGTGCAGGCCGAGACCGTCGCGCGCCTGGACGACATCGCGACGGCGCTCGGCCGCCACGGCGACACCGTCACGCATATCGTGCTCTCGACCACGTTCAAGGCCCCGGATCGCCGCCGGGCGCCGGACCCGTGACGTGAGCGCCGTGGGTGCTATAGTCTTCTCTATCACCCAGGAGGCATCCCCATGAAGGTCCTGTTCATCGGCGGCACGGGCTTTATCAGCACGGCGGTCAGTCGGTTGGCCCTGGCGCGCGGGATCGAACTCTATCACCTCAATCGCGGGCAGCGCGCTTCGGATCTGGCGGGCGTGCACCAGATCACGGCCGACGCGCACGATCTGGCCGCCGCACGCACGGCGCTGGTCGACCAGACCTTCGACGTCGTCGTCGACTGGATCGCGTTCACGCCAGCCGACATCGAGCGCGACCTGGCGCTTTTCAGCGGGCGGGTCGGCCAGTTCGTGTTCATCAGCTCGGCCTCGGCCTATCAAAAGCCGCCGCTGCATCACCTGATCACCGAGTCGACGCCGCTCGTCAACCCGCACTGGGAGTACTCGCGCAACAAGATCGCGTGCGAGTTGCGCCTCGAGCAGGCCTATCGCGAGACCGGGTTCCCGGTGACCATCGTGCGCCCGTCGCTGACGTACGATCCGGTCTTCCCGATCGCGATCGGCGGCTGGGGGTGCTTCACGCTGGCCGATCGCATCCGCCGCGGCGCGCCGATCATCGTCCACGGCGACGGATCGTCGCTGTGGGTCGTCACCCACGCCGACGACTTCGCCAAAGGCTTCCTGGGCCTGCTCGGACACGCCCAGGCCATCGGTCATGCGTTCCACATCACGACCGATGAAGTGCTGACCTGGAACCAGATCTATACCCAGATCGGCGAGGCGCTTGGCGCTGAGCCCAAGATCGTGCACATCGCCACCGACTTCATTGCCCGGGTCGCGCCGGCTCTGGCCGGCGGCCTGCTCGGCGACAAGGCCTGGAGCGTGGTCTTCGATAACACCAAGATCAAGACCTTCGTGCCCGGCTATCAGGCCACCCTCCCGTTTCGCCAGGGCATCCGCCGCACCGTCGCCTGGTTCGAGGCCGACCCGCGCCGCATGCGGATCGATGCCG
>JAEURK010000082.1 GCA_016789175.1 Anaerolineales bacterium
GGCCAGATCGCTCGCCAACAGAACGGCGGCATTGGCGATCTGCGCCAGCGGCGTGACTTGCCGCAACGGCACATCCTTGGAGAACTCACGCTGGACATCCTCGAAAGACAGTCCCCGCTCGGCTCCGTAAGCCTGCCAGGCTTCGCGCACTCCGGGCGCATCGGGTGATCCCGGAGACCGGACCCAACACACGCGCACGTGACCGGGTCCATGCTCCACAGCCAATTGCCTCAGGTAGTGTTCGACGGCCGCGCACGCCACGCCGAAACCGCCCACGCCGCCAAACGGTTGGCGACCGGCATTGGCCGTGATCCCCAGGATCGTTCCGCCCCCCTGCTGGGCCATGTGTCGGGCCAGGGCCGTCCCTGTATGAAACCAGGTCGTGAGGCCCAGCCGAACGGGCGTCAAGAACGAGTCAAAGGCCATCTCGGACAGAGGCTGCCCCTGGACATCGTCCCAGGACACCGCATTGAACATGAGGGAGACCGGTCCATGGCGCTGGACGGTTTCGTCGAGGTGGCGTTGGATCGCGTCCGGGTCCATGGCATCCACAGGCAGCACATCGACCACTCCACCGACGCGACGGATGTCTGCGGCGACTTCGTCAAGCGCGGCCCGGCGCCGCGCGGAGAGCATCACAGTCGCGCCTTCACGCGCGAAGGCGTGCGCCACAGCCTTTCCGACAGCTCCCGAAGCACCATAGACGATCGCCGTTCGACCTGCCAGCAGCATACAACCCTCCCATACGCGGATTAGCGTAGTGAACGTTCTCAAGCTTTTCAGCCCAGCAGGCCCGATCGTATCACGCGATCACCGACAGCCGTTCGCGTCCATCATGGCGGCAGGGCTAACGCACTAAAGTGAAGCAGCCCGCGTTCTGCCACGAATTTCACGAATGGAAACGAATTGGCACGAACGATCCCCATTCGTGACAATTCGTGAAATTCGTGGCAAAGAAACCGGTCCTCGCCAATAGGGTGCGATAGCCCTGATCATGGCGTCTCAGCCCCGCTGCTCGGCCAACTTCCAGATGGCTGAGCAGGAACAGCCTGCGCAGAATCGGAGCGCGTGATCTCGCCGTGCACACGATATGTGTGCCTGCACGAGTTGTCAGCAGCTTATTGCCGCGGATTTCGCGGATTGGAGCAACTGGAGCGCTGCCGGCCACGGTCCCGCTTCTTTCCGCGTAATCCGTGCAATCCGCGGCCAGAATCTGGGCCTGACAACGCCGATGGCTTACTGCCATCGGACGCGATGCTGTTGGCGAACCCAGACCCTAGCGTTCTTGTCATCCTGAGGGCCAGCCGACTTCGTGAGCAGACTGGCTGAATGAGCCCGCGGCATGAATGCCGCGGGCTCATTCAGCGCACCTTCGGGCCTCGTTGGTTGGCCCTCAGGATGACACTGTGGCCCGAAAGGCCGTGCCGCTTCGACGACGGAGGTCTGCCAACAGCGTCGACTTGCCCGTGCACACGATATCGACCACCAGTTCCAGGGCGCCATTGGTGGTATAAGCAATAGTGGCCTCCGTGAGCGCCGTCCACCCTGGCCGGCGTGTGGGGCACGATCCCGCCGAAACGAAAAGGACCTGACCATGAGCCAGACCGCCATCCAGCGCCTGTATCTGATGCAAGTCGGCGATATGCCGGAGTACAAGATCCCGATCGTGTGCTATCTGGTGCAAACCGGCGACGGCAAGCAGATCCTGATCGACAGTGGCCTCCCGGAGATCATGCCGGAAGGCGAATCGGACTTCGCGAATGGGCGCGACGTGATCGAGCAGCTGGCGAGCATCGGGCTGAAACCGGACGATATCGACATCGTCATCTCGACCCATTACGATGTCGATCACGCCGGACGACACGCGGCCTTCACAAACGCGCGCTATGTCGTTCAGCGCGGCCACCAGTTGGACGCGCAGACCAATCCGCGTTTTGCCGCGACGCGCCCGCAGTGGGATCAACCGCTGGAGCGGATTCAGTTGGTGGACGGGGACACCGAACTGCTGCCGGGGCTCGCGTTGATCGAGACGAGCGGGCATGTGCCGGGGCATCAATCGGTGCTGGTGCGTCTGCCCAACACGGGCACGGTCCTGCTGCCGATCGACGCCGTGCCCTTCGGCGAGGGCTTCACCCGGGATAAACCGGCCGACGATACCAACCCGGACGCCGAAGCCATCCACGCCAGCACGCTCAAGCTCCTGGATCTGGTGGCGCGCGAGCCGATCGCCCTGGTGGTCTTCGGTCACGACCAGCAGCAGTGGGCGACGCTGAAGACGGCGCCGGCCTACTACGACTGAGACAGCCAGAGATTCTTTCGATCCGGGCCCGGGGCTACCGTCGCCCATCACGCAACGGTACCCGGGGCCAACGCGACGGGTTGAGCCTACCGGGCCAGCGCCTCGCCGAAGACGATCCGATGACCCTCGGGCGTCGCGATCGCGAACTCGCGCACGCCCCAGGGCTTGTCGTCGAGGGGATGCCAGATCTCGACGCCCTTCGCCGTGTACTCCGCATACAGGCTTGTCGCATCACTGACGTGAAGGTACGCAAACCAGGAGTGGTCGGGGCTGCTCGTCATGGGCTGTGCCTCCGGGCAGTCCCCCAGGCGCAGCGTGCAGGCCCCGCGGCTCAGAAACGACCAGCCCTCCACGCGGAGGGTTTCCTCAAAACCCAGTGTGTCGGTGTAGAACCGGATCGCGCCAGAAAAGTCCCGAACCGCCAAAACGAAGGTCGACGCCGTGATGTTGCTCATGACCTGCTCCTTGCCTCGGATTTGGTTTGGAGTACCTTATCGCCTCGCAGGCCAGCGTCCAATGCGTACAGCAATCCGTCCAACCGGCTCTTGCCCATCTGGCGGGCGGGCATCTGCAGCAAGATGTCGCGCACGGCTCCGGGGGCCTGCTGGATCGCCCACTGCACAGCGCGATCGCTGATCGCCGGGTCGCCGCCCGCCCCGGCTGACGCCTGGCGGTCAAGCGCCAGCGCCAGGGCCGCATAGGCCGCGGCCCCGACAACGTGCTTGGTCTGATGGACATCGACCAGCGGATGGGTGTAGGCGCTCGCCGCGGCGCTGCCGGCGGCGTTGGCGGCGGCAGCGGCAGCCGGTTCCCCGACCTCACGGGCGGCGGCATGCGCCTGCAGGGCCAGGACGCGCAGCTGAGCCGTCCGCCTTCCCCCGGCTGCAAACGCGCGAATGCCTGCGATCGCGGCGCGGGGCCGCGGATCCGAGGTCGCGACTTCTTCGAACACCGGCAGCGCCCGTTCGGCGCACGCCGCCGCCCAGCCGCCCAACACTCTGAGCGACTCGAGTTCCAGGACGAAGTACTTGCGCTCGCGACCCATCTCCCGTCCTTTCGCCAGGGCCTCGTGCAGAGACGCGCCCCGGCCAGGCGACCCACAGGGTGACCGAATTTGATTCGTGCGGACCGGTTTCATTCCCACGTATTCTTACGAATGCGGATCGTTCGTGCACATTCGACACAATTCGTGAAAGTCGTGGCAAGACGCGCGCTGTTTCACTTGAGCTGCGTCAACCCTGGGTCGACCCACCTCGGGTGCGGGCCGGGTGCGGGCCGGGTATGGGCCGCGTGAGCCTGGGCCCAGCGGCGGCCCTGATCACCACTCACGCCGCACAAGCCCGTAGTGCAGCGTCCCGCTCAACGTCCCATCGTCGTGCCGATGGTTCTCTCGGATATGGCCTTCACGTTTGAAACCTGATCGCTCTGCCACGCGGGCACTGCGCGCATTCTGATCGTCGCATTCCAGCCGAACGCGGTGAGCGCCCAGGTGCTCGAAGCAGATCTGCAGCCCCACGCCGACCGCTTCGGTGACAAAGCCGTGCCCGCCGTGGGCCACGTCCCCAAAGTACCCGAGGGCATACTCGGGCACCCTTGGGCTCACCAGACCGATATACAACTGAGCCACGAACACGTTGGACGGCTTGAGAAACGCGCCCAGGTAGTACGCCGTGCCGGCCTGCCAGGCCGCGACGAAACCCTCCAGGAGTGTCCTGGCTTCCGCCTCTGACGCGAGCTGGCGAATGGGGTTGTCGGTTTCGAAACGCGCCAGATGCTCCCGGTTTCGCCGGCCGACGCTCCAGTACCAGGCGCTGTCCTCCA
>JAEURK010000098.1 GCA_016789175.1 Anaerolineales bacterium
TCTGAACGGCGACGGCGCCGATGACGCCGCCGTCATCCTGACCGTCGATCCGGACGGCACCGGCGTCTTCTACCATCTGTTCGTCGTGCTTAGCGATGGGGGCGCTCCGGCTCAGGCCGCTGAGGCCTTCCTGGGAGACCGCGTCGCCCTGCAATCGCTCACGATCGAGTCCGGCGAGATCATCGCGCAGATGAACGTGGCCGGGCCCGAGGATGGAGCCTGCTGCCCGTCGCAGCCCAGCCTGCGTCGCTATCGGCTTGAGACCGATCTCTCGCTGAGCGTCACGCTGGCCGAGAACGGCCTGCAGGTGACTTACCCGCTGGATTACGGCGGCGACGCCTTGGGGTATGCGGTCGCCGGCCAGCCTGCGACGCCCTGGACCCCAACGGGCGACGACTCGCCCGCCGAGTTCGGCCTCCACCTGCCGGTGTTTGGCCAGGCGGTCGGGGTGCCTAACGATACGCCCTTCGGCGCGCGCATTCGGGTTTATCCCGTGCGTAGTTTCGCGTACTACGGGTACGACGAGGAACTGGCTCTGTTGCAGGCGCTGCTGGCCGAACCCAATCCGGATTTGAGCGTTTACTCGGCCGCGCCAGGCGCAGACGTTTCGCCGAGGCTGCCCTACCTGCCCACCGCCAATGCCAGCCAGGTCTTTCGGGCGCAGCCGGCGCTGATCGGTTTTGGCGGAGAGCGCGGGGGGAGTGAAGGCGGCCGCGGTGTGCGCTATCTGACCCACTACGCGCAGGGTTTTGTGCCGCTGACCCGTCGCGAGGTCTGGTATACCTTCCAGGGCCTGACCGAGGACGGCAGCTACTACCTCAGCGTGACCTTCCCGATCCGCATCGAAGACCTCGAAGAAACGGCTCCGCTCACGTTCGATCCGCCCGACTTTCTGGCGTATCTGCAGGAGCGATTCCAGGTCGTGCAGAACGCCGGGAACATCCAGCCGAGCTTGAGTTTGCTCGACTCGATCGTAAACGCGATCGCGATCACGGCCGACCCGATCCCCGCGCAGGTGATCACGATCGACTCGCCGGCGGACGGCGCGCAAGGCGTGCAGAGCGGCGCGATCATCAAGGGCACCGCCAGCATCTGGCCGTTCGAGGCGACCCTGGTGTATGAAGTGCACGACGGCAATGGAAACCTGATCGGCCAGGGGCCGATCAACACGGTTGGCGACATCCCCGGCCCCGTGACCTTCGAAGCGCCGATCACATTCACGCCAACCGAGGCCGGTCTCGGCTGGATCGACGTGCTCGACCTCAGCGCCAAGGACGGCTCGGTCGTCGGGGCCGACCGAATCGAGGTTCAGCTCGTGCCCTGAGCCTCAGCGGCGAAAACGAAAAAGCCCGGGCTGGTTCCAGCCCGGGCCTTGCTGTTTGTGTCGTTGCAGTTCAAACTGCGCCGTTCTTGCGCGGCTTCTTGAACTTGAGCTTGACGCGTCCGAGGTTGATGACGTCGCCGGTGGCGAGCTCCTGTCCCTCGGGTGATGTGATTTGCGTGAAGTTGACCCAGGTGCCAGAGGTCGAGCCCTCGTCGAAGATCCGGTAGACGTTCTCGGCCACCGCTTCGATCCGGGCATGCAGCCGCGAGACCGAACGGTCGTTGAAGGTCACTTCGGCCAGTTCAGGATCGCGGCCGAAGCGCAACGAGACGCCGTTCAGCTCGATGTGCGGGCGTTTGAGCCCGTTCACCGACACGACTTCGAGCACGGCATGTGAGTTGGCGACGTCGCCGCGCTGGGCGGCCGCCAGGGCATCGGCCAGCGGTTGGGTGATCCGCTTCGGTAGCGCCAGGTTCGAGACGTTGACCCGCGGCATCTGCGGCCGCGGCAGGTTGGTAAAGTCAGGCAGGGTCGGCCGCGGCAGATTGGGCATCCGCAGCCGGGCCGAGGCGTTGAGGCGCGTTGGCCGCATCGGTTGGGTGGTCTCGGCTGTGACGACCGGGGCCGGCGGCTCCCGTGTGAGATCATCCGGTTGGGGCGGCGCCTCGGCCGAACCGGCCGTGGTTTGCGGGCCGCGTGAGGCCAGACGCTTGATCGCTGTTGGGATCTGCCAGCCCTGGCGGCGCCAGGCATACACGCCGAAGGCGCCCAGGGCGATCAGGCTCAACAACCCGGCCCATAAGGCGTAAGGGGTTGCCCGCATCGTCATGGTCGCGGATGTGGCTTCGATCGGGGCGGGCGGGGGAGCCGAGACGAAGACCGTCGCCGATTGGCTCAGGCCTTCAAGCCCCAATTCGTCCACGACCCGGATCTGGACCGTACGCGTGAGGCTCTCCGTCACGGCGCCGAGCGGCCAGGCGACGCTGGCGACATCGGCCGGCTGGTCGGCGCGCGCCGCAACGACTCCATCGACCAGCACCTCGACCGTCTTGAGCGCGCGGACATGGCCGTCCGAGAAGTTCAACGCAAAGGCGAGATCCAAAACGGAGTCGGTCGAGGCCGCGTCCACCGTCTCGGGCAGGCTCGCCAGCGAAACGGCCGGCGGCTCGACCCGTAGCTGGAACATCGATTCGCGCGCGCGAATCTTCTGTCCGTTGGCGAGCTCGATCGACACACCCAGTCGATGTTGGCCGGTCTCGTTCAAAACCGAGCGATACTCGATCTGATACTGTCCACGTTCGGCTGCCAGCGTGCTGAACACCGTCTGCAGACTGGCATTGCCCTGCAAGAAGGCGTGGATCCCGCCGGTTTGATCGGCCAGCGAACGCAGCGCCAGCGCGCCGGGACCCTCTTGCGTGCCGTCGGGGCCGACATAAATCGAGATGACCTTGATGCCGGCGCTTTGCGCACGCTGCACCAGCGTCGTGACGTCAACCGGCTGATTGTTGTCGGCCAGGCCATTGGAGGCGAAAACGACGACGCGGCGCATGCCCGGGCGCGTGGTCGCATCGCTGGCGATGTCGATCGCGCGCGTCAGCAGGGCCACGTGATCAGGCGCACCGGCAAATTCGGTGGCGTAGCGATCCAACGCCTCTGTCACCGGCCCGCGGGTGTTGGCATGGATGAGCAATTCCTGCTCGGGTGTGATCAGGCTGATATCGTCGAGGCTGGGCTGTAGACCTGCGTCGGATTGCGCAAAAATCGTGATCGCCTGACGCAGATAGTCAAGCCGCGAGTTGCCCAGTTCATCGCGGGTTTTGAAGGTCGGGCCGACGTCGAGGGCAAAGACGGTCTGGACGCCAAGCGTCACGGCGCGGACCGCCTCCGGCGTGACGTTCTCGCCGTTTTCGGTCAGAGTGAAGGCCGTTTCGTCCAAGCCACTCACCGGCACCCCATCCGCCCCCGTGAGGGTGAGATAGGCAAACATGCGCGGGAAGTTGTTGGCGTCGACGGCGGTGATGGAGGCCAGCGGCACGCCCGTCGTCTCGGCCTGCACCCGCAGAGCGGGGCCGGCGGCGACGAGGGTGAGGGCGAGTGCAAGCCGGGTCAGCCACGTACGCATACCGCGTCATTCTAGCATCGGCCCGGGATCCGACAATTTCCATAAGCCACATCCATAGATGGATTCAGCGTTTCGTAGGGCAATCGTAGGGAAGGCGTGTACCATTTTACCGATTTATAACCATTTTATGTAAATAAAAAACAGGCCCTGAATAGAGCTCCCTTTATCCGATTTGGGGGAAAGCCCCCGAGCCTGCTGGGAGTTCTGATTGAGCAGTGCGAGCCGCGAATTCCTTCCAACGCTGTGGTGGGCAAGCATAAGCGCCCCGGCCTGGGCCGGGGCGCTTCATTGCTACGTCGTTACGTGTGAGTGATAGAGCAGTGCGTGTGACAGCTACGCTGCTGGCGCGGGCTCGACCGCCACCACGTTGGGCTGGGCTCCCGTCAACTGTCGGAAGGCCAGGGTCCAGGCCGAGGTCAGCCAGGTGTTCAACACGCCCTGAAGGATCAGCAACACCGGGAAGTACAGGGCCCCGCAGATGATCGCCGGCAGGAAGGTACCAAGGTCCGGCTGAACGTTCTGCGCAGCGCTGCCGATCAGCAGCGCCAGGGTGGGCAGCACGGCCAGGATCATCGGCAGCGCCAGGAGCAACCCGATGAAGAACGCGCCGACGATCGTGATCAAACCCAGCACCAGCACTTGCGACCAGTTCTGACGCAGGAAGGCCCAGCTCTTGCGGAGCGAGTCG
>JAEURK010000125.1 GCA_016789175.1 Anaerolineales bacterium
GTCAAGGGCCAGCGGCCCAAATAGAAACGCGGGGGCCGGCACGAAAACAGAGCCCCCACCAACAGTAAACGACGCCGCACGGGACCGCGCAGCACCAACACGCCGCCAGGCGCCGCCCCCAGGTGATGGCCCCGCGGCCACCCTCGTGTTGCATCTCTTCGGGCGCCCGCCCCGTGATACTACGCGGCCCCGCGTTTCTATTTGGGCCGCTGGCCCTTGACAAACCCCAACCGAGATGTATGATGGCAAAGTAGTTTGCACTACAAACTAAAGTAGGGAGGGGTCGATGCTGGATCCAGGCCGACTTCGTTTTTTGACGACGAACTACGGCACGCTGCAAGGGCTAAAACAGATCCCGTTGGGTTTGCTGGCGATGTTGGTGGTGCAATGGGCGGGCGTCCAACACGGCCCGGCCACGGACCTGACGGTACCGGTGATCGGCTTGCTGGTGGCTCCGGTCTTATACAGCGTGATCGATCGCTACTATCGCCGGTTGTTTGGCCACGTGCGCCTGAGCCGGGCCGCCCGGCTGCATGAGGGTCTGGGCTGGGCCGTTGCAGGTTTGCTCGCCCTGGCAGGTTTTTGGGCAGACGCGACTCTCAAGTGGCCGGTCAGCGGGTTGGGGCTTTGTGTGGCGGTCGCCACCGGCGCAGACTATTTGCGCATGGGTTGGCTGTCGGGTGGTAACTGGCGGGCATACCCCTCCCCTCTGTTCACGATCGGCGCTCTGGTCGTGACCAGCCTGGTTAGCAAAGGCTGGATCCTGGGGATCGAATGGTGGCGCCCCTTCGGGTTGACGAACCCGCTCTATGCCACAGTCTGGCTGATCGGCCTGTTGGGCATCCTCCAGGGCGTGTGGAGCCACATGTACCTGACCGAGCAGCTTTCACCGGAGGCCGGGAGCCCGCATGGCCACGCTGCTTGACGACCTGGCGGCCCTCGACCGCCTGATCCACGAACCAGCCCGGCTCTCGATCCTGACTGCCCTGGCCTCGGTCGAGAGTGCCGATTTCACAGCCCTGCAGCGCCTGACCGGGTTAACCGCCGGAAACCTCTCCAGCCATCTCTCAAAGCTCGAAGAAGCCCAGCTGGTCAAGGTCGATAAGAAGTTCGTCGCGCGCAAACCCAATACCCTCGTTGCGATCACGAAGCGCGGCCGCGCCGGGATCGATTTCCACTGGAAGCAACTGGAGCGTTTGCACCGCAACGCCAGCGGCTGGAAGACGCCTTGACCATAATCCAGAGTCCCGAGTTATTTAGGGCGGTTTCCGGCTACTTTTACACTCGTTTATGGCCTCCTCGTCCCAGTCTGGGCTAACCTGCTGAGGACACAGCGACGGCAGGTCTTCACGATCCCTTTGACACCGAAGGATCGGATGCGGGGATGCGAATAGCGATCGAAGCCTGCCTGGCAATCCGACTGACGCTCTGCCGAGAGACGGAGTCTTCCAGGCAGCGCTGCAGCGGCGCAGGTAACCTCGATGCTCCAAAAGCTCTTCCGCCCGGCGACCTACGTTCTTGAACGCCTCTCGTACTCCCGCAAACTGATCCTGATAGCGCTTGTCATCGTCGTTCCTTTGGCGACCCTGACGTATCAGCTCGTCACCGCGCTCAACACCGACATCGCTGCGACCCAGTCCGAGATCGCGGGTGCGGCGTATCTGCGCCCGACCATCGCACTGGTTCAGCATCTGCAACAACACCGCGGCGCTTCGGCGACTTTTCTGAAGGGCGACGCCAGCTTCCGCGAGGTCATGCTGCAGAAGCAGGCCGCGATCGCCGCCGACATCGAGGCCATCGATGCCATGGACGACGCACACGGTGAGCGGTTCGGCGTCGGCGCCACCTGGGCCGAGCTCAAAGACACCTGGGCCTCCCTGCAGGCCGATGTCGAGACCCTCTCGGCCTCCGAGAGCCTGGCCCGCCACACGGCCCTGATCCGCCAGGTGCTCGATTACCGCGTGTCGATCGCCGACGCCTCCGGACTAACGCTCGACCCCGATGTGGATAGTTACTATCTGATCGTCGCGGCCGTCATCAACTATCCTGAGGTCACCGAGGCCATCGGCCAGGCGCGCGCCATCGGCTCGGGCGCGCTGGCGAGCGGCACGGTCCAGATGACGGAGCGGGTCCGCCTTGAGTCGCTGAGCCTGCTGGCGACCTCCAATGCCGCCACGGCCGATAACGGTCTTGAGCGGGCCCTCGACGCCAATGCGGCTCTGCACGACCGGCTCCTCGCCGACGTTTCCGCGACCCGGGACACCTCGCTCGCCTTCCAGGATATGCTGCGCAACCAGATCCTGGATATCGAGCCGCCGACCGTCGATGCCAAGACGTACTTTGACACGGCGACGATCGTGATCGACCGGCACTTCGCGTTGATCGACACGCTCTCGACGGCTTTGGACGAACTGCTGCAGGCCCGGGTCGAACACCTGCAAGGCGAATTGCTGGCCGATCTGGCCACGGCTTTGCTCCCGGCCCTGATTCTGGCTTATCTGTTCGTGGGCTTCTACCAGTCGGTTATCGGATCGTTGAAATCGGTCCTATCGACGGCGCGCAAGATCTCCGAGGTCGACCTGCCCGCGCTCGCCGCAGAGATGGGGCTGCTGGCTCAGGGCGATCTGACCCGGGCCCTGACGATTCGCACCGAGAAGGTCAAGATCGATAGCCGCGACGAATTCGGCCAGCTCGGTCAGGAGTTCAACACCGTCATCTCACGCCTGCACGAGAGCGGCGCGGCCTTCGACGCCATGACCCAAAACCTGCGCCAGATGATCGAGCGCGTGGCCAGCAGCGCCGAGGGCGTGCGGGAATCGGCCAACCACATGAGCGAATCCACCGGCCAATCCGGCCAGGCCACGCAACAGATCAGCATCACGATGCAGCAGGTGGCCCGCGGCTCGTCGCAGCAGGCCGAGAGCATCACCCGCACCGCCTCGGCGGTCGAGGAGTTGCGCCGGGCCATCGACGGCGTCGCTCACGACGCGCAGGAGCAGGCCCGGGCCGTCGCCGATGCCTCGCACACCATGAGCCGCCTGGCCGAATCGACGTCCGACATCCGGCGCGGCGCCCTCGCCCAGATCGACGGCACGCAGCGCGCCGAGGCTGCGCAATCACACGTGCGCGAGAGCGTCGGCGCGATGGAGACTGCCACGCAACACGCGGCGGATGCGGCCGAGCAATCGGCCCGCGTGGCCGATGAGGGCAGCCGCCTGGCTCATGAAAGCACGGCCGGCATGGAGCGCGTGCGCACCGCCACTGAAGAGCTGGCGTCGCGCGTGCACGACCTGGGCAAGCGCTCGGGCCAGATCGGCGCGATCGTCGAGACCATCGACGACATCGCGGCCCAGACCAATCTGTTGGCGCTCAACGCCGCGATCGAAGCGGCCCGCGCCGGCGAACATGGCCGCGGCTTCGCGGTCGTGGCCGACGAAGTCCGTAAGCTCGCCGAGCGCTCCTCGGATGCGACCCGTGAGATCGCGGAGATGATCCGCCTGGTGCAATCCGGCGCGGGCGAGGCTGTCGATGCGATGCGTCAGGCCGGCAGTGAGGTCGACGCCACCACGCGGGCAACCCAGGCAGCCGGCGCAGCCTTCGCCGAGATCGCCAATGAGACCCAGACGCTCCTGGCGCAGGTCAAAGCGATCGAGACGGCCGTGGTCGCGATCACGCGCTCGAGCCAGGCGCTCGAGGCCGCCATCGACGAGTCCGCCAGGGTCGCGGCCCACAATCGCGACGCCTCCGACACCATGGCCGGGCTCAACTCGGAGATGGTCTCCAGCCTCGATCGGGTCAGCAGCATCGTGGAGCAAAACACGGCAGCCACCGAACAGATGGCGGCCAGTTCAACGGAAGTCACAGGCTCGATCGAAAGCATCGCCAGCGTCTCGGAGGAGAACAGCGCGGCGGTCGAGGAGGTCAGCGCCAGCACCGAAGAGGTGAGCGCTCAGGTCGAGGAGTTGTCGGACAATGCCAGACGCTTGGGCACGATGGCCGACGACCTGCAGGCGGTAGTGCACCAGTTCAAACTCACCGTGGACGGTGCGGCAGCCGAGGCTCAGCCGACCCGCGCCGGGCGTGAGCAGACGGTCGCGGTGGCGGCCCGCCAGCGCCAGCGTGTCTGACCGGGCCACGCGCCCCTGGAGAGCGAAGAGGCCGCGGGCATGCCCCGCGGCCTCTTTGTTTCGTACGGGCGCCGTCTTGATCTCAGCGCCCGATCGTGTCGACCACCGAACGCAATTGCAGCGCCTGGACGGCCTGCGCCGCCGTCCAACCGGCCGGCAGCGTCGCCGTGAGCTCGACCGAGCGGCCGGCGGGCAGGTCGAAGTAGTTGTCGCTGAAGACGACGTCAGCGTCGGCCAGCGTGACCTCGACCAACCGCGCAAAGTGCCGGGCCGTCACCGTGAGCGACAGATTGTCGCCCGTCACGCGCACGTCGGCCGTCAGGGCGGGGTCGCCGAGCTCGAGATGCTTGGTCGGCACGAAACTCGCGGCCTGCCGGGCCACGCGCCGATCGCCCTGCCACAACTCAGCGACGAAGACGGTGCTGCGCCGATTGGACTCCGTAAGTTGCTGCGCGAAGTCGAGGGTGGCCACGTGTGTGGCCGCGCCCGGGCCGGCCTGCGCTTCCGCCTCGCCGCTCTGCAGCACCTGCCCCGTCAGCGATTCGAGCGACCAGCGGATCACACCCGACTGTTCGGTCAGGCCGTCGTTCGACAGATACAGGCCCTGCTTCGGGGGCGCATCCTCGATCGAGAGCAGCAGAGGCGCGAAGAACCGCCGGGCCGCGTAGTGCAGGGCCTTCCAGCGCCCGAAGTAGTCGATGCTCGACCACGACGCCACCGGCCAGCAGTCGTTGAGCTGCCAGTATAGGATGCCGGCCACGCGCTGCGGATGCCGGCGCCAGTGCTCGACACCATAGCGGATGCCCTCGGCCTGCAACGCCAGGCTCAGGTACACCAGGCTCTCGAAATCCTTGGGCAGCTGGAAGGTGTCGAGCATCTGACCGACCATCAGGCTGTTACCGCTGGCGTTCTTCTGATGCTGATCCATGACGTACGAGGTCATGTTCCAGTCGGCCGGCTCGGCGTAGGTCTTGATCGTGGCCAACGGCGGCAAGGCCTGGAAGCCGAACTCGCTCATGAAGCGCGGGTACTGATCGCGATAGGCCGTGAACGGCTTGCGCCCGTGCCACACGTCCCAGTAGTGGGCGTCGCCCTGCTTCTGACCGTTCGGGCTGACGAACGGTGTGTCGGACGAGGGCGAGCTCGGCCAATAGCTGCGATCCGGATCCTCGGCCGCGACCCAGGCCGGGAGCGTGCGATGGAAGAAGTCGTCGTACGCGGCCCGAAGGTCGTCGAGGGTCGTGCCGGCCATCCAGCCCCACTCGGCCCAGCCCTGCTCCATCTCGTTGTTGCCGCACCACAACGCCAGGCTGGCGCGATGGCGGAGACGGCGCACGTTCTGCTCGACCTCCTCCCGCACGTTCTCGAGGAAGGCCGGGTCGTTGAACGGGTAGACGCTGCACGCGAACGTGAAGTCCTGCCAGACGAGAAGGCCGAGCCGGTCGCACACATCGTAGAAGCGCTCATCTTCATACAGGCCACCGCCCCAGACGCGCAGCATGTTCATGTGCGCTTCGGTGGCGGCGCCGAGCAGCATCTCGAGCTGCGCCAGCGTGATCCGAGTCGGGAACGAGTCGGTCGGGATCCAATTGGCGCCCTTGGCGAAGACCTTGAGGCCGTTGACCACGAACACGAACGAACGACCCCAGGCGTCGGGCTCCTGGCGTAGCTCGAGCGTGCGCAGTCCGAGCTGCTTCTCGCTCACGTCGAGGACAACGCCGTCTGGGCCCAGCAATGCAACCCGGACTTTGTAGAGCGGCTGCGCGCCGTAGCCGTTCGGCCACCACAGCTGCGGCTGTGCGACCAGGATCCGGACGTCCGCGGCGCCATCCCCCGCTAGCGCGGCCTGGTTCGTCACCGTGACGCCGTCGGGCGTGATGACCTCCAGGCGGGCGCTGAGCGCCTCGGCGCCGAAACGGGCGGCCGTCACGCGAGCCGCGATCGTCACCTCGGTGCCACTCCAAATCTGACGGACGTGCACGTCGTCGAGGCGTGCCACGTTGTGGCCCTCGAGGCGCAGGTCTTTCCATATGCCGATCGGCGGCAACTGCGGCCCCCAATCCCACCCAAAGTGGCAGGGCGCCTTGCGGACGTACGGCCCGCCGACGATAGCCTGCGGCACGCCCGGGAGGGCTCGCACAGTCTGCTTTTCAGCCGCGTAGCGGACCGCGGAGGCGAAGACGATACGGAGGGTATTGGCGCCCGTTGTCAACAGGGATTTCACATCCCACCGGTACTGGCGGTACAGGTTT
>JAEURK010000126.1 GCA_016789175.1 Anaerolineales bacterium
ATTACCACATCACCGAGACGGGGCAGGCTGCGTTGACCGAATGGGTCGTCATCTGGAAGCAAACGAAGCGGCTCGTGGATGCGAGCCTGAAGGGATAAGACATGCACGCCACCATCGACGCCTATCTTGATTCGTTGAAGACGGCACTGCACGGTAGCGACGCAGCGCTCGTGCAGGATGCGCTCGCCGATGCGCGCGAGCATCTGAGCCTGGCCCTGCAGGCCGCGCGCGAGAAGGACCCGACCGCCGACGACGCCCGGGCCCTGGCCGGCATCATCGAGTCCTACGGGTCCCCGGAGGAGACGGCCGCCGCCTATCGCGAGGTCGAACGTCGCACCGCCCCGGCCCTCGAGCGCCCGCTCAAAGCGCGTTCCGCCGTTGGTCGGTTCCTGGGGGTGTACACCGATCCGCGGGCCTGGGGCGGATTGTTCTACATGTTGATCGCCAGCCTGACCGGCGTGTTCTACTTCTCGTGGGCGGTCACGGGCTTCGCCGTGTCGGTGTCGTTCCTGATTCTGATCATCGGGCTGCCGGTCGCCCTGCTCTTCTTGCTCTCCATCCGCGGACTGGCCCTGCTCGAAGGCCGCCTGGTCGAGGCCCTGTTGGGCGTGCGCATGCCGCGCCGGCCGTTGTTCTCGAATCCGAACCTGCGCTGGCTCGATCGCCTGAAGGCCCTGGCCGCCGACACGACGACCTGGCGCATGTTGGGCTACATGGTGGCCCAGTTCGTCTCCGGCCTCGTCTACCTGGTCTTGCTGACGCTGGTGCTGGCCTTTACCGTGTCGCTGCTTGGCGTGCCGCTCATTCAGCAACTGACCGGCCAGGGCGTGATCGTCATGGGCACGGCCCGCTACACCGTCCCGCTCTGGTCGTATCCGCTCTGGGTGCTGGGCGGCGTGTTGTTGTGGACGATCTTCATGAATGTGGCGCGCGGCATCGGCCAGCTACACGGCCGCTACGCCCGTTGGATGCTCATTGCCTAGGTCCGAACTGCGCTATACTTAACGGACAACCAAACGCCATGCGGGAGCTGGGGTTCACCCGGCTGAGAGGGTGCGTAAGCGCACCGACCGCTCGAACCTGACGGGTAATGCCGGCGGAGGGAACCAGCACGACACTACACGCGCCCCTCCAAAGGGGCGCGTTTTTTTGTCGAGAGACCATGACCCACTCTGACCGCGACGCCGTGATCGTCGCCAACGGCATTTTGACCGACGCCGAGCAACTGCGCAGCCTGGTCGCTGCGGCCGACATCGTGATCGCGGCCGACGGTGGAGGGGCACATCTACGCGCACTTGGCCTGCGCCCGCACTGGCTGATCGGCGATTTTGATTCGCTCGATGCAACGATGTTGGCCGATTTTCTGGCGCTGGGCGCCCGGGTCGAACGGCATCCACCGGCTAAGGACGCGACCGACCTCGAACTCGCTCTGCAGCTGGCGCAGCGCCTGGGCGCCACGCGCATCCGCATCGTGGCCGGGCTCGGCGGGCGCCACGACCAGGCCCTGGCCAATCTGCTCCTGCTGGCCGAGTCCTCGCTGGCCGGGCTCGACCTGGCCCTGCTCGACGGCGCTCAGACCTTGCGCGTGCTGCGTGGCCCGTCAGCGCTGACCATCGCGGGCACGCCCGGCGACACACTCTCGATCCTGCCGATCGGCGGTGACGCGGTCGGGGTCACTTTGGAAGGGCTCGCCTACCCGTTGCGCGCGGCCCGGCTGCCGCTCGGCACCTCGCGCGGTATCAGCAACGTGCTGGCCGGAACGACGGCGCGTATCGTGCTCGAGACCGGCGCGCTGGTGGTCGTGCACACCGCCCTATCGGTCGCAGGATCCACATCCCGTTCAATCGAGGTATCTGGAGGTATCTGAATGAAGAAACTGGTTCTGCTCTGCCTGGCGGCAGCCCTCGCGGCCTGTACGCCGGCGACCCCGGTTGTCACCCCGACGCCGGACGGTCCGCGCACCCTGCGCGTGATGACCCACGACTCCTTTGCGCTCAGCGAAGACGTGCTCACGGCCTTCGAGCAGACCGAAAACGTCACGGTCGAGATCCTGAAGAGCGGCGATGCCGGCGCCCTGGTGAACAAGGCCATCCTGGCCGGCGAGACGCCGCTGGCCGACGTGCTCTACGGCGTCGACAACGCCTTCCTCTCGCGCGCGCTCGACAACGACATTCTCGAAGCCTACACACCCATCGCCCTGACCGCGGTGCCGGCCGAATTCCAGCTCGACGCCAGCCAGCGGGCCATCCCCGTGAACTACGGCGACGTCTGCCTCAACTACGACAAGGCGTTTTTCGTCGAGCGCGGGTTGAGC
>JAEURK010000372.1 GCA_016789175.1 Anaerolineales bacterium
TATTCAAAGCCTATCCGATTTGAGACATTGTTGCGCAACGGCTTTTGGGCGGCTCTGGCGGCCGTCGTCGTGAACGCAGGCCCGTCCGGAACCGGTCCCAGCGCAGTGGCCTGGCTGTTCGACCTGCGACCTGACACCCTGCTCCTGGGCGGCGCCGTCGTCCTTCTCACGGTCATTTCCATGATCCAGGCCTGGTTCCTGATCCAGCGCTTTCGCCCGCACGGGCGTCTGTTGCTGCGGGTGGAGACGGCCGGGTTACCGGCGCCTGTCGCCGCCCCGGCGCCGCCGCTGGAGTTGATGACCCTGGACGGCCGGGACGCAGATCTCGCGCGAGGAATACGATGCCAGCCTGTTGGTGAAGTTCGCAGGCGACACGATCGAGGCGCCGACTGTGCCTGCGCCGGAGGCCATCGCGGCGCCAACCGCTCGCGGAGCCTTTCACCCAGACACTTCAGACTCAGTTGGATCAGACTCTCAAGCGCGGTGTGCCGTGTCTGGAGAAGCACAAACATCCGGAGGCTCAGGATTACGAGAAGCTCCAGGCCAATCCGAAACACATTTTTCGCGCGATACAGCCATGTCTGACGTGGCGGCCTTCAACAGCGGCGATCTGCCGTGCGGCACGGTCACCATCACCGTCAACCCGACTCTGATGCAAACCCCGCCCGCGAGACTGCTGCTCCCTGGTGAAAGCACCAGTGATTTCCAGGCGCGTGTGCTCTTCCATTCTGTCGCACTCCAAGATCGTGTGCCTGCCTGCCCGAGGACGCGCCCTGCAGTGTTTCCCCGCCAATCAGGTGTCGAACTGCCAGGCTGCGTGCTCCAACGGCGGGCTGGCGTGCATCAACAGCTGTCGACCGGCCAATCCGGGCGAGTGCCCATAGTGTCTGAGAAGTCTCAAGGAAGAAACATGACCATCACATACCGACTCTGGCTCGTCGCGTTATCGCTGGCAACGGCCGGCATTGCCTGCAGCCTGTCGCCCTCGAGGGAGTCGGCGACTCCGCCGGCCGAGCCGACCCTTATCGATTTCGCGACCGAGGCGCCCACCCAGATCGCCCCGACCGAGGCCGCTGCGCCCACCGAAGCGTCCGCCTTCGTCGGCGCTACGGCCTGTGATCATCTGTATCTACCGTTGAAGGTCGGCGCGACCTGGGAATATGGCGGCGCCTTCAAGCTGGTCCAGACCGTCACGGCCGTGGAGGGCGACTCGTCCATGGCCACTGCCACGCTCTCGTCCAAGGCCGGCGACAGCCTGGCTGACACGCTGACCTATATCTGCACGCCGGAGGG
Source organism: Anaerolineales bacterium (assembly GCA_016789175.1). GTDB lineage: Bacteria > Chloroflexota > Anaerolineae > Anaerolineales > UBA6663 > UBA6663. The sequence goes on from JAEURK010000372.1 coordinate 1,294, forward strand.
CATCCGTCGTGGCGACAGCGTCTATGGCGGATCGGACACGTATACGAACGTGTTCAAGGAAGGCGTGGAGGTCCCGCCCGCTGATCTACTGGCGCCGGGTTTCCGCTGGTCATACACGCTTGAAGAGGACGCCTACGGCGCCGTGACCGAGATCACGCGCTCGAGCGAGGTCAGCGGCACTCGGATGGTCGAGATTGGGGGCCAGTCGTTCGAAGCGCTGGTGATCGACTACGTCCAGGGCGGTCGAACCGGCCAACAGATCTGGGTGAAGGGGGTCGGGGTGTATTCGTACGGCGAAAGCGCGGGGCTCACACTCGAGCGCTTTACGCCTGGCGCGCCATAGAGCAGCAGGGTTTGCATCCGATATCCGGCCATTCCCGGTATCGAAGCGATCCTAGGCCGCAGCCATCATCCGGTCGTAGAGCGCCAGCGCATTGGCGGTGTGGAGTTGCACCACAAGGCCGTTGAGCGCGATGCGGCTCTTGCCGCAGCTCTCGATCTCGATCGCGCGCGCCTCATCGCGCGGGCGCTTCTTTTTCACAAGCGCTTCGATTTTCTTCTTGAGCGAATCCAGGTACTTGAGATTCGCGCGCACGGCGTCGTCGATCTCGCCGCGCAGCACGATCTCGCCATGGCCCTGCACCACGTTCTCCAGGTTGAGCGGCGGGATCAGATTGAGTGACCGAATCTCGTCGTCGATGTCGCCGTCCACGATCTGCGGCAGGGGCATCATCATGTCGCCCGAGAACAGGATCTTGTCTTCACGCAGCAGAACCGAAAGCGAATCCGACGAATGGCCGGGCGTGTGGAAGAGCTGCAGGGTCTTGCGACCCAGCTGCAGATAGAGCGGCCCCTGATCGACCAGGATGGTCGGCAGCCGCACGTCGACCTCGGCCAGCTCGGGCATTTGCGGCTTGGCCTTCGCCAGCGCCTCCGTGCCGATCGTGGCCAGCTTCTCACGGGTCTGCCAATGGCCGATCACCTCGGCCTCCGGAAACAGGAAGTTGCCGTTGGTGTGATCCGAGTGGTAATGGGTGTTGATGACGTAACGCACCCGGCTCCCCAGCCGCTTTTCAACAAAATCCTTGATCTGGCGGGATTCGGATGGGAATGGCAAAGTATCGATCAAGGCGGTCCCGTCCGCCCCGACCACAGCCCCGGCCGTCACCTGAGCGTAGAGCTCACTGGTGAACACGTAGATGTCGTCAGAAATCCGTTCTTTTTGCATGCCGCTCGTCCTAGGACGTCCTGCGGCCTATATAGCATCGGGTGGCATGAATGTCAAGAAATATCGGTTATTGTAAAGCTATAGACGTGTTCGGGAGGCGAAGATTCGACTTACGTCAACCTTCGGCCTCCCTTGTGTCCCTCATCGGGCGTTTGCCTTACGGTCTCGGCGCGACGGTGACGGCGATCTCCTGGATCTGCCCCCCGCGCACGACGCGAGCCGCCAGGGTCTGGCCAACCGTGTCCGGGCCCAGAACGGCATGCAGGCCGTCGACGTCCTTGACCGGCTGGCCACCCAACCCGACTAACACGTCACCCTGCAGCACGCCGGCCCTGGCCGCCGGGCCGTCGGCCTCGACGGTGATGACCATCAGACCACTCGGCTGCCCGACCTGGGCTGCCACAGCCTCTGCCAGGGCCACCGGCTGGGTGCTCACGCCCAGATAGCCGCGCTGGACTCGCCCAAACTGGCGCAGGGCTGCCACGACCCTATCGGCCGCGGCCACCGGTACCGCCAGGCTGGCCCCGCGCGCCAGGGCGCTGCTGTTGATGCCGATCACGCGTCCAGCCGCATCCACCAGCGGCCCGCCGGAGAACCCGGGGAACATCGTGACGTCGGTCTGGATGTAGGCTTCCAGGTATCGGAATCCGCCGCGCACCGGCCCGCCGATCGAGACGATGTGGCTGACGCTGGCCTGCAGGTCATCCGGACGGCCCAGGGCGAGCGCCACATGCCCAACCTTGTAGCCCGCGGCGAACTCCGGCGCGACCAGGCCGGCGGCCTCGACCTTGAGCAGCGCCAGATCGCTGTGCGGGTCGCGCCCGACCAGGCGTGCCGCCAGGCGATTGCCGTCGGGCAGGATCACGCCCAGGTCTTCGTCACGCTGGACGACGTGATCGGCCGTCAGGATCTCGCCGGCGTTGCTCCAGATCACGCCGGTGGCCGGGATCCGTCCGCGAGCGTCGACGCTGACTGTGGCTTGCCCGGCGCGCTCGACGGCAGCGGCCAGGGATTCAGAATAGTCGGTTAGGTTCATCGCAACACCTCTTTGGTTGAACGCGCTTCTTGAGGATAGGATAGGGTGTTTCGCTGAATGATCCCTCACCCGATCGGTCGCACGCGACCTCGCCATTCGGGCAGGGCCCTGCCGGTATCGGGGCCAGACATCGGGGCACATCGGGGCACATCGGGACACTCCCGATCTCTTTACGACGCCAGCCAGCCCTGCCGAAGCGCGGAAGCCACCGCCTCGGCCCGTGAGGCCGCGCCCAGCTTGGTCATGGCGCCGCCCAGGTGGAATTTGACGGTGTGCTCGCTGATCCCAAGCCGCAGCGCAATGGCTTTGTTGGTCAGGCCGGACGCGACGGCCCGCAACACTTCGACTTCACGCGGCGAGAGCCCGCCGGTCCGCGACTCACCACGCAGCTGCTCAAACAACGCAGCAGTCGAGTCGGGCGGCAGCACCGGCGCGCCGCCGACGACGTCCTCCACAGCCTCCACCAGTTCCGGTCCGGTGACGGTCTTCGCCAGACAACCGCGCGCGCCCGCCTGCAGCGCCGGAAGGATGCGCGGGTCGGAGGCCGTCTCGCTCAGCGCCAGGATCGCCAGCCGTGGCACAGCCCGGCGCAGTTGGGCCAGGCCGGCTGCATCAGCCCCCGTCTCCAGGGCGAGGTCGTAGATCAAGGCATCGACCGCGCCGGTCTGGGCCCATTCGGCCGCCGCCAGCGCCGTATCGACAACGCCGCCGATGAGAACGCGCTGCGCTCCGGTTTGCGAAATCAAAGCGGTCAGCCCGGCGCGCATGGCCGGATACGGCGAAGCGATCAGGAGGCGCAACATGACCGTAGTGTAGTCCCGGCATGTTGGCAGCAGATTAGCACGGAGCCGGTCACTGTTGCCCGCTTCTCGCCTGTATCTTGTGGGCAAACCCGACGTGCCAGTGCGTTCTTTGCCGCGGATTACGCGGATT
>JAEURK010000373.1 GCA_016789175.1 Anaerolineales bacterium
CGCCGATGTTCCGGCCCTGTTGCCAGTAAGCCGCGAACACGGCGCGGTGATAGGCCTCGCCGGCGCCGAGCGCATCCGCCACGCGCGCGCCCACATGCGCCAGGCGCGTGTCGAGGCCGAAATCCAGGTCGGGGTGACGCATCTCGAGGCCGAAACGATCGCGCGCGGCCTCTTCCACCATCTTGCGGCTCGACAGGATCTTGGCCCGTAGCGCGGCCTCCTGGGCCGGATCTCGCGGCGGCGCCTCACGCGGACGCAGTTCGTAAGCGCAGCGTGAGACCGACAACGCATGCGTGCCCGCGATGGTATCCAGGCCGGCCAGGCCCATATAGCACCACGGGCAGACGTAATCGGAGAACACGGCGACGGAGAGGGTGGGCATACGAGCTCCAAGGAAAGAAGAGCGAGGGGCGAGAAGCGAACGCTCCTCGCCCCTCGCTCTTCGCTATTCAGGCAATTGCCAATCGATCTCCGGCCGACCGGCCTCGCGCAGCGCGGCGTTGATCTTGCTGAACGGGCGGCTGCCGAAGAAGCCGTTGTTGGCCGAGAGCGGCGACGGGTGAGCGGATTGAATGATGACGTGGCGCGTGGTGTCGATCAAGGGCGCCTTCTTGCGCGCATACGCGCCCCACAACACGAAGACCACGCGGTCGGGTTTGGCGTTGACGGCCTGGATCACGGCGTCGGTGAAGGTCTCCCAACCTTTGCCGCCGTGAGAAGCGGCCTGCCCGGCACGGACCGTGAGCACGGCATTGAGCAGGAGCACGCCCTGTTCGGCCCAGTGCGTCAGATCGCCGTGGGGCGGAATGGCGCAGCCCAGGTCGTCGCGCAGTTCCTTGTAGATGTTTTGCAGCGAAGGCGGGGGCGGAACGCCACGGCGCACCGAGAAGCACAGACCCTGGGCCTGATTGGGGCCGTGATAGGGATCCTGCCCGAGGATCAGCACGCTGACCTTTTCGTACGGTGTCAGGTGCAGCGCCGCGAACTCCTGCTCTTTGGGCGGGTACACCACGCCCTGCTTGCGCTCCTCCGCCACGAACTGGCGCAGCGTTTTGAAATACGGCTTATCGGTTTCCTGCAACAGGATGGGTCGCCAGGAGGTTTCCATAGATCGCCCTCAGATCGATGACTATCGCGAGTCGACAAAGGCGCGCAGCAGCCGCAGCTCCGGGCCGGTCAGCGGGTCCGTCGCGGCGGGCCCCCACTCGGACTCATCCGACGTCGACACCCAGCGCACCTCGACGATCCCGTACACGGCCGAGGCTTCGGCCTCGGGCTCATAACCGGGCGCGGCCTCGCCGGAGAGCGGCGTGCACAGGTACATCTTGCGACGCACATACGTGCCCACGACCGGATAGGGCTCGTCGAAGATCAGGTCGTCGACGCGCACGTCGAGCCCGGTCTCCTCACGCATCTCGCGCTGTACGCACTCGCTTTCGCTCTCGCCAGGCTCGATGCCGCCGCCCGGGAACAGCCAGTAGGTGCGACCGTTGTCGTGTTCCTGATGGCGGATGAGGAGCACGCGGCCGTCGTTGACGATGGCGCCCTGATAGCGCACGTCGCGTTTGAGAGTCATGCGAGATCTCCGGGTGCGAAGCGCCCGGCCTCGTCGAGCGCGAGCTCAAGCATAGCCGAAATCGTCGGGTCGATCGGCCAGCGGGTGTCGATCGGGTGCAACCGCCCGGACCAGGCGGTCGGGGAGCCGTCGTCGCCCAGGCTGAGCGTCAGCTCGCCGAGCCGGTCGACGTTACATCCGGCATGCGCGATCACGGTTCGCCCGACGTGAACCGGCGCTTCGAGCTCGGTGTGCGTGTGTCCGCCGACGATGACGTCCAGATCCAACCCGGCCTCGGCCAGACGGATGTCGGTGATCTCATCGGGTGACATCCAGTGCGCGACCTCGGGGCCGTAGGCATAACCGAGGTGCGAAAGCGCGATCACGGTCGCGGCGCCGGCAGCGCGCAAAGCGGCGGCCTCGCGTTCCACCGCCATCAACGGTGACTCATAGGTCACGGTCGGCCCTAAAGCGTTGGACAGCATCGGCGTCGAAAGGCCGATCAGGCCGATGCGGAAGCCGCCCAGGTCGAGGCTCAGTGTGGGACGCACACCGGGCCAGATACCGGCCGTCGGCGCGAGGTTGGCGAGCAGGACGGGGAAGCGCGCCGCCGCGCACCAGCGCGCGAAGGCCGCAGGCCCCCAGTCGGCGTCATGGTTGCCGGGCACCAGCGCCTGCACGCCCATCGCCTCGAGCACCGGCAGCGCGACGCGTCCGCCGGTCAGCGCAGCCGCCGGGATCGTGCGATCGACGGTGTCGCCGGTGCACACCACGAGGCAGGCTCCGCCCTCGGCGGCGACGCGCGCGCGGACGTGATTGATCGCGCTGAAGGCGCGCGGGAGGCGATCGAGCCGGCCGTGCAGGTCGCCGAGGTAAAGCAGGGTCAGTTGCATAGAGAGCTCGATCCCGGGAATGGCCGGATATGGCCGCATATGGCCGGATATCGCCGGGAGCGGGAAATCAGGCCGGCGTGGATCAGTTATTCGACGCGGACGTGCAGCAGCAAGACCTGGCCGTCGTGGGTTTCGACGGCGCGCGCCGCTACGATCGCGGCTTCCTGAGTCAGGCCTTCCTCGTTACGGTATTCGAGATTGCAGGCGCGCCCCGAGTTCCAGGCCTTCCAGCAGCGTTCGACCAGCGCCGGGCCGTTGAAGGTGCGCAGCCGGGTCACCGCGACGCGCGGCAACGACGGGCCTTCGGAAAACGACAGCGCCCAGGTCTCGGGCGGCGCTTCAAAGGTCGGGGTCGGGCCCTCGATGATCGTGATTTTCTCGGGTGGGCTGATCTCGGACATCGGCACCATTATATTGCCGTCTCGCCCACGCGTCACGGGGAATTATATGGATGTCACAGCCCGTGACTGAGCCTCATGCCGCTGCAAGTCAAGCGTGCCCGGCGCCTTGGCCTGCCTGTCATGTGTAAGCATAAGTTGTCAGGCCATTTTCGGACAGCCAGCCGAGTACACGGATCCCACGGATAGACACGGATGGCGCGGATCTCATTGGTGAAGATTCCGTGTGATCGGTGACGATCCGTGAAATCCGTGTACAAGATCCAGGCTCGATCTAGAGGCGCCTGACAACTCGCGATGCTGTTGGCGAACCGAGACTCTCGCGTTCATGTCATCCTGAGGGCCAGCCGACTTCGCTAGCAGACTCGCCGAATGAGCCCGAAGGATCTCCTCCGAGGACTCACAGGCGTCGGAGGAGATCCTTCTGAGGGCCTTCGGGCAATGTCGGTTGGCCCTACTGAGAAACAAAACGTGCTCGACTCTGCGGTCGATGCAGTGCCGGCCCAGAGTAGGCCTTGCCTGTCCGGCGCTCGCCACGACCCACAGGGCGGCGACAAGCGCCGCCCTTACGAGCGCGCCACCGGGTCTCAGCGAAACACAGGCCTCCCGCAGTTTCTCGCCGACCGTTTGGGCACCGCCCATCCACTCTCAGGATGACATGGTGGCCTGAAAGGTCGTGTCGCTTCGACGCTTGAGGTTCGCCAACACCATCAACTCGCCCGTGCACACTGCCTATCACCGTCTGACCACCGCAGTGATCTGCGGTACGATGAAACCAATCGGATCTTGATCACGTGGGAGGATCTCATGGCCATCATGCGAGACAAACCCTACCCGGGAATGAACTTCGTCGTTGACCTGGGCGCCGGTGACGTCGACAGTCCGGACTCCGGTCTATGCGAGGTGATCTTCCCGGAGGCGACCCTGCAGACGACGGAGTATCGCAACGGCAACGACCGCGAAACCGCCGCGCGTAAGCTTCAGACGCTGACCCGCTACGGCAACCTGAGCCTGCGCCGCGGGGCGATTGGCTCATTGAGCTGGTACGCGTGGTGGGACGCCGTTCGCAACGGCGATCAGGCCGCCCGGACGATCACGGTTGGATTGCTCGACGAGCAGCGCGCCGCCCGGGTGCTGACCTGGAAGTTCCTGCGCGCCCGTCCGGTCAATCATTTCTTCTCGCCCTTGAATGCGCTCGGCACCGAGCCCCTGATCGAACACCTCGAAGTGGCTTTCGAAAGGATCGAGATGGAGTAGCGCGTCGGCGTTCATCCGTTCATCCCCGAACCCGGTTCGCCGCTACAATCCGGCGATGCCGATCCGAATCTTGACCGCCGCCGACGTCGAACAGGCCCTGACCATGCCGTTGGCGATCGCGGCCATGCGCGCAGCCTTCACCCAGCTGACCTCCGGCCGGGCCGACCTGCCCGCGCGCGCCCGGATCACGCTGCCGGGCGGCATCGCGTTGTTCATGCCCGCCCATCTGCAGGACACACGCGACCTGGTCGTCAAGGCGGTGTCGGTGATCGATAGCAATGCCCGGCGCGGCCTGCCCGCGATCCTGGGCGCCGTGCTGGTGCTGGACCCGGAGACCGGCGCGGCGCGGGCGTTGATCGACGGGCGCACGCTCACCGCGATTCGAACCGGGGCCGGGGTTGGCCTGGCGACCGATCTGCTGGCGCGCGGCGACTCGCGCTCGGTGGCGGTCTTCGGCTCGGGTGCCCAGGCGCGCAGCAACCTGGCCGGCGTGCTGGCGGTGCGCGCGATCCGGCGGGTACGTGTGTTCAGCCCCCATCCGACGCACGCGGAGACGCTTGTGGCCGAGCTGCGAATCGCCCATCCGCGCCTCGACGTCGCCCGCGCGGCGGTGGCCGAGGAAGCGGTCGCTGAGGCCGACATCGTGCTCACCGCGACCTCGTCGGCCGTGCCACTCTTCGACGGCCGCGCGGTTCGGCCCGGCACGCACGTCAGCGCGATCGGCGCGCACACCGCCGCGACCCGCGAGTTGGATGAGCAGGTCGTGCGCGCGGCCTATCGCGTGATCGACGCCTATGCCTCCCAGCCCGAGGCCGGCGACCTGGTGCTGGCGGACGTCGCGCCGGACGCCGAGTTGGGCGAGGTCGTGACCGGCGCCCGGCCGGGGCGCACATCGCCAGAGCAGATCACACTGTTCAAATCGGTTGGGCTGGCCGTGCAGGATGCCGCAGCGGCCGGCGCCGTGTTGCGCGAGGCTGAGCGGGTCGGCCTGGGTACGCTGGTGCCGTTCGGTTAGGGCTACCAATCCGGCGAGTAGTCGTCGGCCAGGCAGGTATCGACGGAGGCAAACGCTCGGCATCTCCGGGAGGGCGGCCACAAGGGCCGCCCCAACAGGCCGCCCCAACAGACCGCCCCAACAGACCGCCTCTACCGGCCGCCTCTACCGGCCGCCTCTACCGGCCGCCTCTACCGGCCGCGCCAGACGGTCAACCGAGGTCCGACGCCACGCGCCGCGCGACCCGGCGGGCCAACGCCATCGCCGTGATCATGGGATTGACGCCCGACGCCGTCGGGAACAGCGAGGCATCGGCGACATACAATCCTGCCGCCTCCCAGCTGGCCCCGTACGGATCCACCACCGACGTGCCCGCCGAGCCACCCAGACGCGCCGTGCCCATCTGTTGGGCCGATAACACCATAGCGCGATTGACGCCCAGGCCGATCTGGCGCATCTGACCGATGTAACCCGCGCGATCGATGCGCCGCCGCCAGGGAGTCAACCCCGACTGCGGCCCGCCGACCTCGTCGGCGCCGGCAGCGGCGTGCAGGTCAAACATCGCCTCCAGGCCGCGCAGCAGATGCCGGCCGTCCACATCGTTGAGTTGATAGGCGATCCGCGGTCGCCCGTCGGCACCGATCGTCACCCGCCCGCTGCCGGTATCGCGCGTGATCGCGATGAAGGCCGCGTAATGCAGGGTGCGCGCCATCATGCGCTTATGCTGCTCGCCCGACCGCCACGGCAGCGCCAGCGCCAGTAAACCAGGGTGCGCCGGCGGGTGCTCGATCACAACGCCATAGCCGCGCCCATCCAGATCAGTGTAGGCCGACACGTAGCGCGACAACATCGGGCCATGCCACAACCCCACCGGCTTGCCGTAGTCGCCGTACATCGCGGCCGTGGGATGTAGACGGAGATGGCGGCCGAGGTTGGGGTTGCCGAGCCCGCTGCGCAGGAGCAGCGCTGGCGTGTTCAAGCTGCCGGCCGCGACCACGACCGCCCGCGCCTTCACGGTGACATCGCCGGTCGGCGTGCGCACCTGCACCCCGATGGCCCGCCCGCCGTCCAACAGGACGCGTTCGACCTCAGCGCCGACCAGGAAGCGCGCGCCGCCGCCGGCGGCATCTTCGAGGTAGGTGACCAGGGTGCTCCGCTTGTGATCGCGCGGGCAGCCAAAGGTACAGAAACCACAACGCTCGGCGCCTTCCGCCACGCAGCCCTCAACGTTGAGCGGGGTCGGCCCCCAGGGCAGCTTTAGGGCGCTGGCGCCTTGCTCGAGCCGCTGGGCCGAAGGGCCCGCGATGGCTTCGGCTTCGTTGACACCGATCCGCGCACATACGGAGTCGAGGTCTTGCGTGAACTCGGCGCCGGTCAGATCCGACACGCCGTGCTCGCGTTCCCACTCGGCGCGCACGTGATCCGGCGTCCGAAACGACACAGCCCAGTTGATGGTCGTGCCGCCGCCCAACGCGCTCCCGGCCAGGATCGTCACACCCAGGTCCTCGGTCGTCAGCACCGCCTGGTTCTCGTAGTAGCGTTGGTAGCCCGTGTACTCGTCATCGTCGAAGTCGGGCGCAGAGCGCGCCCCGCCCTTCTCGATCACGATCACGTCGCGGCCGGCGGCCGCCAACGTGCCGGCGACCACGCCCCCACCCGCGCCGGAGCCGACCACCACGACGTCACAGGTCAGCACCTGGCCATCCCGCGGAAGCAGCGTTTGAATGGCGGAGGGTCGCCGCGCCGCGGCCGGGTCGGGCTCCGGTCGCGCATAGCCGAGCACGATGTGCGCGGGGTTAACGCCCGACGCGTCGGGCGCCGAATAGTACAGGGCCAGCGTCAGCCGCTTGATCGCCTGGAAGGCGCGTCGGAACTGCGGCACCGGCGAGGTCGACCAGCGCTGCAGCACGCGCTCGCGCTCGAGCGGCGCCAGTTGCACGAAGGGCCTGGCATGCCCGGTCAACGCCAGCGCCGTGGCGCCATGGCCGAGCGCATCCAGTAGCAGCTTCAGCTCGCGGCCTTGCTCGGGGCTCTGCAAATCGCGGACCGCGCGCGTGAACAGGCGCGGCACACCAAGGTCCGACGCGCTCCGGCCCCAGAAGCCGTGCGGGTCATCGGCTCGCACGATGGCCGGGGCGAGTGTGTCGCACAGCGCAGTCAGAGTGGCGTATTGCGGATCCGTGAGGAAGTGCATAGCTGGTATTGGCCTGATGAGCGAGGGATTGTGAGAACGGATTGATCAGGCCGCGATGGCGTGGCGCAGGTCGAGCAAATGCGCTGCCGTGTGGCCGTGGATACGCTCGGCCCACCACAAGATCGTGCGCGGCCCCGACGGCGGGTGAAAGCCGATCCGCGCCCAATCCTCGGCCGGCAGCGTCCGCAACGTCTTCAGCAACGTATGGTGGGTGGCCGTGAAGGCGGTCACGATCTCGGCCAGGGGTTCGTCGACCCGGTACCCGTGCTCGATCGTCCAGTAGTGGTGCGGGAAGGGCTCGAGGTGGGGCGACTCTTCGGCCAGGATGCGCTCGATCCGCGGATAGAAGGCCTTGACAACGGCGTCGCGAATGTGCGCCGCCAGTTGGTGCAGGGTGAGGCCGTCGACTGCACCGGATCTATGCCATTCGGCTTCGGGGAGTTGCGCAGTCAACGCCGCGAACGCCACCGGTTGCTCGGCCAGGCGATCGATCAATGCGCCGCGATACTCCGCCAACGGATCGCTGCGGGTCATGCTGAAGCCCCGGGCGCCGCCAGCAGCAACCCGCGCACGCGTTTGATGTCGCGAGCGTGCAGCAACTCATGCCAGAGCGTGCGGCGCACGACTTTGCGCGGGGACCACAGCTCGCCGTTCCATTCCGTGACCCGCTCGTCACCGACCAGGCCCGGCAGCACGTCGAGCAAATGTTGACGCACCAGCAACACGCGCCCAAGCGTGTCGCCCATCTCCCAGGCCGGCTCGTGGGCCAGACCGAGCCGGTCGAGGTACCAGTTCTCGGCCGTGCTGATGTGCCGCAGCACCTCGACCACTGACCAGGTCTCGGGGTCAGGCTTTTGAACCAGCTGATCGAAGGTGAGTCCCAGAAACGAGTCGAGCAGCTCGGCGCGCGCCAGATACAACAGCTTGCGCATCCCCTCGACGTCCTCGTCGGTCAGCGGCGGGCGGTCGGTGGCGAAGAAGGCGTTGACTTCGTAGTCCGGCGCATAGTTCCACGAGCGGATGATCTCGGTCACGGTCGCCAGCGGGCGCGGGCCATGGTCGACGTCGGCTTCGGACCAGACCAGGTGATTGGCGATCGCCTGCGCGGCGCCGCGCGTGGCTTCATCGACTGTGCCGCCGTCGCTGAACGCGCCCGGCAGCTCGGCCACGTGCGCGTACCAGCGGCCGTCGAGATGTTCAAGGTTCAGAGAATAGACCATGGGGGAATTGTAACCGTGGAGCGTGAAGCGTGGAGCGATCACGCTTCACTGTGCACGGGCAAGGTGTCAGTCCGGCGTGGGCGCGACTCAGCAACAGGGCAGATTCCGTCACAGACAGCTCGTGATCTGTTGGCGAACCGGATTCGGTCGGCTGGCCCAGGACACGGATCACCCGGATGTTCACGGATGGCGCGGAGTCATTCGAGATGTTTCCATATGATCCGTGCTATCCCTGAACATCCGGGTACCGGTCCGGCCTGTTCCAGGGCTCCTGACAACGCGAGCTCGGGTTCGCCAACAGCATCAACTCGTGCTTGCGCACCGCTTCCTGCTGCCCGGCTTACTGTCCAAGCCATTCCGACAGGGCCGCCACCACGGAGGGCAGGCCGGTCAGGCCGAGGGTGCGCCTGGCCAGGACCTGGTATTGGTCGGCCGCGGATTGGCCTTCAAAGGCACGCAGCGCCAGCACGGCCACCGCAGCCGGCACGGCGCCGCGATCCTGTGGCGCGATCGGCGCGCCGACCTGATCGAGCGATCCATCTGAGACGAGGGCAGATCCAAAGGCCTGAGCTACCAGGGCCAGGGTCTCATCTGGACGCTCGCTGTAACGCCAGGGCGCCGAGCTGCCCCAGGCGATCGGGGGCGGCACGATGGCCACCACATCCACGGCTGTGGCAACCCCGATTGCGGTTCGCCCGGGGAAGAGCAGGTTCGGGGTAGCGGCCAGGAGCACAGGTCGCGCGAAGAGCTGCATGAGCAGGAAGGTCAGATCGCGCTCGGCCAGAACCTCGGCCAGATCGGTTTCGGCCCCCGACAGG
>JAEURK010000157.1 GCA_016789175.1 Anaerolineales bacterium
CACGCTCACGGCCGTCCTCATGCGCGACGGCAAGCCCCTTGCCGACATGCCCGTCGTGATCTGCGCGCTCGACTACGCGCTCGATACGCCGTGCGCCGGCGATCCGGACTTCCGGACCACGCGCACTGCGGCCGACGGCACGTTCACGTTCACGGACCTGCCACGCGCCGCCTATAGCATACACGTCCAAATCGAGAACGACGAGTGGACCTATCTCACCGACGCGGACGGCTACTTCCTCAGCCCGGTGTTGGTCGATGCGGGCTCCGCAGTCGATCTCGGCCCGGTCGGCGTCGACGAATGATCGCCGGGCGCGTCCGGTGCGCCGGACGCGCCCTTCCCCTCTCACGTCCTTGGAGGCTTTCGTGTTCCAACACCATCTGCGCCGTTACCTTGCGCTGGCGCTTCTCACGTATAACACCCTGCCCCTGCCCGTTGCACAGGCGGGAGCCGGGGATGTAGACCCGGGTTGGGGCGGGTTCGGTCAACAGGGTGTGGCGCTCACACCCGGCGCCGGCAGGCTCGTCCAGGTCATCAGCACAAAGGCCGGCTTCGCGGCCGTCGGAACTACGGGTGGAGACTTTCTGATCCAGTCGTTCGACGAGAGCGGCGCGCCGGACGCTGGCTCAGGGGACGGCGGTGTACACACCATCGATCTCGGCGGCAACGACCTGGCCACTGCAGCCGACGGGTCGGCCCGTTATGTGGCCGGTCGCTCAGACAACGATCTGGTGCTGTCCAGGATCGGGTCGGCCGGCCTCGATCCTGCCTTTGGGGTCGACGGGCTGGTGATCCTCGACTCGAGCCTCTCGACTGAGGATCACCCCACCGTCGTCTTGCTGGGCCCTGATCGGATCTGGGTCGGGCGCACAGCGATCGCGAGTTGCCCGGTCGCGCCCTGCCCGCGCGCGTTTCGGCTGTACGCGATCGCGCCCGATGGTAGCGCATGGTCGACGTGGTCGGCCGGCTTCGACGGCGATGCCGTCCTGAACGACCTCACGCTCTTGCCGAATGGCGATGTCGTCGCCGTTGGCCGGCGCTGCGCGTCAGCCGGCGGCTCGTGCCAGGGCGTGGTCGCACGCTTTCGTCCAACGACCGGGCTCGATCCGACCTTTGGCACGGCCGGGTATCGGCTCACGCCTGAGGCGGCCGAACTCACCGACGTCGAGGTCGCGCTGGCGGGCTACGGCCAGCCGGCCGGGCTGTATGCCGCCGGGTCAAACGCCGGCGACTTCGCCCTCCTGCGCTTCACCCTGACCGGCGCGCTCGACCCGACCTTCTTCGGTAACGGCCTGGCATCCGTCGACTTCGGCGGCTCCGAAGGCGCCGAACACCTGAGTCACATCGGACCGACCGTATGGCTGGTGGGTGGCCGCACGACGCAGGGCTACGGCGTCGCCGCGTTCGACGCCGCCGACGCGAGCGCCGTGCGCTGGGGCGAGGCCGACCTCACAACCCACGGCGTCCAAGACCTGTCGCTAAACCTCATCGGCTCGAACTGGGGCACGGTCGACGTTGTCGGCACTGCGACCGTCGAAGGCCAGAGCCGCCTGATGATCGGCCGTCATCTGTTGACCGGTGATTTGGCTGCCGGCGGCTGGTGGACGAGCCGCTACAGCCTGGACGGCGACACAGTCTACTGGGCGGCGGTCGGGGCCGATGGCGGACCCGGCCGACCGATCGTGGTCGCGGTCGAGGGAGCCGTCGCGTCCGACTCGCCAACCCTGTACCTGGGCCAACTCATCGAAGGCTGGTCGGACGGCATCAGCGAGGCGCCCGGGGCGGACACGCAGCACTTCGCCGATCTCGTCGTCCAACCCGACGGTAGCGTCACCACCGCCAGTTGGGTCAGCGTGCCCGGCGGCAGCAATTACCACGTCTCACGGCGCCTGCTAGAGGTTGGCCCCGACCCCGACTTTCAGGGCGGCGCGGTGACGATCGATATCGCCGCACGCGATCTGGCGCGGGCGCTGGCGATCCAACCTGACGGCAAGATCGTCGTCGCCGGCGAGAGCCAGGGCACCGGCAGTGTGCAACTCTCGCTGGCCCGACTCAATGCGGACGGAACAGTCGACACCAGCTTCGGCAGCAACGGTCGGATCAACACCGGCCTGGGCGGCGGTGCCCGCGCGTATGACGTCGCCGTCGACGCGCAAAACCGGATCGTCGTCGGCGGACACTACATCGACGGCAACGGGTTGTATCAACTGTTGCTGGCGCGCTTCACAGCGAACGGGCAGCTGGACCCCGGCTTTGGCTCCGGCGGCGTCGTGCGCGATCTGGCAGCCGCTTTTGACGCCCTGCGGATCGCGCTGCAACCCGACGGCAAGATCGTCGTCGCAGGCAACAGCGTGTACGACCCAAACGCGCAGCTGATCGCCCGCTACACAGCGACGGGCGCACCCGACCTCGGTTTCGGCAGCGGCGGCCAGATCCTCCTGCGCGTGGATGGTTATCAGCTGCGCGACCTGGCGCTGCAAGAGGATCGAATCTGGGTGCTGCTCAGCCACGCCGATGGGCTTGGGCCGACGCGGCTCCTGCGTTACACCAGCGCCGGCGCGCCCGATGCGCGGTTCAGCGGCGACGGCCTTGCCGAGATCGGCCTCACCGGCGGCGCCGATCTGCGGGACCTGATTGTGAACGGCCCTGAACTGATCCTGGTCGGCCGAGTCCGTACGCCCCTCGGCGTCGGCGTCGCGGCCGCCGCGGTCGAGAGCGGGATCAACCGGGTCTACCTCACCCATTTGCAGCGCTGAAGCAGGCGCCGACAGGAGAACTTCACCATGACTCATCCGCGCATCCGCGCCCAACACACCGAGTTGACCGAAATCGAACGCACTTTTCGACGCGAGCACCAGTCCGTGCGAACCGCCCGCGTCAACCTGGAGCGTCACCAAGCCGTGCTCGAAGGCGGCGATTGGATGGGCCGCTCGGCCCGCGCCTTTTTCGCCGAGATGACCGGCGTGGTGCTCCCGGCCATGCGTCGCCTGGAGGCCGCCCTCGATCGCAGCGCCGAGACCACCCAGCGTATCGCGGTGCGTCTCCGGGAGGCCGAAGCCGACGCCGCCCGCGTCCTGACGCGCAGCGATCGCGCCCAGGCCCTCGTCAACGGCTCGGGCGCCGCCGACGAGCGCGAAAGCGGCGACAGGCTCTTTGCCAGGGAGGGTTCGAAAGATCAGATTCTCAAAGGCTCGACCTACCAGGCCACGAACGGCCACGTCTTCGTTGATGAAAACGGCATACCGGGCAAGGGCGGCGCCCACCCCAGTGACATCAACCAGGGCACCCTGCTCGGGGATTGCTATCTCCTGGCGACACTGGCCGGTCTGGCCGCGCAGCAACCCGAATTGATCGAGCGGATGGTACGCGCCAATCCGGATGGGACGTACACCGTGACCTTCTACGACCAGAAGGGCAAGCCCGTCGACGTGACCGTCACCGGCGACCTGCCGACCCACCCCGGGGAACAGGCCACCGCCGCCCTCGGGGATCGGGGCGTCGACGGCAATCCCGAGGTCTGGGTGCCGATTATCGAGAAAGCGTACGCGCAGTATCGCGGGGGCTACGATGTCATCGGGGACGGCGGTCGGACCGAAGACGCCATGCAAACCGTGACCGGGCTCAAGGCCACCCGACAAGACGCACTGACCGTCTCGTTCAACGCGTTCAATCAGGCCTTCAAGGAGGGCCGCGCGATCGGGCTGGCCTCGCTCTCGAAGGAGACCCTGGACCCGGGATTCTTTGACTCAGCCGTTCCCGGGATCATCCGAGGAGCGGCCCGCCCGAACTATCGCAAGCCGTATGACGATGGCACGCTGGTCAGTCGGCATGCCTACTACGTCGTTGGGGTCGACGAGGCGACCCAAACCGTGCGGATTCGAAATCCGTGGGGTTGGGACCGCCCCGAACTGACGATGCCTTACAGGGATGTCCAGGGTCATTTCGAAGCCGTCATCATCAGTGGAAAGGCCAGGCCATGAACGTCACTTATCGTGTGCCCGAAAGCAATCAGCTTACGCACGACGACATCCGCATCGGTGTCGGAAACATCTGGCGCGACCCGTCACCGGCCGACGGTGATCCGGCGCGCACACCGCTCGGCGCCGGCTTGTGGATCTTCGTCCGGGATCATCCTGAGCACGACCGACGCTTGCGTGTCCGCTCCGGCGACAGGCTCCAGATCATGGACCACATCGTAACGGTGACCCACATCGATGGTGAGTCGGTTACGCTGGCGTTTGTCTCTCCGGACGCGCAACCGACGAACACACTCGAGGTGACCGCATGACCCGCACCGCCCGGCGCTCGGGCCGCCGCATCGCTCGCCTGACGGCGCCGCCTGTCACACAGACGGGGCGTTTCGTACTCGACGCCGATGACGTCCTGATCTGTATGGCTGACCCGCCGCCGATATGCGCACCCCAGACCAGCGGTTGGTCGGGTCCGCTGGCGCCGACCGTGACGCGGCATCCACTCGCGGTGGGATCGTCTGACGCGATCGTCTTCCTGGATGGCGCCCAGATCGACGTCCTATCGCTAGACGAGACCGATGCCGCATTCGAGTCAGATCGGGGGCAGCCGCCGGGAAAACGGTTGGGGATCACCCTCGTCCACGCCGACGGTGGTTGGGATCTGTATGCCGGCGGTGAGATCGCGCTCCAGGAAAGCGGGCCGCACCCAATGTATACGCTAACCGGCGAAGGCTCTTTTTGGGTCGCGCTCAGTCATGCGCTCGCGCGTTGGGAGTCGGGCCGCTGGCTGATCGTTCCGAACGGGTTAGGACCGGCGCCACAGGCCGCATTTGCCGATCCGGATCAGCCGGACCAGCGCTCGCCATCAACAGGTCCGCGTGCAATGCTCGCGTCCTTTGCACAGCCCCGGCATTGTCGGTGAGACACAGCCACCCAATCATGAAGAGACGCGCACGAGGGCAAATGCCTCGTGCGCGTCTCCAGTCGCCGCGAGCGAGCTCAGTGCGCGCAGTCGCTGATAAAGGCCGCCAGAAGCGTGTTGAACGCCTGCGGCTGTTCCCAGTGTGGGGCATGGCCGGCATCGGGCACGACCTGCACGGCTCGGCGCCACAGCGTCGGGGCGTCCAGAGCCTGCAGGTACGCCAGGTTGACCAGTTGCTCGTGCTCACCCTGAAAGACAGCCAGCGGCGCCTTGAGGCCCTGGACGGCCACGATCTCGTCCAGATAACCGTCGGGGCGGATGCTGCCGCCCAGACCCGCGCGGGCCTGTCCGTCAGTTCGCCGAATATCGGCCCGAAACGTCTCTGGCAAGGTCGCGACGCCCGGCTTGAAGAACGCCGTCACGTAGGCATCCATCTGCTCGTCGGTCAACTCGGCTGCAAACGAGGCCCCCATGGCCGGATGCGGCAGGAAGGCGGCGGCCATGTCCGGCGGGAAGGCCAGCGGCGGTGTCCCGAAGATCGCGAAGCCAGCGGCGCGCGGCAGGCGCGGGCTCGCCTCGAGGAGGATGTGGCCGCCCAGGCTCCAACCCACAAAGACCGCGTCGGTCAGGCCGAGCTGTTCGGCCATGCCGACCACGATCGCGGCGTAGCCCGGCAGGCTGTATCCGGCCTGCGGGTCGAGCGCGCGTTGAGAGTCGCCGTGACCGGGCAAGTCAAGCGCCACCAGATGATGGGTCTGACCCAGCGCGCTTTCGAGCTGATGCTGAAACGACAGACCCGACGACGAGTTGCCGTGTACCAGAACCGCCGCCGGGCCCGTGCCCGCGCTTTCACGGATCGTGATGGCGTGTCCGTTGACGGTCAAGACCCGAGACAACATGATCGGCCTCCCCTTTTGTCAAACGTGGTGCCGCCCAGAAGACGTGTTCGCCCTCGCCCATGGGTCGGCGGATTGCGCCCGATTGTACCCGTCAGTCCCTCCAAATTCCGCGTTATCCGCGAAATCCCCGGCCACATACTGCGAGGCCAAACAGGGGCGATTGCCGTGTGGCCATGTGCACACGTAGCCATGGGTGCCTGCACGATTTGTCAGCGGGCTTTATGCCGCGGATTACGCGGATTTGTACGCTGGAGCCCTGCCGGCCACGGTCCCGCTTTTTTCCGCGTAATCCGCGCTCCGCGGCCAGAATCTGGGACTGACAACGGGCCCGTGCACACCCCGGGCTGCGTCTTGAGCGGATTAGGTACAATGGAGGTATGACACAACCCGTTTACGTCGGAATCGATGTGGGCGGAACGAATCTGCGCTCTGCCAGCTTCATCGGCCACTCGGCGACACCCGCCCGAAAACGCAAAGTTCCGTCCCGCCAACCCGCCACCCATGAGACTATCCTGGCCGATCTGGCCCAGGCGGTTGAGAGCGTGCTCCCTCCCGGCATCTCGCATCCGGCTGCGGTCGGGGTCGCGATCCCGGGTCCGGTCAATCCGCGAACCGGCGTGGTCGTGATCGCCACCAACCTCAAGGGCTGGGAGAACCTGCCGCTCGGGCCGCGTCTGAGCGAGAAACTCGGCTGCCCGGTCGTGGTCGGCAACGACGCCAACCTGGCCGCGGTCGGCGAGTGGAAGTTCGGCGCCGCCTCCGGCTATCATGACGTGCTCTTCCTGACCGTCAGCACCGGGATCGGCGGCGGCGTGATCCTCGACGATCGATTGCTGCTCGGAGTCAACGGGCTCGCGGCCGAAGTCGGTCACATCCAGGTCGAACCTGATGGCGAGCCGTGCAACTGCGGCCAGCGCGGTTGTCTCGAGACGGTGGCGGCCGGGCCGGCGATTGCGCGCCATGCGATTGCGCAATTGCAGACCGGCGCAGCCCATGAGAGCGCCCTGCGCGCCTTCAATGACGGCGATGTGTCGCGCCTGACCACCGTGCAGATCGGCCAGGCTGCCGCCGCCGGCGATTCTTTCGCTCAAGAGCAGATCCGCGGGTCGGGCCGGCGCATCGGCCGGGCCATCGCCAGCATGCTGGCGTTGTACAACCCCGCCGTGGTCGTGGTCGGCGGCGGCGTCTCGTTCACGGGCGACCTGTTCATGGCCCCGCTGCGCGAGGCGGTTGCCGCGTCGGGCCTGCCGGAGAGCTACTGGAAAGGCATGCCGATCGTCCCGGCTGCCCTGGGCGACGATGCCGGCTTGATCGGCGCCGCCGCTGCTGCGATGGGTTCCGCCTGAGCACACCCATGATCTCGGTCATCATCCAGACGTCCCACCACCGCGATCGTCGCGCCGGCGCACCGGCCGGCCGGCGACCTGCGCGCGGCCAGGGCTCACAGATGAAGTGGCATACGGCTGACGAGTAAGTCTGCACGGCTTCGGCTTGGCTCGTCGTCGTTACCATCCCCTTTTCATCTGCGGAGGCCGTTTCATGACCACCTCATCCATCCCCGTCACTCGACTCAACACGCCCGGGCCGCGCGCTCAAGCCATCGTCGAGCGCGACCAGAAGTTCATCTCGCCGTCGTACCCGCGCGACTATCCTTTCGTGATGGACCACGGCAAGGGCACCGAGGTCTGGGATGTCGATGGGAATCGCTATCTCGATTTTGCGGCCGGCATCGCCGTGTGCTCGACCGGCCATAGCCACCCGCGCGTGGTCAAGGCCGTCCAGGAGCAGGCTGACAAGTTTCTGCACATCTCATCGGACTTTTATCATGAGAAGTGGGTGAAGCTCGGCGAGAAGCTCGACCTGATCGCGCCCTTCAAGGAAGACGCCCTTTCGTTTATGACCAACTCGGGCGCCGAGGCCGTGGAGGCCGCCATCAAACTGGCGCGCTTCCACACCGGCCGCTCACGCTTCATCGGTTTTCACGGCGGCTTCCACGGTCGCACGATGGGCGCCCTGGCCTTTACCTCATCGAAGGCCGTGCAGCGTCGCGGTTTCAACCAGGCCATGCCGGGCGTCACGCTGGTGCCGTTCCCGAATTCGTATCGCCCGCGCCTGCAGTTCGATGCCTCGCGCGAGGACTACGGCCATGCCGTGGTCAACTACATCGAGAACGTGATCTTCACCTACGAGACCCCGGCCGAGGAGGTCGCGGCGATCCTGGTCGAACCGATTCAGGGCGAAGGCGGCTATGTGGTGCCGCCGGACTCGTTCTACCCGAAGCTGCGCGAGCTGTGCGACAAGCACGGCATCCTGCTGATCGTCGACGAAGTCCAGAGCGGCATGGGCCGCACGGGCAAGTGGTGGGCGATCCAGCACTGGGGCGTCGAGCCCGACATGGTGTGCTCGGCCAAGGGCATCGCCTCTGGCATGCCGCTCGGCGCATTAATTGCACGCAAGAGCGTGATGACCTGGCCGGCCGGCGCGCACGGCAACACGTACGGCGGCAACCCGCTCTCTTGCTCAGCCTCGCTCGAGACGATCGCGTTGCTCGAAGAGGGACTGCTCGAAAACACGCGCGAGGTCGGCCATTACGCGATGGACATCCTCGAGGAGATGGCGGCCCGCCATCCATCGATCGGTCAGGTGCGCGGCAAGGGCCTGATGATCGGCGTCGAGTTCGTCAAGAACAAGGACACCAAAGAACGCGGCCCGGACGTGCGCAACCGCGTGGTGCATCACGGCTTCGAGCACGGCCTGCTGCTGCTCGGCTGCGGCCGCAACACGATCCGGCTGACGCCGCCGCTCTCGGTCAGCCGCGATGAAATCGACGAGGCCCTGACCATCTTCGAACACTGCATCACCCTGGCCGAGCGCGACACCGGTTTGATCTGACAGCCGCAGGCCCTGCTCCGGAAGCGAGAGGACGGACGTCGGATTGAGTCCAGCGTTCGTCCTTACGCTTCCGGCTCTTCAGCATTCATGAACCCCCTGCCTGGCCCATCCTCCGACACAGGCTATCGCATGCCGGGTGAGTTTGAGCCGCATGCCGGCTGCTGGCTGCTATGGCCGGCACGGCCGTCGACCTGGCGCGCCAAGGCCGGGCCGGCGCGCGCCGCCTTCGCCAGGGTGGCGGCCGAGATCGCGCGCTTCGAGCCGGTCACGATCGGCGCTCGGCCGGACGATCTCGAAGCGGCCCGCCTCGCCCTGCCACCCGCCGTGCGCGTGACTCCCCTGGACTCCGACGATTCCTGGATCCGCGACACCGGTCCGACCGTGCTACGCGATGGGCGCGGCGCGCGGCTGGCAGTGTGCTGGCGCTTCAATGCCTATGGCGGGCTGTATGCACCGCATGACGTCGACCAGCAGGTGGCGGCTCGGGTCGCCGAGGTTGAGGGTCTGCCGACGACCTTCGCCGACATCGTGCTCGAAGGCGGCGCCATCCACTCCGATGGCGTGGGCACGCTGCTCACGACCGAGGAGTGCCTGCTGCATCCAACCCGTAACCCCGGGCTCAGCCGCAGCGCCCTCGAGGACCGGCTGCGCGCCCTGACCGGCGC
>JAEURK010000164.1 GCA_016789175.1 Anaerolineales bacterium
TGTGTCTCGATCTCGACCAGAGCCGTCGAGAGCCACCCGGCCGGATAATTGTCGGCGGGTGTCTCAGCCCCATCTGACACGAAGGTATTCACCGCGGTCAGGTAAAGCGGCTTGGACGCCAGAGTTGGATAGCCACGCAACACGGTCATCCAGTCGCGGTAAACCTGAAACCCGGCTTGCGCCCCACCCCAGGCCGGCGTGGCCAGGTCCAGGATCGGCTCCTCCGACGGCGTGCGCCCCATCGCCACAGCGGTGGCGATCCGTCCAGAGGCTGCCAGGGCAAACCCATCTGGCGTGGCGTCAGACAGCCCAGCCGCTTGCTTCTCGAGCGCAGCGTACTCCAGGTGAGCGGCCAGCGTGTTGAAGTAGTTCAACCATGGCGCCCGGGCGTTGACCACCTGCGCGCCATCCAAACCCTCCACCCACGGGCGCACGGTTCCGACGATGACGTGAGCCTGTGGGTTCTCGGCCCGCACCACGCCGACGGCGTGATCGGTACGGGCCGGCTGCAGCCCGAAACCATTGATGATCCGCGCGGACCAATCCGGAGTCGCCGCCCGGGCCAGCGCATCCTCCCCGCTGCCCGGCAGATTGAGGCCGGCCCCGATCACAAATCCGTACACGCCCTGCAGGCGAACGTCGCGGGCCAGCCGGCGCAGGTACGAGAGGTACTCGTCAAGCGCGCGCTGGTCGTCACGGGGCGGGAGCGGCTGACCCTGAGCGTAGTCGACTCGCACGAGTACACGCTGGCCTCGATCCACCCAAAATCGGACCCGCTCCGAGAGGTCATCCACACCCCAGTAGTCCTGCTCAGCCGAGAGCGCATAGGCCAGTTCCAGCGCCCAGCCGCTGCGACCGTGCCAATCACGTTCCGGGCTGGTGAAGGCCAGTCCCAGCTTGGTCGGTCGTAAGGTCGAAGCCGGGCGGGACGGCGCCGTGGTCTGCTGACCAAAGAACACCCGGGCACGCTCCTGGCAGCCGGTGTGACAGTCAAAGAACAGGCTGACCGAGTAGCCAACCGCTTCGGGCACCGTGTACTCCCACACCCAGGTCCAGGTGCCGGTCTGCAGATCAGGTTCGGTCGATTGCAGCAGGGCCGAACGACCGTTGACCTCGAGCTTAAGGTAAGCCCAGGGCACGCTGTCGGTTGCGGCGATGCGCGCCCGTTCGCCGGTGCGGGCTCCTGGCGTCAACAACTGGAAACGCGGATAGGCCTGCCCGGTCTGCCAATCACGCGGGACGATCACAACCTGGCGCTCAAACGGGCGCCAGGCCAGAACGATCAGGCCCAGCCCGGCGAAGAGCAGCGGCCACAGGCGGCGCCAATTGAGCGGGCGCAGGCGATCACGCATGCTTGAGCTCCGGGGACTCGACGATCGGGAGGTTGAAGGCCAACAAAAGACCGCTCGGCTCACCAGGAGGTGGGCTATGCAACTCCAGCGTGGCATGGTGTCGACGCACGATCTCATCGACGATCGCCAACCCCAGCCCGCTGCCGACGCCGTCCGTCTGAGCTCGATAAAAACGCCGCGTCAGGTTGGGCAGATGCTCGGACGCGATTCCGGGGCCGTTATCACAGATCGACACGCGCATGGATGTGGCCTGACCCGCCAGCGAAACCGTGATCCGATTGCCGGGCTGACAGTACTTCACGGCGTTGTCGAGCGCGTTCACGAAGACCTGACGCAGCCGATCGGGATCGGCCAACGCGCGCGGCAAGGGCCGGCGGGCCTCGAGATCGATCGCGATATCGCGGCGTTCGGCATCCAGGATGACGTCGGCGACCGCGGTCTCCGCCACAACCAGAACGTCGACGGCGTGCAGGTCGAACTCGGCCGCGGCCTGAAGCCGACTGAGCGTCAACAGGTCCTGCACGAGATGCGAGATGCGGGTCGCCTCCTGGTTCACCAGCCGCAAGGAGGTCTCGTGCGCGAACTCCGGCAGGGCCGGGTCGCGCAGCAGCTCGAGGTGCGCCAGGATGGCGGTCAGAGGCGTGCGCAGCTCGTGGGAGAGATCCGCGAGGAAGGATCGGGCGATGCGCTCCCCGCGCGCAGCCTGTCCGAGATCCTGCACCAGACCCAGGATGACGTCGCCGAACGGACACAACCACCAGCTGAAAGCTTGCTCGCCGCCCGCGTTGACCAGGCGGTAGGGGTTTGCGCCATCCGTGCCGCGCAGGCTGGCGATGTCGTCGCGCCACGCCGACACCCACGGCCGGTCCGGCAACCCGCCGTCGTCGGTGAGCTCGAGGTTGCGGCGGGCGGGCGCGTTGGCAAAACGGATCAGCCCGGTTGGGTCAGCCAGGAGGATCCCGATCGGAGCGCCGGCCGCGCGAAGCTCCAGCTCGGCCGGGGTGGTGCCGGGTACGCGCGCCGGATTCAGTCGCCGCTCCAGCCAGGCCGCCCCGAACGCCAGCCCGGCGATCGCAAACAGGCCCAGGCCAAGGAGGACATTGAGGTCCAGCGCGTTCATGGGTTCAGTGACCGATCGGCTCGGCAGCCAGGCGATAGCCGAAGCCCCGTACCGTTTCGATCCGCACCGGGTTGCCCGGCTCGGGCTCGATCTTGGCGCGCAGGCGCTGGATGTGTGTGTCGACGGTGCGCGAGTCCACTTCGACCACGTAGCCCCAGATCTCGCGTAAAAGCGTTTCACGACCGAAGACCTGACCGGGATGCCGCATGAAATGGCGCAGGAGTTCGAACTCCTTGGGCGAAAGCTCGACCTTTTGCCCGTCGACCTCGACATGGTGTTGGGCATCCCATAGGCGTAACCCGCCGATGGTGAGCGGGCCCCGTGTCCCGCCCTCGCGGGCCGATACCGTGCGAAACACGGCCCGCACCTGCGCCAGCAACTCTCCAGGCTCGAACGGCTTGGTCAGGTAGGCGTCGGCGCCGAGCTCCAGGCCCAGCACCCGGTCATCGGTCTCATCGCGGGCTGAGAGCATCACGATCGGAACGTAACGCTCCTGATGCCGGATGCGGCGACACACCTCGTAGCCGTCCAGTCCCGGCAGCATCAGGTCGAGCACGACCAGATCCGGTCGGCGCGCCAGCATGTCCAGGGCAGCCGTGCCGCTCCGGGCCGAATCGACCAGATAGCCGGCGCGAACGAACAACGACGTGAGGGCGCTGACGATCCCTGCATCGTCGTCGACGACCAGAATCCGCTTGTCCATACGCGCAGTATGCCACAGGCCCCGAAACCCGGACCGTGCCGGGCCCCACCACCCTGGACCTGTTACCGAACTGTAACGGCCCGGCCACGTGTTGGTGGCACTTTTCTTGTTACCTGAACGTCAAGAAGTCATGGTCACTCGAAACACATCCTCTTATGTAAATTTACTGGCGACGGCCCTTCTGCTCGCGGGTTGCGGCGCACTGCCCGGGACACCGCAGGAGGCCTTGAACCGGCTCCCGGACTATGTCCCAACGCCAGAGGGGTATCGCGCCGAGACCGCCACGATCGCGGCGACGGTCGATGCGGCCGGCGGCAAAGTGATCGTCTATCGCTGGCAATCGAGTGACGCGGCCCAGGGGCCCTGTCGCCTGGCGGCTGCCTTCGTCACCCCTGATGGATTGGGTTGGCGACCGCAAAGCACGCTCAGCCTGGTCGAGCCCCTGGATGGCGACTGTCAGACGCAAGCCCTGATCGCCGGAACGTTAAGTGGGAGCGAAGCCAGTGCCCTGACGGCCGTCTTCGGGGCCAGCGATCACGGAGTCGCCGTGCGCCTGCGCTGGCCCGACGGGCAGGTGCAGGTGGTAGCCCTTTCGAACGGAATATTCGTGCAGGCCAGGCCCGAGGTCTTTGCGGCCTGCGATCTGGAACTGTTGGACGAATTCGGCAATGTAATCGAAACGGAGAGCCTGACATGAGACGCCGCATGACCCCCATCCGCGCCACGCAGACCGCACTTCAGACAGCCGGGCTGGTCCTGGTAGCGCTCGCCATCCCGACCCTGACCGGGGCCTTCCTCATCAGCGCTGCGACCGGGATCCAGGCCTCGCTCAGCGCTCTGGCCTTCTGCGGCGCCCTGATCGGCCTGGGCGCCGGTTGGCGACACCTCGGCGGTCGCTGATGAGCGATGCCGACTTACCTTCGGCTTTGGTCGCGTCAGGGCTGCGACAGCAATGGCCCACGACCCGCTCGGCGTGGCTGCGGATTGCGTTGCTCGCTCTCGCCGTCCCGGCCTTGATCTGGCTCGGGGCCGAGCGACTGCCGTCCGGCGTTGATTGGGACGACACGTTCTACCCTGCCATTCGGGGAACGATAGAGGGCCGGTCGCCCTACGACGCGGCCCCCAGCCTGTTCATGGCGCCTTGGGCTCTGATCCCGATCCTGCCGCTGGCCTTTTTGCCATCTCCGGTTGGGCGCACCATCATGCTCCTGGTGGGGCTGGCCGCCTATGCCTATGTGGCCCATCGTCTCAGCGGCGGGCGGATGTGGTCTGTCGTCGTCTTCTTATTGTCGCCGTTGGTGCTCGACGGCCTCTATAACGGAAATGTGGACTATCTGCCGATCCTGGGGTTTGTCCTGCCTCCGTGGATCGGGTTGTTCCTGGTGGTTTTGAAGCCCCACATCGGGCTCGGTGTTGCCCTCTTCTGGCTGGTCGAGGCCTGGCGGGACGGTGGCCTTCGTCAAGTGGCGCGAGTCTTTGGGCCCGTCGGGTTGGCGTTGGGAGGTTCGTTCGCGCTATATGGGTTGTGGCCGCTCCGCTTCTCCCAACTCTTGAGCGTCAGCGCGGCCTGGAACAGCAGCCTGTGGCCGATGTCGTTGCCCGTGGGGTTGGCGTTATGGGTGGCCGCCATCCGTTCCCGGAAGGCCCAGCCCGCCATGGCCGCGGCGCCCTGCCTGTCTCCGTATTTGGTGCTGCACTCCTGGGTCACCGCCCTGGTCGCCATCCTGGACCGTCCATACGAGTTGACCGCCGCCGTGATCGGCCTGTGGATCTTCGGCGCCCTGACCTAACCTCCCGCAGCCTGCACCCGGGACAGCTTCTCACCAAGTTGCGCGCTCATATCATTGAACGACTCGCGCAGATATGGGAAGGCCAGCCAGGCACACGACAGCCCGAACAGAAAGCCGGTCAACGTCCGCAGCTCGGGCGTGCTCTCGCGCTCCGGCAGAAACGCGAATATGTCGCGAATGAACGGGATCGCCGTATATGGATACGCCGAGAACAACTGCGAGAAACCATCCAGCGCGATCGGCACCAGCCCCAACAGGACCCAGAGCCAGACCGGCATCGGCTTCAACCAGCGCTGCACGGCCGGGATCATGTATACCAGGCCCACCAACAGGATTGCGCCATAGATCGCGATGTCGCGCTGGCAGAAGGCCGTCTTGAACCCGTAGGTCGCATCGCCGATGAAGTTTCGGGCCGCCAGGATGCCCTGAGTCGTGTCCAGATCGATTCCGGTTCGCGCCATGAACTCGGCGCGCGGATAGTTGCTCTGCTCGCCGAACAGGAACCACGAGCGCGTGGCCAGCTGATGGCACAGCGGTCCGTAAGCGGCATAGATCAACCGCGCCGCACGGTCGTAGCCGAAGTGCATCAGCACCGGCGCCGCGAACGGCAGGCCGACATATAAGAACACAACGAAATTGATGACGACCAGCCAGTGGCGGGCGAGACGATAAAACCACCGATCGAGCGCGATCACAGTCGAGCGCGCGCCGCCGGTGGCGCGCATTTTCCCATCAGGCGTCTGTTCAATCGGCATGAGCCTTCGTCAGCCTCCAAATCCCAGGTCACGGAGCACGGAATCGAGTTGTTCGTCCAACCAGGCGCCGACGTGAACGTCGATGACGTTGCCGGCGCGATCGATCGCGATCGTGGTTGGATATCCGAGGACACGATACTGATCGTTGACGTCGAGCGCAGGATCCAGGAGGATCGTGAAGCCCAGGCCGAGGTCATCGACATAGGGTCGGATCGTCTCGGCCTCTTCACCGATGTTGACCGCCAAAATCCGCAGGCCGCTCTCGCGAAACGTTGTGTAACGGTCCTGCAGCAGCGGCATTTCGGCCTTGCATGGCCCGCACCAGGTCGCCCAGAAGTTGACCAGGACCGCATCGCCCTTCAAGCTCGAAAGTCTGACCGTGCTTCCGTCCAGATCAAGCAGCTCGAAATCCGGCGCAGGCGCGCCGACCACCG
This sequence comes from Anaerolineales bacterium, assembly GCA_016789175.1. Lineage (GTDB taxonomy): Bacteria > Chloroflexota > Anaerolineae > Anaerolineales > UBA6663 > UBA6663. Next base: position 6,155 of record JAEURK010000164.1, read on the forward strand.
CCGCCGGCGCCGATTGGCGCGTGGGCTGCACGATCACGGCTTCGCCTGGAGGGAAGAGCTGCGGTTGAAAGAAGATCAAGGCCCCGGCCGTCAAACCGACGACCAGCCCGAGCACGGCAAAGAGCACGAGCGGCGGTCCGCTGCGCTCCCCGCCACCCTCCGCCGCGCCACCCTCGGAACTCATTGCGCTGCTCCACCGCCGGTCAGGGTGTTCCAGAAGGCCACGATCTGATTGTCGATCCAGATTTGGATCTCGGCTACCGGGAAGAGCCGGGTGAAGAGTTCCATGCTGTCGGTCAGCAACAGAACCCCGATGAAGACCAGGAGCGCGCCGGTCACGATGGAGACGTAGCGTAATTGATTACGATACCGTCGGAGCACGTCGCTGACGCTGCCGATGCCGGCCGCGGCCAACAGGAACGGAATCCCCAAACCGAGCGAATACGCCGAAAGCAACCAGCCGCCGCGCGTGACATCTTGCGACTGGAGAGCCATGGTCAGCACGGCCCCGAGAACCGGCCCGACGCACGGCGCCCAGCCACCGGAGAAGAACACGCCCATCAAAAACGACGACAGGTAGCCCAACCGGCGATCCGGGGGCTGTTGGCGCCGGGTGTCGTACTCCAGAAATGGGATGTGGATCACGCCCATCGTGTGCAGGCCGAAGATGATCACGACCAGGCCGCCGATTTGGGCTAGGCCGATGCGCATGGTGCCGATCCGAAACAGATCGTTCATGGCGTCATACGTCATCCGGCCGACGACGCTGGCGCCCAGCCCGAGCAACACGAACACAAGGCTGAAGCCGGCCACGAAGAACAGACCGTGCGCCAGCGTGCCCATGCGGCTCTCGGTGGTCATCGAGCCGCCGGCGCCCACGGTGACCGCCCGGCTGCTGAGATAGCCGACATACGCGGGCACCAACGACAACACGCAAGGCGATATGAAAGAAGCGAAGCCGGCGATGAAGGCCAGGCCAAAGGTGATTTCGGTACCATCCATGGGACTCAGGCCTCCACGCGAACGTCGATCATGGTGCCGCGGTGATCCCAATCGACGGTGATGTCTCCGGGTTCATACGTCACAACGGGTAGGGTCCAGCGGAACAGCCACTTAGCGTCGGCCGGGCGCATGTTGATGCAGCCGCGCGACTTCGGTCGCCCGAAGTCGTTGTGCCAGTAGGCGGCGTGCAGGGCCTCGCCGTTGCCGGCGAAGTAGCCCACCCAGGGCACGCCCGGGATGTCCCAGCCCGCCTCCAACGTGCCGCCCTGCATCTGGCGCGAGATCCGTTTCTGCCAGATCGGTTTCTGGCCAAGACCCGTTCCGCCCTGCAGGGTCCGGCCATCCTCGCCGAAGAACTGGGCGCCCGACGCGATCTGGGCCCGATAAACCTCGGCCCCGGCTTCGACGGCCGTGATCGTCTGACGACTGAGGTCGACAACCAGGGCCTTGTCGCTGATCTCGGGCGTGATCGGCGCGATCTCCTCCGCGGTCAACAGGCGGAAGACGTCGGCCGGCGCGTACATGAACGGCGTCACCTCCGTGCCGGCGCGATACCAGGTCCTGCCGTCGGTGCCCGGCACCATCTCGTACAGCCGAAAGATCGCGCTCGAGTACATCCGGTATTTGGTCTCGGCGTTCGGGTCTGGGCCGGCCCGGCCCTCCACGTACGGCACCATCACCTCGCCCCAGGCGCCCAGGGTCGGCAGCGCCGCCGGCGGGGTCTGGGGCCAGTTCGCTGTCGGGACGACGTGCGAGCTGTACATGTACCCGTCGTCCAGCTCGTACCAGACGTGGTTGTGTGGCATGATGCCCAGCCCGACGACCTCCCGGCGGAGCTCAACCAGCTCATCGGGCATGACCGTGCGGACGACGGCGCCGTCCGGGCGCGGCCGGGTGAGCACATCCACACCCCACGGCCAGGCCACACGACCCAGGCGGACGTCAGGGCCGGTCGGGAACTGCCCTTGGGCCAGGGCCGCCGGCGTGCCGGGTCTGGCGTAGCGCGCCAGACTTGCGCCGGCAAGCGCCAGGCCCGTCGTTTTCAGAAATCGTCGACGTGAAAGCATGGTGTGAAGTTTACCGCCCGAAGCTTATGCCTTTCTGAGCGGAATCCGGCCCGTATCTTACTCGATTATGGTCCGGAGAGCCTGCGGGCGCGGCGGCGGGCTGTCCATCACATTACGGGCCGCCTGGGTGGGGATGGCTCACACTCGACGCCTCGTCAGCCAATGATTTCGACGCGTGCCAACCATTTCACCCATTGCCAGCCGCGACAGGCAGGTGCTACAGCCCGGACCGGGAATCCGTGCCAGGTCGCTAACGGCTCATTGCCCAGATGCGTTGCCAACAGAAGATCGCGGGCGCTGTCGCCAGCCAGGAGTGTGTTGTAGCCCGACTGCCCGATCAGTCGCACAGCCGTCGGGCCCGGGTGTGCTGACACAGCGGCCAACAGGTCCGACAGGAGCACGCCGCGCCAGCGTTGCGGGCTATACCAGCCCGACGTACAGTCCAGAGTCGCCTCGAGCTCGGTGGCCGGCAACGCCAGAAGCCGCGCATACGTCACCTCGGTCGCCATCCCATCGATGACGATCTGCAGTCTCCACATCGCGGGGTCGATGTGCAGTTCGCGCTCACCCAGGCTGAGGGTCACGGGCATCGCATTGCCGGCGAAAGGCGCCAGGCACCGCGAACCGGTGACGGCACGCGGTTGATCGGGATCGGCCCGCAACCGCGCCAGGGCTTCGGCAAATTGCCATCCCGCAAGGCCGGCGCCGGTCAGAGCCGCCAGTTTCAGAGCACTGCGGCGGCCGGTGAAATCGGTCGAGCGTGGGCGAGGCCAGCGCCGGGCGACGTGCACAAGCAAGGGCGCCCACAGCCCAAGCCCAAGCATCCAGTGCCAGCCGATGACAGCGTCGCCGAAGCCGCCGATCCACACCAGGTCGGGCCCGAATCGCCAGCTCCAGGCGAAACCGCTGATGACGACCACCAACGCCAGAAGAGTCAGAAACAGCGAAATGACCAAAATGGTGCTGCGATCAAAGCGGCGGTCCGGCCCTCGACGTAACGAACGCCATGAGATGATGGCTTTCCAGGGGCTCAGTGCGAC
>JAEURK010000181.1 GCA_016789175.1 Anaerolineales bacterium
GGCCGCGGGCCGGGTGCGGCCCGGTGAGGAGAGCGATCGCGCGCCGACGCGCGACGGGGTTCTGATCCGGGCTCGAGAGGTGGAATTGGGCAGCGCCGGGTTACCGGTGGGCGTGCAGGTCGCCGCTCGCCCCTGGCGCGATGATGTCGTTCTGGCGGTGATGGCTGTGCTCGAGGATCATTTCAAGCAACAGCCCGATTTTCCGCTTGCCGACAGGTGATTTCAGATCGTCTGCCAGTCGGAAATCAACAATCGGCAATCAACTGTCTCAGGTCGGCCTTCTCGTCCTCAGGCAAAAAGCAGACATCTGCCGCATTGAGGTTGAGCCTCAGCAGCTCGTCCCAGGTGAAGCCCTGGGCCGCGAGCAGGGCGTATTCCTGGTTGAGGTCGGTGCTGAACATCGGCGGGTCGTCGGAGTTGACCGTCACGCGTACCCCGGCATCGAAGAGCGCGCGGATCGGGTGCGGCCGGTCCTCGGGCGTGACCTTGAGCCGGTAGTTGCTATACGGGTTGACCTCAAGCGGGACCTGGGTCTCGACCAGGTGCGCGACCAACATCGGGTCGTCGACGGCGCGCACGCCGTGGCCGATGCGCTCAGCGTGCAGGCTTCGCAGTGCGCCCCAGATGCTGGCCGGGCCGTCGGTCTCGCCGGCATGTGCCACCACGTGCAGGCCCTGCCGGCGTGCCTCGGCGAAGACGTCGACGAAGAGCTCGGGCGGGTAGCCGACCTCGATGCCGCCCAGACCCAGCCCAAGGAAGATCCCGGCCTCCCGACCCTGCAAGACGAAGTCCAGCACACGCCATTGCGTCTCCGGCTGATGCCGGGCGATATCGGGGATAAAGCGACAACGGGTGCCGAACTGCGTCTCGCCGCGTTGCAGACCCTCCTGGAAGGCCGCGATCAAGTCGGCCGAGGGGAGTTTCTCGACCAGCAGCGAAGCGCTCAGAAAGGCTTCGGTGTACCTGACATTCTGTTCCGCCTGGATCTCGAGGAAGCGTTCGGTCATGAACGCAAAGTCCTCGGGAGTGCGCATGCAGCCACCGGCGAGCTGATAGATATCGATGAAGTGCGTGAAGTCGCGGAAGGAATAGTACGACTCCCATTCCTCGAGTGAGCCTGCCGGCAGGTTGACGCCGTTGCGCGCGGCCATCTGCCAGACGGTCGCAGCGTCGGTGGCGCCCTCGAGATGCACGTGGAGCTCGACCTTCGGCATCGCCCGCAGGCGTGCCATCAAGGCAGGATCCGGTTTCGTCGTTTGCAGAACAGTCATCCGGCGATTATACGGGTGGCTCATCGGGGTGGCTCATCGGGGCGGCGTGTCGGTGTGGGCCGTCGGGTGGTACGTCGGTGTGGCGTGTCGGTGTGGCGTGTCGGGTGGTACGTCGGTGTGGCCTGTTGGGGCAGCGTGTTGGGGCGGCGTGTTGGGGCGGCGCTTGTCGCCGCCCAGCCGCCCAGCCGCCCGCCACCCCCGCTCGATATAATACCCAGATGCCTCGCCTTCGCCTCCCCGTGGCGCTCAGCCCGCTGCGGTACTACAACTATCGGTTGCTCTTCAGTGGTTTGTTGGTCTCTATCCTGGGCTCGATGATGCGCAACGCCGTCGTGCTCTGGCATGTCACGCTGTTGGTGTCGGAGAAAGACCGCGCGCTGGCGCTCGGCGCCGTCGGCCTGGTGCGCATCGTGCCGATCGTGATCTTCTCGCTGTTTGCGGGCGTGATCGCCGATCGCTACGATCGCCGTCGGATCCTGCTGCTGGTCAACGGCGTCATGGGCCTGCTCTCGATCCTGTTGGCCGTGCTGACGTTGAACGGCTCCATCAACCTGATCATCGTCTACGCGATCTCGGCGGCGATGTCGGGCATCGGCACCTTCGATAACCCGGCCCGCCAATCCCTCTTCCCGGTGCTGCTACCTGAGAAGGAATTGCCGCGGGCGATCAGCCTCAACATGATCCTGTTCCAGGTGGCCTCGGTCGGCGGCCCGGCGATCGGCGGTCTGCTGATCGCCCGGGCCGGCGTCGGCTGGGCGTATGCGTTCGATGCGGCCTCGTTTGTGGCGCTCTTCCTGGCGCTCCTGCTCATGCGCGATGTTCCGCAGCGCCCGGCCGAGCAGCGGGCCCAGTTCAGCCTGGGTGCCGTGCGCGACGGGTTCCGTTTCGTTTTTGGCACGCCACTGATCCGCTCATCGATGCTGCTCGACTTCTTTGCCACCTTCTTCGCCTCGGCCATGGCGCTGTTGCCGCTCTACGCGCAAGACGTGCTCAAGGTCGGCGCCGACGGCTATGGTGTGCTCTCGGCCGCGCCGGCGGTCGGCGCCCTGATCGCCAGCGTGGCGATGGTGCCGCTGATCGAGCGGATCGAGCAACGCGGCCGGGTGTTGATCGGCGCGGTGCTGATCTATGGCCTGGCCACGATCGCGTTTGGCGTCTCGTCGTGGTTCTGGCTGACGTATCTCTGCCTGGCAGCGACCGGGGCGGCCGATACCGTCAGCGCTGTCCTGCGCAACGTCATCCGCCAGTTAGGTACGCCCAACGAGCTGCGTGGGCGCATGACCAGCGTCAACATGATCTTCTTCCTCGGCGGCCCGCAATTGGGCGAGCTCGAGGCCGGCCTGGTGGCCAGCTCGTTCGGCCCGATGATCTCGGTGCTCACCGGCGGCATCGGGTGCGTCATCGCCACGCTCTGGATCGCCGCGACCACGCCCGATCTGCTCAACTATCGTCGCAGCACGGCCAGCATCCTGGCCACGGGCGCTGCGGGGGGACAGGACTGAGGGCCGGGCAGGTGGTGACGGGGGGATCGGAGCCATGAAGCACGTCGTTTCGGTGTCTCTGGGCGACTCGCGCCGCGACGCGAGCGCCGAGATCGATTTGCTCGGCCAGCGCGTGCGCCTCGAGCGCCGCGGCGTCGACGGCGACTTGCGGGCGATGCGCGCAGTGCTGCGCGAACTCGACGGCCGTGTGGATGCCTTCGGGATCGGCGGGTCGGATCTCGGGTTGCGCGTAGCCGAGCGCTGGTATCCGCTCTACGAGATCGCGGCCATCGCCGGGGTCGTGCAACACACGCCGGTCGTCGACGGCACCGGGCTCAAGTGCACGCTCGAGCGGCGGGCGGCAGCCGTGGTCGACGAACTGGGCAGCCCGGTGCCAAAGCGCGTGTTCTTCACAGCCGGCACCGATCGCTGGGGCCTGACCGAGGGTTTCCTGGCGCGCGGTTATGAGACCGTGTTTGGGGATTTGATGTTCGGCCTGGGCCTGCCGATCCCGTTCCGCAGCGCGACGACGGCCAAACGCCTGGCCGCGCTGCTGCTGCCGATCGTTGGGCGGCTGCCCTTTCGCTGGATTTACCCGACCGGCGCGGCGCAGTCCGAGTGGCGTCCGCGCTTCGCGGAATGGTACGCCTGGGCCGGCGTGATCGCAGGCGATTGCCACTACATCAAACGCCACCGCCCGACGCGGCTGGCGGGCAAGGTGATCTGTACCAACACCACCACGGCCGCCGACGTCGATGTGTTTCGGGACGCAGGTGTCGATTGGCTGGTGACGACCACGCCTCGCCTCGGCGGACGGTCTTTCGGCACAAACGTGCTCGAGGCGGCCCTCGTGGCGGCCCGTGGCCTCGGCCGGCCGCTGACAGACGCCGAGCTCGATGACGCGATCGATACGCTCGGAATGCAGCCCGAAGCTCTGCGGCTGGGTGCTGACTGAGCGAGCCCGCGCGGGAGGCAGTTGTCGAAACCGCTATGAAGCCCATTGTCGATGCGCTCTTGGCTGCGGGCGGTGTGCCCCGCTCAGGGGATCCGCTCTTTCCCTTGACACAGGGGCGTCCCAAGGCGTTGCTCGAGATCGCCGGGCGCCCGATGGTTCAATATGTGCTCGACGCGCTCAGTGCCGCGACGTCGATTCGATCGGTGGTCGTTATTGGGCTGACGCCCGAGACGCATCCGGAGGCCGCAGCCCTGACCTGCGCTCGGCCGTTATCCTTTCTGCCGGGGCAGGGTTCGCTGGTCGACAACCTGGCTGCCGCCGGCGCCTGGGCCCAAAGCCTGCCCACGCCGCCCACCCACCTCCTGGCCACCAGCAGCGACATCCCGCTCCTGACGGCGACGATGGTCGACTGGAATGTAGCGACCTCGCTCGAAACCGACCACGACGCTTACTACAACCTGGTGCCGCGGGCTGTCATGGAAGCGCGCTTCCCGGGCGTGCGCCGGACGTATTTCCGCTTGCGCGACGGCGTGTTCTGCGGCGCGGACCTCAACCTGCTCAGCCTGACCGTGCTCAACGGCTATAATCCCGCCTGGCGCCGGATCATCGATTCACGCAAAAATGTGCTGGCTCAGGCTCAGCTGGTCGGCTTTGACGTTTTACTGCTCGGCGCGCTTGGCCTGCTGCCCGTCACCTGGGCTCAGGATCGGATCCGCGCGCGACTGGGTGTGCGCGGCCGCGTCCTGATATGCCCGCATGCCGAGGCCGGCATGGACGTCGACCGGCCCGATCATCTCGCCGTTGTGACGCAGGCCCTGTCCGCCGCCTACTGAGGATTGCGAGGGAACGTTTGGAACACTTTCTAGAGCTCGACGCGCGTTGGTCGCAGCGCCTGCGCGTCGCCGAGAAACCGGGCCTGCTGCGCCGGGCCGCGATCATTCTGGCGCACTCCGGTGATAGCTGGTTTTGGGGCCTCGGGTGTCTGGCGGTCTGGGTGTTCGGCGACGCGACCTGGAAGTACCGGGCGCTGGCGATCGTCTTCGGCATCGCGATCACGGCCGTGGCCGTGCAGGCGATCAAGTATGTCGTCAAGCGCCCGCGCCCACCAGGCGAATGGGGTCAGATGTATCGCTCGGTCGACCCGCACTCCTTCCCGTCCGGGCACGCTGCGCGGGTGGCCATGCTGGCGGTGCTGGGCACGGCGTTGGGGCCGCCCTGGTTTGCGCTGATCCTGTGGATTTGGGCGCCGCTCGTCGCTCTGGCCCGGGTGGCGATGGGCGTGCACTACGTCTCCGATGTCAGCGTCGGGGCGGTGCTGGGCGCGCTCTTCGGCGGGCTGGCGGCCTATCTCGCGCCGCTCGTCTTTGCGTTTTGGCCTCTGACGTTGTTGCTCTAAAGGGAGACTTGGGCGAGGGCAATCGCCCCCCGCCGGCAGGAAGCGCTATGGGCACGCTCTACGTCGTCGCGACACCGATCGGAAACCTCGAGGACCTGACCCTGCGGGCGAGGCGGGTGCTGGGCGAGGTCGCGCTGATCGCGGCCGAGGACACCCGGCGGACGCGTCAGCTGCTCAACCACCTGGGCCTGCACACGCCCACCCTCAGCTACTTCGAACACAACAAGCTCGCGCGCCTTGACCAGATCCTGGCCGCCCTGGACACCGGGGATGTGGCCCTGGTGTCGGATGCGGGCACGCCGGCGATATCGGATCCCGGGCAGGAGCTGGTGCGGGCCACGCTCGACGCCGGCCACACTGTCGTGCCCGTGCCCGGGGCATCGGCGGTTCTGGCAACGCTCGTTGCCAGCGGGCTTTCCACGGCGGCCTTCTATTTTGTCGGATTTCTGCCGCGGCGCGGCGTCGAGCGACGCGAAGCCTTGACCGGGGTGGCGACGGCTCAGGCGACACTGATCTTCTACGAGTCGCCCCACCGTCTGGCTGAGATGCTGGAGGACGCGCTGACCGTCCTGGGTGATCGGCCGGCCGTGGTGGCGCGCGAGGTCACCAAGCTGCATGAGACGTTTGTGCGCGGCAGCCTCAGCACCTGTCTGGCCGCCTACAAAGACACCGCGGTCCTCGGCGAGGTGACGGTTTTGATCGCGGGCGCGGCGCCCGTGTCTGATCGGCGCTGGGAGGAAGCCGAAGTGCGCGCCGAGCTCGCGCGCCGACTGGCGGCGGGGGCGCGCCGGCGCGAGGCCGCCAAGGCCGTGGCGGATCTCGCCGGCTGGACGCCCAAGGAGATCTACGGTCTTGATTTGTGAGCTCGCGTGCGGCGGCCGGGTCCGGCACACAACCTGCGGGCCGTACTTTATTCTGACTGGGAACCCGCAAGGTTGCTTAGAGCGCAATCCGAATATCCCGCACGGCGCAAACGCGACAATTCGCATCGGGTGGCGTTACACTCAGCCGATAACGCATCAGTAAACAATTCCATCCGCTTCAGCAAGCGCGGTTTGTCGAGTCGGCCGGCCTGGCAGGGTCCGGCGCGTTCCACTCTTGGCGCGCAGGTCGGATTGGGGAGATTGATTACGACCCGGCGGCCGTGATGAGCCGCGTTCACGGCGCCACGACGTCGGGACGCATCATGGTCGCACTTGATCAGCGTTGAGCGCCGGACCGGCACTGCGCAACGCCCCGTGAGTGGATGTGTGGGATGCTCAACCTCGACTCGGCCGACTCGTTAGCCCGGCTTGACCCTTCCAACTACCTGCGCCTCATCGATTCCTATTCCACCCAGCTGGCCTCCGCCTGGCGCCAGGCTGCAGGCCTGCCGTTACCGCCGGGGGCCGAGCAGGCGGATCTGGTGCTGTTGGCCGCGGTGGGCGACGCTTCCCTGGCCGCCGACGTCGCCCGCCACTGCGTGCTCTTCCGCTCGCGGTTGCCCGTCGTGCTCTGGCAAGACAGTGCATTGCCGGCCTTTGTCGGGCCACGGACCTTCGTCATCGTTGTGGCGGCCGGGTCCGATCTGGCCGCGGCTGTGACGTTGGCCTCCGGCGCTGCCATGCGACAGGCATCCGTCCTGGCGATCTCGGATCGAACCGACGTCTGGGGCGGTTTGCCGGTCTGGGTCCATTCCGGCGGCGTTGGGCGCGGGCTCTTTCCGACCCAGGCCGCCTTTACACTCGAGGCACTTCACAAATTGGGGTGCGTGCCGGATGCCGCGCCCGACATTGCTGAGGCGGTGGGCGCGCTCGATCAACAGAGCGAGCGCTTGACAACCGTCAGCCCCGTGCGGCGCAACCCCGCCAAGCGCATGGCCGGCCAGTTGATGGAGCGCAATGCAGCGCTGTTTGTGGTCGATGAATTGGCGCCGGCCGGGCGGCGCTGGGCCAGTGCGATCAACCAGACGGCCCGGGCCTGGTCGGAGTGTTACCCGTTGGTGGACGCCGATCAGGTCGCGGCAGGCGCGCTTTTCCCCGAGGCCTTGATCGAACGCTACATGGTGCTCTTCCTGCGCGGCGCCGACGAAGTCCAATCTTCACAGCTGCGCGCTGATCAGACCCGGCTGGTCTACATGACCGGCGGCTACAACACCGACTCGATTGCGGCCGTTGGGCGCGGTCGTCTCTCGCAACTGCTTACACTCGCGCAATACGGCGACTACGTCGCCTATTACCTCGCGCTGCTCTACGGCCTGGACCCAGGCGGAGGAGGGAAGTGGGAGGAGAGCGGTGGGTCGCTCCTCGCTCCTCCCTCCTCCGTTGCCCTGTCTTAGGGCAGCCCGTTGTCGAAGCAATAGAACAGCTTCTGATACGGTTCGCGGAACTCCACCACGTCTTCCAGCACGGTCTCGGGCGACTGTCTGTCGATCAACACGCGCGCCATGAGGTCGGCGATCTGGGCCATCTCCGGCTCTTTCATGCCGAGGCGCGTCACCTCGATCGTGCCCATCCGCAAACCGCTCGGCCGATCCCAATCCTCAGGCCCGTCGTTGGGCAGCAGGTTCTTGTTGGTGATCAGGTTGGCGCGCGCGAGCAAGTGGGCGACGTCGAGCCCGCCGCCCTGGGCGCGCACATCGGCGATCACCTGGTGGGTGGAGGTGTAGCCCTTGGATTTGCCGAGCACCGGGATCCCGCGCGCGTCGAGCGCCGCCGCCAGCGCCCGGGCGTTGGCCACGATCTGGGCCATGAAGTCGCGCCCGTAGGCGATCATCTCGGCCGCCGCCACAGCCAGCGCCGCGACCCGGTTGACCTGATGGGTGGCCGCCAGCACCGGGAAGATCGCGGTGGTCAGCGGCTCGGTCAGGGCCGGGTCGTTCCACATCAACATGCCGCTCTGCGGGCCGCCGAAGGTCTTGCCGGCTGAGCCCGAAAGCACGTCGGCGCCCTCGGCCAGCGGATCCTGGAACTGACCGCCGGCGATCAGGCCGGCCTGATGCGCGCCGTCGAAGAAGATTCGGCCGCCCCAGTCCTGCACGACCGCCTTCATTTCGCGGACCGGCTGTGGGAAGAGCGTCATCGACAGGCCGAGCGTAACGATCTTGGGCTTGACCAGCGGCGCCATCTTGCGGAAGAGGTCGAGGTCGACCGTGAGCTCGATCGGGTCGAACGGCACGTCGACGATCTTGAGACCGCGCTGACCGGCCGGGCCATCGACGCGGTTGCTCGAGTGTCCACCGAAAGGCTGTGAGACCGTCATCACCACGTCGCCGGGCTCGGCCATGGCGTAGTACACGGCCATGTTGCCGAGCATGCTGCCCATCAGCCGATGGTCGGCGTAGTGGCACCGGAAGGCCTGCTTGAGCAACTCGACGCACAGCGACTCGACTTCGTCGATGTGCTTGGTGCCGGCGAACCAGCGCTGGACGGAGCCGATGTGGCCCTCGGCCGCGCGCGTGCCGATCTCGGAGGCGAGCAGGGCGCGCACGGTCGGGCTGGTCGGGGCCTCGGGCGCGAGCAGGTTCACGCACTGCTGGCCACGCCAGGCCTCGTTGCGCTTGACGGCAGCAAGCACGGCCTGCTGCATCTCGGCGCCGGAGGCGCAGGCATCCAGGATCGCACGCGCCTGGGCCAGAATGGTCGGGTCATGGACTTCGAATTGGGGGGAAGACATCGCTGGTCCTTTTGTTAGAGTTTAGGATACAGTATACTTTATCCGATGATACTGAAACCAACCCTGGAAAGCCTGCCTGACAACCGCACTTTGACCCATCAGGTCGCCGACCGGATTCGTGAGGCGATCCTGGCTGGCCGGTACCGCGGCGGCGAGCCGCTGCGTCAGGAGGAATTGGCCATCCAGCTCGGCGTCAGCCGAATCCCGGTGCGCGAGGCGCTGCGCCAGCTCGAGGCTGAGGGCTTCGTGACGCTCACGCCGCATCGGGGCGCCAGCGTCGCGAGCCTGTCGGCATCCGAAGCGATCGAGATCTACGACATGCGCATCGGTCTGGAGACCCGGCTGTTGCGGCTGGCCGTGCCGCGCCTGACGACCGCGGCGCTTGCGCAGGCGTCGGTGGATCTCGAGCGCATCGATCGCGAGTCCGACCCGGCTCGCTGGGGCGCGCTCAACTGGTCGTTCCACGCGGCCCTGTATCAGCCGGCCGATCGGCCGCGCATGCTGGCGACTGTCAAGGATCTGCACGACAACGTGGATCGGTATTTGCGGATCTATCTCGCGCCCGCGGAGCGGCAGGCGCTGTCGCAAGAACAGCATCGGGCGCTGCTGGATGCCTGTCAGAGCGGCGCGGTTGAACCGGCGCTCGCGGTGCTCGAGCAGCACCTGGCCGACGCCAGTGCCGCGCTGGCCGCGGTGTTGGCGGGCTGATCGGCCGATACCCGGAATGCCATCCCCAAAACACGGCTGAAAACCGCCGGTTGTTGTCGGTTGTCCGGCGATATCCGGCCATTCCCGGGATCGACCCCCTACGGCGCGTTGTCGGTCTGCCTGAACACCAGACGCACGCCGCCAGGGTAGGCCGTGGTGTCGGTGGCGCAGGCTTCGGAGAGGACGTTTTCGGCCACGACCTGCGGCGCGCTGGCCAGGCGGACGCGGTAGTTGACACCGGGTTCCATTTGAAAGTCGCCGTAGCCAGGGCCGATCTCGGGTTTCAAGCCCGTGAAGAACCGATCCGATCCGCCGTTCCAGCTGACCTGTACTTCCAGACCGCCGATCTGCGCGCCGTTCGCGTCTTGCGTGAAGACTTCCAACAAGGCGCTCCCAATGACGCGCTCGCACACACGCTCGCGGCTGACCAGTTCAAATCCGTTCGGTACGGGCGTTGCCGATGGCAGGGGCGCGGCGGTGGCTTCCGCGGTTGCGATGGGGTTCGTTTCGTCCGGATCGCGCGGGCTTTCCGGGGTCATTTGCAGGGCCGCCGCCAGGGCAGCCAGGGCCTGAGCGTTTTCGTTCCGGCCGGCCGCCGCTTCTTGTTGGGCAAGCTCGGACACGGCCGCCAGCGGGTCGGCCAGACCCAGTCCGGCGAGCGCGGCCCGCGCTGCGATCAGGTCTTGATGCTCCTGGTGGTTGAGTGCGATCTGCGCCAGCGGCGCGATTGTGGGCGGCGCGGACGTGGGCGTGGCGGACGGGGCGCATCCGGTGCCGATCACCAGCGCGATCAGCAACCACGCGAACCGGAACGACGCCGGTCGTTGAGGCGGGTACATAGGCGGCCGTCAGGCTGTATAATGGACAAAACGCGACGGTAGTCCCGTCGCGTTTTTGTG
>JAEURK010000183.1 GCA_016789175.1 Anaerolineales bacterium
CCGGCTTCCGCCTCGCGCCGCTGATTGGGTAACCAGAAGAACGCCAGGCCTGCGATCAGGGCCAGGATCAGCAAGAACCCACCGCCCAAAACGCCGGCGAGGATCAGGAAGGTCCGGTTGGACGACCGCTCTTCTCCACCTTCAGCTTCGTCGTCCAGATTCGGGTCTTCTTCAGCCATGAATGCCTCCTCAGCGCGGCCGGGACGTCCTGCCGCGAATCGACAACTTCCCGTTTTACAACAGGTCCCCAAAAAAAGCGAGCCACCAGGAACGGGCCGGGCAGCGATGTCCGAGGCGGCTGGCGGGCCCGAGGCGGGTCGAGCCCGATCCTGCAAGAGGCGTGCCGCGCGGCGCCAACCGACGCCGGCGGACGGACATCGGTTGGCGCGGGGTTAGAGCAGGAGCTAGATCAGGAGCTCAAGGTTGGCGAACGGGGCCGAGACGGTCGGGCGTTGGCCGGGGACATCATCGAGCGCGATCACGGCCAGGCGCGCGCGGATTCCGCTCGGGAGCAACATCGGTCGATCGCTCAGACCGGTGATGTGCCCGACCCGGCCGGCCTCCGGCCCGCGCAGGATGCGGACGCGTTTGCCCTCGACCAGCGGGCCGCCGACGGGCAGGAGCGGGGCGTTGTTGGCCGGGAGCGGGATGATGGCTTCGGGCCGATCCGAACCGTTGCGGTCCCAGGCGCACGCGTTCAGCCAGACCTCGCGGCCGGCATTGCCGTTGAGCAGCGCGAAGACCGGCAGCGAGAAGCCGCCCTCGCCGAAGCCCTCCACAACCAGCACCGGGAAGGGCGCCTTCTCGGCCGCAGCCAGGAGGCTGGTGCTGATCCGCCCCAGGATCAGGCCGCTGACTTCGATCTCAGCCAGACCTTCGAAAAAGCCGGCGTCCAACACCGAGCCGCCGGCGACGACTGCGCCGCGCAGACTGGCCTCGAGCAGACCGCCGTGCAGAACGGTGCCGGGCTCGGCCGTCTGCATCCGCAAAACCGAGAAATCGTCGCGACCGTTGCCCCAAACACCGGAAAGCACGGCGCCCGCAGTTTCGATCGTCACCACCCCCCCGCTGGTCGGGCCGACCACCGTGCCCGGCAACCCGGCCCGCAGTTCGACCGGCCGGACCGAAGCCAGGAGGGCCTTGCCGCCGTCGAGCAACACCAGGCGCGAGTCGGCCGGGGCCGTCGCGGAACGAGAGGTGCCGAGCAGTCCGCGTTTGCGGGCGACGGCCTCGCCCTTCTTGATCAGATCACCCTCGCGTTTGAGCAGGTACGGCTCGAGCTTGTCGGCGCGCACGCCGACGCGGGCGGCCAGGTCCAACAACTGATGCGCATCGGTGACCTCGCCGCGCGCGATGACGTCGCCGGAGGCCACGCGTTGGCCCTCGGTGACAAGCACCTCGGTGGCGCCGGCCATGACTCGACGACGCCGAACCGAGGCCAGAAGCGTTGCGTGACTGGTGAGGGGAATGTAAGGCATAAGCATCTTACGGCGCACTCGCGGCGCCGCTCATCCTTCCGTCAGGGCGTGCATCCAGGTTTGCAGGGCTTCGGCCCGCTCGGCCGGATCGGTCGGCGGCTGGCAGGGTCGGCCGCGCCCATCGAGCACCACGCCGAGCGAGCCGCCCAGCACTCTGGTGTTCACGGCGCGCCCGGGCCCGGCGCCGGCGTCGACATCGCGGCGCGGCTTGACCGTCAAACGCGCCGAGCGACCCGCGGAGAGCGGCAACGTCTTGAGGACGCCCGCCGTTATCTCGAAATCGACAGTGCCGCCGTCCTCGTCGGTCAGCTTGCCGTGCGCCAGAGCACTGGTCGCCCGCCCGGTGGTGCCGAGCGATAAGGCTGTGCCGAGCGTCAGCAGTCCGCCGTTCTCGAGCACCTGGACGGGCGCAAGCGGATTGAAGTAGGCGGTCGCGCCCAGGGTGGGCACGAGGTGATGGCGATCGAGCATCAACAGCGTCGCCCCAACCGGGTTGAGCGCATCGAGCAGGATCAAGGCGGCCAGGCCGGGATGGGGGGTGTTCGCCAGCGTCGCGCCGCCGCCGATGATCAGGTCATGGCGGTTCGTGATCCCGCGGGCACGGCGGAGCGAACCGCGCAGGGCGGCCCGCGCCAGGGCGGCTTCGGCATACAGGTCGTCGGCGTTGACGGGCACCGTATGGGGAGCCACACGGCTCTTGGTTTCGACGAAGTCGCGGATCGCGTCGACGGCCGGCTCGCCCGGGAGCCAGCGCGCGAAGGCTTCAAGCCCTTCGCTGCGCAACGTCGCCGCGGCGCTCAGGCCGACGCCCAGGTCGGGGTCGACCCGCAGGTTGAGCTTCCCATCGATGGCCGCGATCACGGCCGTCGACTGCGAGCCGACGTCGGCGTACAGGATCCGGCGCCAGGGCGTGGTGCCCTTGCTCATGAATTGCAGGAGCACGCCAGCCGCCTGAGCGGTCGGGAGCAGCCGACCCTGGCTGTAGGCCGCCATCTCGCGCAGTCCGCCGATCGATCCGGCCCGGGCCGCGATCGTGGCACGCGCCAATTCCTGGCCGGCCGAAAGCGTCGTGACGGCGCCGAGGGTCGGCTGAACATTTGGCGCGATGTGCACATCGGCGATGGTGGAGAGCAGCGACGACACTTTGTCTTTGAGCGCGGCGTTGCCGGCATAGACGACCTGGCGTTCGCCGCCGCCTAGCCGATAACAGGCCAAACCGATGGTCTCCGTCAGGCGGAGAACCGACTCGCGCGCGCCGTCATCCTTGCCGCCGGCGAACACGATCAACTCCGGGCGGGCCCGATAAACGGCGTCGAGCTGTTGCTGGGGCGTGCGCCCGTCGGTCAGGCTGAGGGTCTCGACGATCTGCAGATGCGCGCCTTCCGTCGCGCGCGCGGCGGCCGCCAGCGAGAACTGCGGCAACAACCCGACCAGCACGGCGCGCAGGGCGGGGCCGCCGCTGCTGGTGGCCGTCACCAGGTCGACGCCATGCCCATCCGGGTCGACCGGCGAGATGATCGGGTTCTGAT
The DNA here is from genome assembly GCA_016789175.1 of Anaerolineales bacterium. Taxonomy (GTDB): domain Bacteria; phylum Chloroflexota; class Anaerolineae; order Anaerolineales; family UBA6663; genus UBA6663. The sequence goes on from JAEURK010000183.1 coordinate 3,008, forward strand.
CACTGTACAGGCGCCGGCCGGTAACGGCCTGGATGTCTTCTAACGCGTGGCGCAGACCTTCAAGCACGTCGCGATACGGTGCGCCAAAGGTTGACGGCGCTTCACCGGTAGCGATGTGGCGGTACACGCCTTCGACGACGTCGAAAAGGTTGGCGCGGGTCGTGGCCGCGCCGAAGTCGATGGCCAGGATGGTTTGGGCGCGGTGTTCTTGATTGGTCATATCACTGTCCCAACAGGCCGCGGACCGCGCCGAGCCGCTCCGCCAGCGCCGCTGCGGCGCCCGCGATCAGGCCGGCGTACATCACGCCGAAGGTCAGGCCGATGAAGACCCGGCCGACCGGCGCGATGCCGGTTTGAATGGCCTGCGCGACCGGCCCGCGGGTGTTGCTGCGGGCATCGAGGCGCACGCCGTAATGGAAGGTCAACAGGGTGGCGGCCACGCCGCCGGCGACGATCAGACCGGTCACCAGTGCGCCGAAATCCGCGACCTGGATCGGGAAGGCGGTCGCCGCCGCCTGGGGCAGCAGCGTGCCGGTCACGGCGCCGCCGACGGCCACGGCCGCGCCGACGCCGGCCAACAGCGCCAGCGGGAAGCGGCCGATCTGGTTGGCCGGCTGGAGCTTGAGCAGGAAGAGCAGAGCCAGCAACCACGAGAAGCCCAGCAACGTGATCTGGCCCGGATCGACCGTCTGCGAGCCGAGCGCAAGCACCGGCGCGACGAGTTGCGGGATCAGAACGTTCTGCACGGCGACCACGACCGCGTATCCGGCGGCGACGCCGACGAACAGGTACATCGCGATGCGAAAGAGCGGGTTGTCCCCGAGCATGTAGCTCAGGATCATCAGCGTCAGCGTGAGGCCGACGACGGCGCCCAAGAGATCAGTCGGCATGCGTCACCTCCGAATGCGCAGGCGGCTCAGGCCGGCCAGCAGATTGCCGATCAAAATGATGGCCGCCGCGGCGAGCAGCACACCGCCGGTCAACGACCAGCGCGCCGTGGCGGCGCCCGAGAGGCCCGCCTGGCGTTCGTACTGCGCCGCAGCGCTCAGCCCCGACACCAGGCCGTCGACGGTGCCGCCGTTGCTGGTCAGGTACGGCCGCAGAAGCGGGCCGGCGCCGGCGCTGGCCGCGATCACGACAGCGCGGTCGGCGGGCAGGAGCGTCGCCGTCTGCTCCAACCAGGCCCGCGCGCCCTCTGGGCTGCCCGAGACGATCAACAGCGCGCCGAAATCGCTCAGCGACTGGATGCCGTCCAGGGCAGGTTGATCCCATAGATCCCGGCCGCGTCCGCTGAAGTCCGACAGAAAGGCCTGACGCGGGGCGTAGGCGAACTGGACCACACCGACGCTGCCGCCCGGCAGGTAGCCGAGGTTGACAAAGTAGGTGTAGGCATCGTATGAGAAGCCGGTGGCAGCGCTCATCTCCTGAGCGCTCTGCGTGACCACCTGCTCGGCCACGCCGGCGCTGCTCGGGGTCGTGCTCAACGCCACCACGGGCAGGCCAAGCCGCAACACGTGGCGCGTGAACGCCGCAGCGGCCGGGCTCAACTCAGCCGCCTGGCCCGGTTCGTAGTCGATCACCAGCAGGACCGGGCGTCTGGCGGCACCGGCGAGACCGAGGTCCTCGACGGCCTGGGCCGCCAGCGCAGTCTCCGAACCGACGGTCAGCGCAGCGGGATCCGAAAGCAGGCCGGGCGCCCAATAGGGGAGCACGGCGGCCAACATGAGCAACGCGGCCACCAACCAGCGCACCAGAGGCAGTTCGAAGCGACGCTTCTTCTTGGCCGTGGCCGGTCCAACCTCGGCGCGAGCCAGGGCGGCCAGAACCTGCGCGGCCTTGTTCTGCGATTCGGTCACCGTCAACGCGTGAACGTTGCTGGCGGCCTTGCCGGGCAGGACGACGCTCGGCTCGGCGCGCAGGACGCCGCGCATGCCGGCCAGCACGCCGATGGCTTCTTCATAGGAGTCGCTTTCGCCGGACGGGGTCTCGTCGTTGGCCGGCGCGCCCTGCACATCGGTCGGCCGCATGGCAGCCAGCCACGGCGGCAGATCGCCCTGCGAGAGGTCATCGCCGGAGATCGGGGCGGGCTCATCTTCGGCCGGGGTCCAGGCGGGTCGAGCCGCCGGCGCCTCGCCGTCGTCGGCTGGCGCAGCCGGCTGTGGCGCGAGGATCGGGTCGTCGTCGGTGAAGTCGGCCAACGCGCCGGCGGCAACACCCGCCGTCGCGATGTCTTGCAGCCAGTCGGGCGCGTCGCCCGCGGCCAGTTCGTCGCTCACTTCACGCGGAGGCAAGGGCGGTTCGATTGGTGGGATGGCGGGGCCGGACGCCTCGATGGAGATTCCGGCAGGTGGCGTCGGCGCGGTCGTCAGGTCGCCCAGCCAGGCCGGCGCGGCCTCGGCCGGCGCCGCGGGTTCGTCACGCTCGGGTTGCGAGGCGGTCAGATCCTCGAGCCACTCGGGCAGGGGCGCGGATGCAGGTTTGGCGGGAGCGTCGAAGTCGCCGCCGGGGGCATCGGTCGTCATGGCGCTGAGCCAATCGGGCAGTGCCGGTTGCGGGGCGTCGACGGGCGCATCCTGCGCCTCGGGATTATCGAACCACGCGGGCAGGGCCTGGCCGCTTACGGGCTCGTCAGGCTCAGCGAAGGGCTGCGGCTGCGAGGCGGCCACCGGCTCGTCTTCGGTGCGCAAGCTGGAGAACCAATCGGGCAGGGCGGTCGGTTCGGCCGCGGGCGCTGCGTCATCGCTCGCCAGCGCCGTCACCCACTCGGGGAGATCGGCATCGACATTGGCGTCCGGCGTCTCGGCGGCGGGTGCAGCCTCGGGATCGACTGCATCCCAACTGGCGGCGGCGGGGTTCGTCTCGGGCGGCGGGGTCGCGGATTGCGCCGCAGGTTGCGCCGGCCCGGCACGCAACGGCGTGTCGCAGTACTGGCAGAGATCCAGAAAATCCGGGTTGGGCTTGTTGCATTGAGGGCAGCGTACGACGGCCATGGCTCAGTCTCCGTATGGCCGGTCGATGGCCAGCAGCACCCGCAAGCCGGTGGCGATCACGCCGAGCGAGATGCCGATCAACAGGCCGCGCCCACCCGCGACTGCCGGCACCTGGGCCAGCCAGCCGGCGGCGGCGGCGAAGCCCAGGTCGGGCAGACCGGTCAAGGTCGGGGCCAGGCCGATCAGGCTGATCACCAGGCCCACCAGGAAGGCGACCGACGTCAGTGAGATCGGCCGGCGCAGGACGCGGGCCGCTGCGATCACCAGCACGAAGAGCAGGAGCGCGCTCAGCGCGGTCGCGCCGGCGATCACGACATGATCGAGCAGGAAGGCGCTGGCCGGGATCCCCGTGACCGGCGTGACGATCCCGGCGATCACCATCGCGGCGAAGCCGAGCACGGCGATCAGGCTGTACGCGCCGCCGGCCTTGAAGCCCATGAAGTTGCGCACATGGGCTTTGACGAGGCTGTAAGCGCCGATCAACACAGCCACAGCGGCCAGCAGCGTCGCCCAACTGACTAACTGCATCCGGACCGCGATGAGCACCGGCACCGGGATGAAGTAGCCGAGCAGGGTCAACAGGCCGGCGCCGGCCGCGATCGATGTCAGGAGCACGTTGCGGAAGCGGATCGAGACTTTCACAGCCACCCCATGGTCTTGGCCAGCACGCCGAGGGCGATCCCGCCGATCACCAACATGCGCATCCAGTCCTGGGCCTGCAGGCTGGCCAGGAGCGCCGGCCTGCGGCTGATGTACGCGCCGGCCGCAAACACGTCTTCGCCGAGCACCGGATGATCGGCGGCGGCGAAGAGCGCGGCCTGCGTGGCGACTTTGTCGACGCCCGCGATTGTGGTCAATCCGGCGCGCGTATTGGCGTCCAGGATCAGCGCGGCTTCCGGGCCGGCGGCCCCCAGCAGCACTGTGCCGGCAAGTTTCTCGTCTTTCGGGAGGACCAGGGCCCCGGCCGCGTAGGACTCGGGCGAGAGGCCCACGACCCGGGCCGCGTTGGGGTCGAAACGATCACTGGCGTTGGCGCCTTTGTGAGCCTCGGTCAGCAGGTCATAGGCCAGCAACATGCTGGCGCCGTCGGCCGTGGTGATGAGCGGCGGGCGATCACCGACCACGGCGACCGAGGCGATCTGCCCGGCAGCACTCAAGCCGGCGAGCGAGGTCGACGTATCCTGTCCGCCGAGCGCGCCGCTGCCGATGGCGATGTGCAGGCGGCGGCCGGATTCGACGGCCTCACCGACGGCCTGCGGGAGTTGATCGAGCCCCGGGATGTCGCGCGAGATCTGGGGGGAGCCGGCGCGTCCGGAGCCGGCCGACTTGCCCTTGCGGGTTGCCAGCACGGAAAAGGCTACGATCAGGCTGGTGAACATCAGCACCGTAGCCAGGCCAAGGATTGCGGTCATGCCTTGATCTCCTGATCCGGTTGATCCGGCGTCAGTTGGGCGGTCAGTCGGCGGAGTTGCTGCGGGTCCTCCAGCAGCTCGGCCAGACCGGATAGCTCGCGCGCGTCATAGGCAAGGGAAAGCAAAGGCGCACCGAAATACAGTGCCTGGGCGCCGAGGAGGGGGACGGGGCTGCCCGGTTCGAGGAGCGCGGCAGCCAGGTCCGCCATTCCCCAGGCGCGAAGCCTGCGGGCCCAGCGATCTGCGCGATCGTCCACCGGCATAGGCGGCGAGTATAGCATAGACAATAACTCCGCCCCCTGGAATTGCAAGAAGAATGCCCGGTTTTTCCGGCGCCTTTACGGCCGGTTGACCGTAACGACCGCGCTGACTACGCGTTTCTCACCAAGACCCATTCGCCTGACAGGAAGATTGATACGAATTGGCACGAACGATCCCCGTTCGTGCCAATTCGTGACTGCTCGCCAGCAGGAAGTTGGGCGAAGAACGAGGGGGTGGGGGGGGGGGGGGGGGGGCCCCCCCCACCCACCCCCCCCGTATTAGCCCCGAAGCCACCCACAAAGGGCAACCC
>JAEURK010000246.1 GCA_016789175.1 Anaerolineales bacterium
ACGACCCGGAGCGAACCAAGCGCGTTGATGTCGTACAGCCGCTGCATCTCGGCGTAGTCTTGCGGCTCGCGGATCGGCCGCGGCGAGGTCGGCGAGTTGACACCGGCGTTGTTGATCAGCAGATCGAGCCGATCGGTCTGCACGGCCACGGCTTGCGCGGCTGCCTGAACCGAGTCGCCGGAGCGCACCTCGAGCGGCACTGTCTTGAGCGCACCCGGATAGCGGTCGCCCAGCTCGGTCAGCTGCGGCCACTCCGGCAGGTTCTGGCCCGCGAACACCTGCCAGCCGCGAGCCAGCAGCCCGGCGCACAAGGCATACCCCAACCCGCGATCGGCGCCTGTGACAAAGGCAGTCAGCGTCTGGTCCATATTCTCTCCCTGGTGTGACGGGGCAGGCGCGCTTCCGGGCCGCGTATGCGACGGTGCGCCGCCACGTGTTGAAGCCGCAGGTGATGCTGATCTCCTATCGCAAGAGGTCGCGCGACGACACGCCGATCGAGCACCTCGACCTCGGCCATCACCCATCCTGGCGCATCTGCGCGAAATCACCCAGGGGCAGGCTGGTCGGCCGAGACCATAACCGCCTTACGCCGCGCTGACGCGCCGGCGCAGCATCGGCGCCGGGATCGCTTTGGCGTTCAGGGTGTCGGCCCCCAGGAAGGTCTTGAAGCGCGCAAACCCACGTGCCAGCGCTTCCGCGAAAGCCTCGTCTTTGCCGAGGGCCGGATCTTCAAGCCACAGGCCCAGGATGATAAACGTGTTGGTAACACGATCGAGCCGGCTGTCGAAGCGCGCGACCAGTCGATCGCCCCACAGGATCGGCATCGTGTAGTAGCCGTACTTGCGCTGGTGCTCGGGCTTGTAGACCTCCCACACATAGTCGAAGCCGAACACGAGCTTGGCGCGGCCGCGCGCGCTGACGTTGTCCAGCGGCGCAAGGAAGACGACCTCGTCGGTCGTGGTCGGCCCCAGTGGTTTCCAGGCCTTGGGCACGCGACCGGCCGCGACGTCGGCCAGCAGCCGGGCGTCGCTCCCGAGCATGTAATGCACGGGCTTCCAGCCCTCGACCTGCACCGCGACGAGCGTGCCGTCCGCCAGCAAGGCCTCGCGGATCGGCTTGGATTGGCTGAATGGCACGCCTCGGTGAAAGGCATCGGCCGTGCGCTGCAGACGCGACAGCCCATGAAAGCTGATCTCTTTCTGGATCAGGAAGCGGTCTGCCTCAGCCGGGTCGCATTCGCGTAAGAATGCGGCCGGCGCGACGGCCTCCGCGAGCGCGTAGATGCGCTCGAAGTTCTCGCGATGGTGGGTCATCACGTCGCCGATGCGCCACAGGTAGTAAAGGGCCAGCGCGCTGTCTTTGCGGCCGCGATAACTTTGCGTCCGCGTGCGCGTTGCCATCTCGAAGTCGCGGTTGCTGACCGTGCCGCGCTCGCTCAGGATGGCGCGCATCTCGGCGATCGCGTCGGCGTGCTCGCGCCCCAACCGGCGGATGCGGGGATCCGTGTCGGGGTGGCCGTCACGCTCGCGGTGCATCACCACCCGCCAGTAAGGCAGTTCGTCCATCGGACGCGTCGCCAGCCAGCCGCCCCAGTCGAAAAACTTGCGCTTCCGGTAGGCGAGGGTCTCCCACTGATCGGGCGTGTAGTCCAGCACGCGGCTGTGCAGTTGGATGTCCTGGCTGCGGGCGATGACCCGGAGTGGATCGAGCTGCAAATACTCCAGCGCGTGCAGGGCTCGTTCGACGCCCCTGGCGCCGCGCCAACGCCGGCCCGGCCACAGGCCCTGCTTTCCTAGAATGAAACGACGCGCGGTCTCGAGGTCGATGGTCAGCATGATGAGGGTCGAGGATACCGGACCTTCATCCGGGAGACAAGGGCTGGCGCAATGAGTGACCCGGATGGCAAGGAAACGGCGAAAACCGCAGTGCATTGGGCGGCTCTGCCGCCCAACGCACTGCGGTTTTCGCCCAACCTTCCTCGTGTGTAGCAAGACCGCCGCGCAGAGACCGAGATGGCGGGACAATACGTTATCTGCTCTGGCGCAGGGCGGGCTGTCTGGTTCGAGTCAACACACAATCGAGGAGTGGAGCATGACCGTCACCCGTGAACGAATCCTGGAGACACTTGAGAATCGATGGGGCAACTACCTCGCGACCTATGATGAACTTCCCCAGCAACTGCAGGTCGCTTTCCTCAATCGACAGGGGTATCGGCGTTTCGCCGACCTCCTGGCGCACATCATCGCCTGGTGGCGGGATGCCCTGTTCGCCGTCGATGCCCTGCTGGTCGACCCGGACTTCGAGCCGCCGAACCGCGAGGTCGACGGCTTCAACGCCGCGGCCGTGGCCGAGTTCCGGGATCAAGACGAGCACACCGTGCGCCAGACGTTTGAACGCACCCGCCGGGCGCTGGTTGACCTCGTAACCCGGTTGTCACCCGAGGCATTTCAAACCGAGGAGATCGTGGCGCGCCTGAACATCGAGATCGTCGGCCACCTGACCGAGCACTCGCTCTTCGATTTCCATTGAGGCTCAGGCAGGGCAAGCGGACCCAGTTGGGCTCGGTCGTTTATCGCCGCGGATGAGGCGGTTTGTGGGAACACACAGCCCATCCGCGCAGGCCGCGGCAAAAACGAGTCTGGATTGGCAAAGATGCGATTACCGTGGGGCTCAGGCCGGCGTGGCGCGCCGGATGGCGAAGCTGTGGTATGTCAAAGACCGCCGATCGACGCGCACATAGTAGCCACTGCTGCAGGCGGAGCAGGCGACGTCGCCGCCGGTGACGATATCGAACAAAGCTCGACAATCGGGGCACTTGAATTGGACCTGACCAGGCGGCCCGGATAAGACACAGATCCAGGCCGGTTCGACCCCGGCTGAATCGCGCTCGATTGAAACAGTTGTCATTGGGGTTGGGCTCTATCTCCTAAATGTAGG
>JAEURK010000254.1 GCA_016789175.1 Anaerolineales bacterium
CTCGCACCCCTTCGCTTTTCGCCAGTCTTCTCTCAACAGTTAGGAATTGGCGCGAATCGAGGGTTTCGCCCTGACAAGCCGGGCTCGCACGCCCTGCCGGAAGGGCAAACACACGTGGGCAACGCTGTTTTGCCGCAAACCGGTGACCATCTGGCCGGTCGGCCAAATACAGATTGGCCCGAATATGCCAAAGTTGATCAAATCGCGTTAAAATCAGGCTCACCACGATTGACCAGACTGTCCAAGATGACAGGAGGCGCGATGCAGCTGAGACCCTGGCTTTCGCAGTACGACCCGCAGCTTTCGTCCTCGCTCGCCCCGTATCCGGCCCACGGCTTCCACGCCTTTCTCGAACAATCTGCTGCCCGTTATCCGGATCGGCCGTGCACGCTCTTCAAAGGCCGGGTAGTCACCTACCGCGAGATGAATGCGCAGGCCGATCGATTGGCGGCTGCGTTGGCGGGGCTGGGCGTTAAGAAGGGCGATCGGGTTGGGCTGCTGATCCCCAACACGCCGCAGTTCGTTATCGCCTTCTACGGCGTGCTCAAGGCCGGCGCGGTCGTGGTGGCGACCAATCCGCTCTACACGCCGCATGAAATGGAACACCAGCTGCGCGACGCGGGCGTCGAAACCGTGATCGTGATGAGCAACTTCTATGGCCGCATCAACGAGGTGCGCGACCGGACGTCGATCAAGCGCGTGATCGTGACCAACCTCAAAGAGCAATTGCCGGCTCAGCTGGCCGTGATGTTCACGCTGGTCAAGGAACGCAAAGACGGGCATCGCGTCGACAGACTCCAGCCCGGCGATTTGTGGTTCAAGGATCTCCTGGCGCGTTATCGCCCAGACGATCGACCGGTGGTCGAGGTCACGGGTGACGACATCGCGATCTTCCAGTACTCGGGCGGCACAACCGGCGTACCCAAAGGCGCGATCGCGCTTCACCGCAATCTGGTGGCCAACACGATCCAAAACGGCGCCTGGATCCACGTCATCCGTGAGGGTGAAAGCCGGACGCTGATGGCGATCCCGCTCTTCCACGTCTACGGCATGGTTGCCGGGATGGGTCTATCGATCAGTCGGGCCTGTGCCTTGATCATGGTGCCGAACCCGCGCGACATCGTGGACGTGCTGATCAGCATTCACAAATACCAGCCACAACTCTTCCCGGCCGTGCCGGCCATGTTCAATGCCATCAGCCGGCACCCGGACGTGGTCGCCGGAAAATACGACTTGCGCTCGATCCGGGCCTGCATCTCGGGCTCGGCGCCGCTGCTGGCCGAGATCAAAGAGCGCTTCGAGCGGGTCACCGGCGGCACGGTGGTCGAGGGCTTTGGTATGTCGGAGACGCCCACCGCCACGCACTGCAACCCACTGGCCGGGACCAACAAGGCTGGATCGATCGGTCTTCCGTACCCGGACGTCGAGGTGCGCGTGGTGTCACTGGCCGACGGCGTCAGCGAGGTGCCGCCGGGCGAGGAGGGCGAGTTGGTTCTGCGCGGTCCGCAGGTCTTTGCCGGCTACTGGAACATGCCGGACGAGACGGCCATCACGCTGCGCCCGGACCCGAACGGGCAGGGCGGTCCGTGGTTGTACACGGGCGACATCGTGCGCATGGATGAGGACGGCTATTTCTACATCGTCGACCGCAAAAAGGAACTGATCAAGGCCGGCGGCTTTCAGGTTTGGCCGCGCGAAGTGGAGGAAGTGCTCATCCAGCATCCGGCGGTGCGCGAAGTGGCGGCAGCCGGCGTGCCGGATCTCGACGGCAACGAGCGGGTCATGGCCTGGGTTGTGCTGAACGAAGGCGCGCAGGTCAGCGAGGAGGAACTGCGCCAGTTTGCACGGGCCGAACTCACGGGCTACAAAGTGCCCCGTCACATCGGCTTCCGCAAAGAGCTCCCCCGGACGACAGTGGGCAAACTCCTGCGCCGTAAGTTGGTTCAGGAGGAGACGGAGCGCTTGCGGCAGCCGGCGGCGGTGTAGCCGGCCCCAGGCCGAACGTGGAGCGCGAGCCCCGGTCGGGCTACTTCATTCTTCGCTCGGGGGCGTCTCGGCGCCGGCGACCTGCTCCAGCACCAGCACCAGCGGCGGACGGCCGGCGGCGCGGCGGGCCGCCGCTACCTCGGTGACCAGAGCCAGCAGCGTGGTGTAGACCTCGGGCGCGCGTTGGGCGAGCACCTGGCTGTGCGCCAGGATAAACGCGATGCCGGCGGCCGGCCGTTCCTGCGCCTCCAGCCAGCTCAGGTCGCTCAGCAAATCCGCCAGCGCGTCCCAGTTGAACCCGAAGTAGGCCGGGAAACACCCGGCCTGATAGAACGCGTGCAGGACCGTGGCCTTGTCAAAGACCGGCGCGCGATCAACGCGGGCGGAAAACCAGCCGCGACGGGTCAGTCCCGCTCGCAGAGCCGACTGCTCGAGCAGGGCGCGTGGCGCAGACAGGACGGCGGCGGCCTCCTCGGTCGCGACGCGGCGCGCCAGGGCGGCGATGGCTTGGGGCGACCCGGTGCTGGGCTTCATCGGATGCGCGTAAACGTCTGGTAGTGGTCGGGGGTGTAGTACACCTCGCCCTCCGCGCCCAGGATCAGGCGTTGCGGCCCGACCGAGTCGAGCCCCTCGGTGCGGACGACGTATTCGCGATAATACCCGCGCACCTGCTCCGGGAGCAGGCCTTCACGGTTCTGAAAGACCGCGCCGTCGTTGTCATGGGGGTCTGCATCGCCACGCTCGATCCGCTCGAGTGTCGGTGCCAGGTCGACATCGCCTTGATAGGCGAGGTTGCCGTCGAGGTCGTAGATCGAGACGTTCGTAACAATTAGGTCGATAGATGAGGACTCGGACTCAGGCGTTGCGGCCACTGTGGCCGAGTCAGCCTCGGTCGGCTGCGGGGCGGACGTGCGGGTCGGGGCGACTGTGGTGCTGGATGTCCCGCTCAGGGTTTCCCAGTTGCTGACGACGGCGAAGATCAGAAGAATGATGAGGCCAATGATGCGCATCCAGTTGGGGATGCCGGGTTTTTCGGGTTGAGATCGGGGAGGCATGGGGCCATTATACGAGGGTGGGGAGAAGGCCAAGGCGCGTGAGCGGCCGGCGGGGTAGATACATGGCCGGTGTGGAGACAAGGGCCGGGGTGGCTGCAAGGGCCGGGGTGGCGGCAAGGGCCTGGGTGGAGACAAGGGCCGGGGCGGCTGCAAGGGCCGGGGCGGCTGCAAGGGCCGGGGCGGCCACAAGGGCCGCCCCTACGGGGCTGAACGTTGGATGTGGGCGAGCGTCTGGGCCACAGCGGGGTCGTCGATGTCCCAGGTGGCGGTGGCGGCGCGGACGAGCGGGCGGTGTTTGCGAGCGATGTCGCGCAGGGCGTTGCCGGCTGAGCGCCGCACATAGTCGCTTGGGTCTGCACGCAAATCGCTCAGGCGGCGGACGGCTTCTCCCGGGTGGTCGCGAAAGTACGGTCGATTGGTCCAGATGCGCAAGCCTTCGGAGACCGCTCGCCGGACGTTCGGGTGGCGGTGGCGGAGCCAGGCGTCGACGGTCGGCAGGGCCTCGGCATATCCGGTCTCCGCGCAGTAGGCGTCGAAGGCCTTGGCCAGGATCTCTTGAACCCGCCAATCGTCATCCTTGCTCACGGTGTCGCGCAGGAGCTTGAGGGCCGGCGCCGAGCGGGCCGCCAGGTCGCCCAGCATGAACACGCCCAACTGCCGGACCTGATGGGCCGGGTCCGCGATCAACTGCTTCGCCAGGGTCTGGCGCGTGGGCGTGGCCAGACGTTGGCGCGCTTCATCGGCGCAGGCCCGGATGTCGAGGAAGCCGTGCTCGGTCCGCTTGACGCGAGCCGCGAGTTGGGCGATGAAGACGACGTCGGTGGCCATGTCAGGGCAGGCAGATCGTCTGTAGCCGGGTCGCCGCGTCGGCCTCGGTCACGAGGCGGGCGGTTCCGGATCGGATCGCGAGCGGCTGGAAGGGCGGCGACGCCTGGAAACTCGGGTTCGACAGGTGCATGACGTAGCAAGCGACATAGACCTGATTGACGCCCGCCGCCGTTTGAGCGCGCAGGATGACCGGCGCCTGGTAATAATACTGGCCCGCGCCGGCATCCGCGGTGATGGCACCTAACTCGATCCTGACATTGGTGGTGTCGGCGTAGCCGGCGGCAAAGTCGTCGAAGGGACGGGTCTCGGTGCCGGTGGCGTCCCAGTAGCCATAGGCGCGCGCGTACTCATGGCGGTTGATGGCGTTGAACATTGAGCGCAGGATCTGCGCGGCATCGCTGCGGTTATCGAGATAGCGTTCGGCGCTGATGTCGTCTGGGGCGACCGGCGCCCCGCTCGCCATCGGCCCGCCGGCGTCGGCCGGGCAGGCGGTCGCCAGGGCATTGGCGGCGTTGTCGCTCTCGGTCAGCGATCGGCTCGTGATCCGTTCGATACCCAGCGGTCTGAAGGGCGGCACGGCCTGTAGGTCCGGCGACGAGAGATGCAGGAAGAAGCACGTGATCTCGACACCCATACCGCCGGCCCGCTCTACGGTCACCAGGGCGGGCACGGCGAAGTAGCGCTGACCTGCGCCGGCATCCGCCAGGATCGGGCCGATCTCGACCGAGGTGTTGACCAGGTTGGCGTTGTCGGTCTCCATCGCAGAGAAGATCGGCCGATCGGGCGTATCCTTCCAGTAGCCATAGGCCCGCAGGGGTTCATGCCGGGCGAGCGCATTGACGTACGACCAGACCAGGGATTGCGCATCGCTGCGGTTGTCGAAGTAGACGTCCGAGCCGGGCCCGACCAACGGGTCGACGGCCGGCGGTGTCGTCGCCGTCGCGATCGGCTGCGACGTCGGGGTCGAGGTGTTCGGCGCGAAATCTGTGGCCGTGGGCGTCGCGCTCGGGGGAACGAGCGACGCCTCCGGTGTTTGGGTGACGACGACCATAGTTGCGAGCGGGCGTTCGGTAGCGGGCGGTGTCGCCGTGCCGGGCAACTCGGTCTGAGCGCAGGCCAGCGCTGCAAGGAAAAGCCCGAGGAGCGGGCTGAGTTGGCGAATTCGCATGTCAACCTCCATCAATGGAGCTATCTTACAGCCGGCGCGCGAATTCGGCAGGGCCGACCGGGCAATCGCACGCCGGCGTCGCTCGCTGAGTGTCGTTCACGATCCGCCGGGATCGGCTGTCAGTCGCAGACCGATTTCGCCTGAAGCGCAAAAGAACCGTGAGCCGAGTGCGGGGCAAGGAACGATCCACTGCCGACTGGTGGAGACGAGGCGCCCCGTGTGCAGGTCTCCAAACGATTGACTGGGTGAGAAATCCCGGCTGTTGCGTTAAGGCTGTTGGGCGCCACCGTGTTGACCGGTCGCATCCAACGTCTAGATTATAGGAGCCCTCTATGCCCACCATCACCACCTCTGTCGTCCTCGACCAACCCGCCGACCGCGTGTTTTCGTACATCATCGACGTGGCCAACCACCCGGCCTGGCAGGCCGGGATCAAGGAGGCCAAACTGACGCCCGCCGGCCCGGTCTCGGCCGGATCGACCTACACCTACATCACCGAGGTGATGGGGCAACGCATCCAATCGCAGATGCAGGTCTCGACCTTTCTCGTCAATCAGGTGTGGGCGGTCAAGACCGTCGGTGTGCCGAACGCGGTCGAGACGATCTATCGCTTCGAGCCGGCCGGCGCCGGCACCCGACTGACGATCGCGATGGAGGTTCCGGCCGGTGCTTACCCGGCCGCTGTCGAGGGCATGGTCAAGCAGCAGATGTTGAAGTCGCTCGAGGAACAGGCGGCACGGATCAGCCGGCTCGTCGGCTAGTCCAGTCGTCGGATAGTCCAGTCGTTGACCGCCAATTCGACTGCTGGACTACCCGACGTTTGGATTAACCGACAACTGGACTACCGGGCTGCTGCTTTGATCGCGAGCGCAAATTGTTCGCGATGTTCCTGGTCGAAGTGGCCGGGGGTGATCTCGACGATCCACCCGGCGAGGCGCCGATACAGGTGCTTGCGCTTTGTCACGAAGGCGCGTGGCAATTGTTCGGCCAGGCGGGCGGTCTCCTCCTGGGCGAGCGCCAGTTCGCGACGTAGCGCGGGCAGGGTCTTGAGCCGGCCGACCAGAGCGTCGACGCGCACTGTGGCGTTCGGCCGGAACTCCAGATCCTCGCCGACCTCGCGGTCGTTGATCATCTGGGCCGCCCAACTCTGCAGGTCACGCTCGGTGAGAACGAGGTGGGCGACCAGTTGCTTGACGCTCCATTCACCTTTCTTCGGAGCGTGTCCCGCGGCGGTGTCCGTCAGGCCCCTGGTGAGTTTCGCCAGTTCGGCGTTGATGCGCTGATGGGAGATGCGGGCCTGTCTGGCGAGCGCGACTGCTGTGACCGGGTACTTGGGGATCGGGAACCGGCCGAGCGTGAGCTCGACGGTCTGCCGCTCGCCGGCTCGCACAAACGCCACCGGCACGGTGTCGCCGCCTTTGAGGCCGGCCAGGAGCGGACCGAGGTCGTTGAAATGGGTCACGGGTTTGCCATTGAAGGCGACCAGCACGTCGTCCTTCTGGAGGCCGGCGGCCGCCGCTCCGCTTCCCTCAGCCGTCCCATCCAGGCGGATGCCCTGCGCCGGGGCCCCGATCTTTTTGGCGATCTCGGCGGTCAATTCGCCGATATAGATCCCCAGCCGGGGCCGGCGGGCGAGGCGCAGGTCGATGCCATCGGCCAGGAGCGAGTCCAGGTTTTCCAGGCCGGACTCCCAGCCCTGTGTCAGCCCGATTCGGCTGTCGTCCCAGGCTTTGCCTTCACCGAAGCCCGAGTGCTTGACCGTGACGCGCGTGCCGGCCTTGGCCGGCGCAAAGCGGATGTCGACCTGGGTCGGGCCGGGCTCGTTGAACCCGAGCCACGAGAAGACCAGTCGCTTGCCTGGCTCGACCGTCGAAAACGTGCCGCAGGCAGAGTAGCCGTCGTTCCACCAGACGTACAGTCGGCCCCCCGGCCGTGCCTCGACCTGGGCGGCGTCGGACATCCAATCGCGCAGCGCGGTGGGGTGGACGAAGGCGCGGTAGGCTTCCTCAGGCGTGCCGCGCACGGTCCGTTTGAAAGCGAGCGTGCCGTTGCTTGACATGATCCCTCCGAGATTGTGTGGTGGCGCGTCACCGCGCCGTGTAGATACACTCAACGCTCAGGTACTCTTCGCTATCCGGCGAGACGCTGTACATTGCCGCTGGCAACGCTGTGGCATAGGCGACGTTGATGCGCCACCTCCGTCGGGAATCCCTCGACCGGAAGTGATCCGCGTGCGGCGGTGGTCTCGTTGGACAGGTGCCGGTACAGGCATGATTGTGTCGCCCATATGCCACGATTCGATGAAGACGGCCGCGGCCGGCCCGGTCACGGTCTCGAGCCCGAGCCGGATCAGGCCCGCCTGACTGTCCCCTCGAAAACCCAGTCGTACCTTACGGCCAGGAACTTGCCGCTCGCCACGAGCGTGACGCTGGCGCGGCTGGGCGGAATCCGGATGGGTTCTTCACGCAATTGGAGACGTGACTCGCCGGACCAGGCGCCCTGGGCGGCCTTGAGGTCGTCGGGGATGCTCATCGCGGTCTCCATATCAGCCTAGTCTATGGCTGGGGATGGAGCTTACGCATGTGCCTGACCGACGCCGTGATGAGCTTCTTCAATACCTTCAGGTCGACGTCGTCCAACGACTTGATGTAGAGACAGGCCGCGCCGATCTTGTGTTTGCCCAGCTTATCCAGCAAGGTCTCATACGTTTCGAACCCGCCCAGGATATAGAGCGTCAACGCGTCTTTGCGCGGCGAAAAACCGACCAGCGGCGAATCGCCCTCGCGCCCGCTGGCGTAGGTGTAGTGATAGCTGCCGAAGCCGACAATGCTCGGCCCCCACATCTTGGCCGGCGAATTCGTCGCCTCCTTCATCATCTCCGCGACCACGCGCGCGTCTTCTCGGCGACGCGCGCTCGGGACTGCGTCCAGAAATGCCTTGACGCTGGCGTGGGTGGGTTGGGTTTTGTTCTCGGGCATGGTGTCCTCGCTTCAAGCGTCCACGTGGTGGGCCTTGGCAACCTTGACAGCGGCGGTACAGACCTTCTGGAGGACTTTCATATCGACGTCGGCCAGGGATTTGATATAGAGGCATCCCTTACCGCGCTTACACTTGCCGAGCGAATCGACCAGCGCGTCTACATCCGTGGCGCCCGCATGCACGTACAGCGTAAGGTTGTCTTTGCGCGGCGAGAAGCCGATGAGCATCCAATCACCCTCGCGCCCGCTCGCGTACTTGTAGTGGTAGCTGCCGAAGCCGACAATACTGCTGCCCCACATCTTCGCCGGGGCCTTGGCGGCCTTCTCCATTATGGCTGCGACCGCTTTGCAATCTTCGCGGCGCTGCTTGTCGGGGATGGCGTTCAAAAAGGCGCTGACGCTGACTTCCGTCTTCTTTGTCTTCAACTCGGCCATGTTTCGCTCCAAGGATCAAATGGATTGTAATGTGCTTCACGGAGGGGCGTGCTCTTGGAAAGCAACGCCCCTCCGTGCGGAAAACGCTATCCTCCGGCCATCGCGCCCACGATTCGATAGGGCTGGGCGCCGGCTGCTACGGGCTCGGGTAGTGCGCTGTCGTGGGGCTCGTGCGACAGATCTTGCCCGCAGGCGAAAAAGCGGATGAACGCCCGGCGCTCGCCCGACGTCTGGTCGCGGATGGTGCCGCGCAGCATCGGGTAACGTGCCTCGAGCGCGTCGAGCACGGCGCCGTGGGTCACCGGCTCGGCCACATCGAGCGCGACCTCACCCGTCGTGCCGGCCAGGGTCCGCAGGTGATGTGGGAGCGTGACGCGGATCATGGCAGGAGCTGAACCTCGACCGAGAGCACCGGCGGCAGATCGCGCACGATCGCCGACCACTTGTCGCCGGCGTTGGACGAGGCGTAGACCTGGCCGCCGGTGGTTCCGAAATAGATGCCGCACGGGTCGAGCTTGTCGACGGTCATGGCCGAGCGCAGGACGTTGACGTAGCAGTCCTTCTGCGGCAACCCGTCGGTCAGGGCTTCCCACTCGTTGCCGCCGGCGCGGCTGCGATAGACGCGCAGCTTACCCTCAGGCGGGAAGTGCTCGGAGTCGCTCTTGATCGGCACGACGTAAACGGTTTCGGGCTCGTGCGCGTGGACCGCGATCGGGAACCCGAAGTCGCTGGGGAGGTTGCCACTGACCTCGTGCCAGGTATCGCCGGCGTTATCGCTGCGCATCACATCCCAATGTTTTTGCATGAACAGCACGTCCGGGCGAGTCGGGTGTAGGGCGATGTTGTGCACACAATGCCCCACCTCGGCGGCGGCGTCCGGAAGTTCGTTCCCGGAGTTCAGGCCGATGTTGATCGGGCGCCAGGTTGCGCCGCCGTCGTCGGTGCGGAAGGCGCCGGCTGCCGAGATGGCCACGAACATGCGCTGCGGGTTGAGCGGATCCTGCACGATGGTGTGCAAACACATGCCACCGGCGCCGGGCTGCCACAGATGTCCCTTGACCGCCCGCAGGCCGGGTAGCTCCTGCCAGGTCTGCCCGGCGTCGACCGATTTGAACAGGGCGGCGTCCTCGATGCCGGCATACACGGTGTCGGCCTCGGTCAACGAGGGCTCGACGCGCCAAACCCGTTTGAAGGCCCACGGCCGCTGCGAGCCGTCGAACCACTGATGGGTTCCGGGGTCCCCGACATAATCGAACTTGTTACTCACAGCCGTCCAGGTCTGGCCGCCGTCGTCGGAACGCTGCATGATCTGGCCGAACCAGCCCGACGACTGGGATGCGTAGATCCGGTTAGGATCAACCGGCGACCCCTTGAGATGGTACAGCTCCCACCCCGCGAAATGCGGGCCGCTGACCGACCAGCGCTTGCGTTTCTCGTTCGATGTCAGGATGAAGGCCCCTTTGCGGGTGCCGACCAAAACGCGGACTTTGCTCATCTCGAATTCCTCTCGGTTTCAATGGGTGATTGGCTAAGCGGCGGATGGGTCGATATTCAGCGGCAGACTTAGCTGCCAGGAGACGCCGAAGCGATCGGCGATCCACGCGAACTTGCGCGCAAACGGGTAAGCACCGAGCGGCATCATCACGCCGCCGCCCTCCGCGAGCGCGGCATACACCCGGTCGATCTCGGTCTCGTCGGCGCAGGTGACGAAGAGCGAGATGGACGGCGTAAACGTGAAAGCATGCACGGGATTGCTGTCGATGGCCATAAACGCCTGTCCGTTAAGCGAGAACGTGGCGTGTTTGACGCTGCCCTCGGCGCCGTCTTCGCCGGCGCCATAGCGGGTCAGGCTCAGGATCCGCGAATTGGCAAACACCGAGGTGTAAAGCGTGAGCGCGGCCTCGGCCTGGCCGGTGAACATCAAAAACGTCGAAATCTGCTGCATTCAATTCTCCTTAGCGCCAGCCAAAGCTGGTCGATTCCCAGGTCAGCAAGTCGCCCTCGATGTGATCGGTCAGACCGAGGCGCTCCATCAGGAACATGATCTGGGCGCGGTGGTGCATGTTGTGGGTCAGGACGTGCCCGATGCCGCCGCCAAAGGTCTTGCGCACCGGCGGTTGATCGAGTGTGTCCCAAAAACAATCGTCCTCGCGGCCCTCAACCGCGATCCGGCGCGCCAACTGTGAAAACTCCCGGCTGATCGTGCTGAGCCGGGCCAGCAACGCGTCGATCGATGTTCCGGCGCGGTCCTTGGGCTCTCGCCCGGCCATCAGGTCGGTCCAGGTCTCCATATTGGCGATCAGGTGCTCAAACGTGTGTCGAAGCGAGCCGTGATCGATCTCGAAGACGCGGTCCAAAGCGTCAGCCGGCAGCGCCCGGCAGGCCGTCAGCAGCTGATGCGTCGTCCAGGTGTCGTGCCCGAGCAGGCGGTCGAGAAGGTTCATGCGTTCATTCGCTCCGGCGCGCCGGTCCGGCG
>JAEURK010000259.1 GCA_016789175.1 Anaerolineales bacterium
AGAGGAGCAGCGCACTGCGCGCGAACTCGGCTGAGAACCAGGCCTCAGCCCGCCGATACACTCGGCCGCCTTCTGGTTGGGTGGCCGCGCCTCCAATCCTTCCTGATCGAACTTCAACATCGAGCCGGTGAACACCAGGCCAAGCGTCACCGCCGGCGAGCCCAGTCCGACGAGTCCATTGATCTCGCGCGAACGCGTGGACACTCCAGTGACCCGCACGCGCAACAAGTGCAACACCACCGTCACTGTCACACTCCGCGCCGTCCCGAAAGAGATGCGCCGCCCAGATCACCTAGCGGCGCGCCGGTGATGATGGCCAACTCACTGGCGTAGGCGCCGGCAGCGGAACGCGAGTGCGGTGTGGCTACTGTGACTTTAGGTTCGGGGCAGCCTGCCACACAACCGTCGAATGGCGTGTGGAGTCGCACGCTGTATTGCGTACGGGAACGAAAGGACCTCGCCGCCGTCGGTCGAGGGCGTTTGTGGTCGCACGTGCCAGGCCAATAGGCGGCTACAGTGGAACTCGCAACTCCACCGTCGTGCCGACCTCCGGCGCAGATCGAATGGTGAGCTGCGCTCCAATCAAATCAGCGCGTTCCTGCATTCCCATAAGCCCATAGTGGCCTGCGGCGGCGAGGTCGCTCACCCGCTCTGGTGCGTCAAACCCCTGGCCGTCATCCTCGACGCGGAAGACACTCTCCGAGGCGGTGAATGCGACGGATACGGTGACGACCCTGGCTTGGGCGTACCGCGCCGCGTTGTTCAACGCCTCCTGGACGATGCGGTAAATCGTGATCTCGTGTGCGGGTGGAAGGCGGCGGGCCGGCCTCTCGGTCGTAAACATCGCCCGCACGCCGGTTTGCTGCCCGAGGTCGCGGACCAACATCTCGATGGCCGGCAGCAGGCCGAGGTCCTCAAGATAGATGGGGCGCAGGGCACGGATGACGCGACGGACTTCCTCAATCAGCGTCGCCGTCATCTCCCGCACTTCAGCAAGCGGCTGGACGGCGCGTGGCGCCGCCTCGCTCACCGCGAGTTGCACCAGATGCACCCGTTGATTAAACGCGACAAGGGATTGCACGGTCCCATCATGCAACTCGCGGGCCAGCCGCCGCCGCTCGTCCTCCTGCCCGGCCGTCAGGTCACCGAGAAAGGCACGAAGATTGTGTTGGGACTCCGCAAGCCGTTGGGCCATGCGTCTCAGCTCAGCCTGCAGATGTCGGATTTCGGCGACGCCTCCCACGGGCTGCTCGAGCGCCTTTGCCTGTCCCCAGCCGAACTCGCGCGCCTGCCGCTCCAGCACGCGGAGTGGCTGCACCACCTGCCAGAGACCAAACCCGATGACCACCAGCGCAAAGACGAAGACGGGGATTAACACCAGAGGCGCCAACTGCGTCCCGCGCACTAGCGGGCTCTCCACGGCTTCCCACGGTTCCTCCAGCACCAAGGCCCAACCCACCGGCATAACCGGGCTGTAAGCGACGACGTGTTCACTGCTCTCGACGGCGCGATAGGTGGCACCGCTTTCGCCGCCCAGCGCCTCGGCCACCCCGGGATGCAGGGCGATCTGTGTTTCGGATGGGGGCTGGCCTGTCTGATACAGGACCAGCAAGTTCGGATCGACGATGACGACGAAGGCCTGATCGCCTGCGACCAGGGTTTCCAAAACGGTGCGCCGGGCCAGGCTGGCCGGCGCAAATGCACCCACCGCAAAGCGACGGTCATCGACCGTTGCGGCGACCATCAACAAGTGTTCACCAGTCGCCGGATCGAGAAAGGCCTCCGAGAACTGCGGTTCGCGTTGGCCCACGCTGCGGTCAAGAAGCTCGGCGACAGGTCGCGACTGCCAGGCCACGGACGGGGTGGACGAGGCGAGCACATCTCCCTCAGCGGTGACGAGTGCCAGACCCCCCTCAAAGTTAGGAAGCAGATAGGCGTACTCCGCGAGCGTTTGCTCGGGTGTGGCGGCATCGGCCACATGCAACGCGAGGCCGCGCACCGACGCGGCACGGTGAAGGAGTTGTTCCGTGATCGCTGCTGAGGCGGCTCGAGCCGCGCGCTCATCGCGTTCGCCCACGAGCGCACGCATGAGTTGCGCATGCCAGGCGAGGCTGGTGATCGGCACGGCGATCAGCACAGCCGCAAGCGGCAGGATAATGAAGACCAACATTTGTTGGGTGAGGCCGAACTGCCGGGCCACCAACCATCGCCACACAGAACTTGACCGTAGTAAGCCATGCGCTGAGGTCTCGCGCCGGGTCATTCGCGCATCGCTCCCGGCGGGATCCAGCCGAGCGCGACCGCGTGCATCACGGCCTCGGTGCGGCTGGCGACGTTCAGCTTGTCGTAGATTTTCGCCAAGTGTCCCTGCACGGTGCGGTCGCTGATGGAGAGCTCGACCCCGATCGCCTTGTTGGTGTGACCTCGGGCGGCCAGACGCAGAACATCCAGTTCGCGCTCGGTCAGCGATTCGGTCACTGTGCCGGGCTGGAGCGTGAGCACTTGCTCTATCAGCTTGAGCGCCACGGCGGGGTGCAGCACGTATTGTCCCTCGTGAACAGCCTGAACCGCCTCCACGATTTCGCGCGCATCGGCGGTCTTCAGCACATAGCCATTGGCGCCGGCCTCGAGCACGGCTTTGACGTATGGTGGATCGTCGAAGGCGGTGAGGATGAGCACACCCACCGGCAGGCGCTCGGCGCGGATGGCGCGCGTGACCTCGATGCCGCTTTGACCGGGCATCTGGATATCGAGCACTGCGACGTCGGGCGTGTGTTCGCGGATCAGCCGGATCGCTTCCGGCCCGTCCGAAGCCTCGGCCACGACGGCGATGTCGGCGGCTGTCTCCAGAAATTGTCGGATGCCCCGCCGGACGACAGAATGGTCATCGGCGAGGATCACGCGGAGGGGAGGAGATGTCGTTGCCATGGGACCTCACTGTGTCGTGATCCTGCTCCATCAAATGATGGGTGTCAAAGCCTCAAGTCTCTGCGGGGCCTGCCCGGCTCCGTTAACAATCCGAAGTCCGTTCAAGGCGTGGGGCGGTCAAGGTTCCTGTGTCAACGCCTCGAGGCGCGTCCGGAGTTCCGTTTCGGTCAGGGGGCCGATGTAGGGGTCGTGCAATCGACCGTCCTTGCCCACAAAGTACGTCTCGGGGACCCCGCGGGCACGATACTGGGTGTAGATGCGCGTTCCGAGGTCCGGCCCGTTGGGATAGGTCACGCCGAACTCGGCGATGAAGGCGCGCGCCTCTCGCTCCGTGTCGGCGTAGTCGACACCGATGAATACCACTCCGCGGTCCTTGTACTCGCGCCAGATCGCTTCTAGGACCGGGGCTTCATCGCGGCAGGGAACGCACCAGCTGGCCCAGATGTTCAGCACGACAACCTTGCCACGAAAATCGGCCAGGTGGATCGTCTGGCCCTCAAAGGTGGTGAGTGGGAAGTCCGGAGCCGGGCCGGAGGCGGCCGGGCCAAGGTTCACGGCCCAAAGGCGTATTCCCACGAGGGTCAACAAGGCCAGCGCGCTGAGGGCAGCGACCACCCACCCCCACCGGATGGGCCGTGACCCGGGCGGATGGAGTTTTCCGGGGGTGTCGGACGCGGAGGAAAAGCTTGAGGGTGACACCGTGCCAGCGACTTTCGAGTTATGCCTGTGTCCCTTAGGCGAGGCCGGCGATCGCCTCTACCCTCGGTACGCGGTCGTCCGCTCGATCAATGCGGATGGGTGATGGACTGTGGCGACGGCGTCGGCGTCTCTGCGTGGTCATGGCGCATGAAGCGCATCATGATCAGATGCGAAAGCGGGCAAAAGAGCGCCAAGCCGACCAGGACCGCGCGGTCGACCGGGATAGCGAAGTACAGGATCGCGACATACCCGACCAACGGCACCAGGCAGCAGATGAGCATCAAGGCGATGTGTTTCTTTGACATCTTTCATTCCTTTCGCGTGCGTGCGCATTCACGGCGTGCAGACACCCGGCAGCCCGGGCCAAGGCGGCTTCTGAGCCGACCAAGGTGGGTCCTTATGGAGCCAGATCCCAGACAAACGTCCGCGCAGCCACATCGGTGTCTCGGAGGGTCAACGTGAGCGTTCGCGCGCCCTCAAGGAGCGCACGACCGTCGGCCGTGCGGGGCGGGAAAGAAAGCGTCCCCTCGACATGATGTCCAGAGCTGACGGGCCAGGAGGCGCCCGCGACCTGCAGCCCTGTATCCGTGCTAAGTGTCGCCTGCGATGCCAAATCCCAGGAGAGGTCGACGGAATGCGTGCTCAAGGCCACGGTGAAATCCAGAGTAGTGGAGGCTGGATCGAGACTGAGCGGCGTAACCGCAACACTCACCGCGCCCTGTGCATCTGTCCGGGTCAGAGTGGAGTCGCCCGTCGCTGACGGGGCGCGGGCAGCGGGCGTTGCGGAAAGCGATGGAGGAGCCGAGGCACAGCCTACCAGGGCGATAACCCAGACTCCGGCCGCCAGCTGACGCCATATCTTCATCCTATTGCCTCCTGATCAAGCCATGCCGGCGGGTCGCAGCGCGCGCCGTCGACGGTATAGGGTGACGGCTAGGACCACCACACCAGCCAGATTGCTGAACACGGCCAGCCAGAGGAGTGGCTCCTTCCAACTCGCCAGAAGTGTCGCCGCCGCGCCGACGCCGACGATCGGCAAGAGATCAGCGACGCGATGCGCGCAGCAGGCGACCATCGCCAGCGTGGAGGCGCTGCCGCTGGCGGCCGGCGCCGCGCCGACTGACCCCCCGGCAGCGCGAGCCACGGACCGTCCCCGTCGAAGCACGGTGTAAAGCCCCAACTGAAGGCCAAAGCCCAGCACAATCGGCACATTGAAGGCGCGCTCGTCCCACCACTGTTCCAGGGCTCGCGCCGGCGACTCCGCCAGGGCCACCAGCCCCACGTAAACGGCCGTCAAGATCAGGCTGCCCAGGACGCCGACGCTGAGCGGAACCAGCCACGACGGCGGAGCCACGGGCGCGAAGAGGTCAGCGGACTTCATTTGAGACCTACCTTACGGCATCGCAGCTCGGGCGCATAGCGCGCTTTGGCGTTAACCCGATCCGCCGTTTGGCGGACTGACCTGGCCTCCATCAGGGTCCACCAGGCAGGCATGGTCCACCCGCTCGCCCCGCACGGGCGTCCTCCACGGGGGGCTCACACAGTGGCCAGGATCAAGAGGCCCATCGCCACCACGCCGCCGGCCATCGCCAACCGCACCCACTCCTTGTGATGGAGGTTCCAGTGCGCCAGGCGGTTGAGAGCCGGGCGGGCGGACGCCAACAACAGGACCCCGACCAGCGGCAGGATAAAGACCACGTTGTAGAGCACGAGATAGCCGTAGCCCAACCACGCGGTCGGTTGCAGCGCCAGCAGGCTGAGCACCCCCAGGTACACCGCGCCGCTGCACGGCACCGTGCATAACCCAATCAAAAACCCGCCGCTGACAAGGGCCGGCACAGTGGCACGCCGGGCTGTCTGACGCGCCAGCTCGCCCACCCGGGCGGGGGCCTGCAGGCGCCAGCCCCAGTCCGGGAGAAAGTAGTCCTTCAACATCCACAGCCCAAAGAGAATGGCCGCCAAGGCCCCCAACCGCGCGGGCCAGTGTTGGCGCGCCACCGCATTGAAGGACGCCAGCAGCCCGGCGCCTAAGGCCAGGTAGGTGAGAAAGACGGCGGCGATGTAGATGCCCCCCATGCCCAACATCCGCAGTCGCACGTTCCGCAACTGGGCAGCGTCGCCTGCCTGGACGGTCGTGAGCAAGGCGGTGACGAAGAGCAACAGGACGGTGAACGCGCACGGATTGATGCCGTCAATCAGCCCCGCCACCACCACCGCCGGCAACGTGATAGCGGGCAGATACGCCTGCATCGCCTGGGTGGGCGCGGCCGGGTGTCCCCACCCGGCCACCGCGACTGCCCCGACCGCTGCGGTTCCCAGGGCGGACACGACCAGAATGCGCCGAAGTGGCACGCTGAACACGGCTCAACTCTCCACGATCAGCGTGCCCTGCATGGAGGGGTTGGCGCGTCCGCCACAGCAAATGTCGCAGTAAAACGTGTACGTGCCGGGTTTGTCAGCCGTGAACGTGACGGTGTTGGATCCCAGCGCGGGCGCGATCACGCTGACGCCGAGTTCATCGACCGCCCACTGGTGCTTGCCGCCGCCGTCGGTGTGCATGGTCGAATCCAGGCTAGTCAGGCGTACGGTCACCGATTCACCCGTGCGAATTCGAATGACGTCCTGGTCGAAACCGCTCATGTCAGCCGCTACATCGATCACGGTGCCCGCCAGCGGCGGCAGCGCCGGGCGGAACCAGGCCGGGAACAGCCAATAGACAGCCAGCCCGAGCACCACCACCGAAAGGGATGCGAAGACCACCCCACGCAGCACCCGGGAGCGTTGAGCCCCGGAGCGGTGCCCCAGACGTTTCTGTTTCGACATGTCACACAACTCCTCAGAACATAAACCCAGCGCGGAGGATAGCGCGCCAGGTGTGTTGCGCTCACTGTAAGGAACCGGCAGTGGCGGGGGTAGCGCCAAGCGGCGTAACGGCCCCAGGCCGTTTCGCCTAATCGACGCCGATCAAGGTCCGACTGAGCCAGTTGGCGGATGTCGCGTCCGCTGAACGGCGGTAGCGTGAGGCTGGGACACTGCGCTAGGGTGAGGAAGGGTATTCACCATGACGCCGATCGAGACACTGCGTTTGCTCAGGACCCTGCGTGAATGGCGATCGCATGAACGCTGGTCGCGGTCGCAGATTGAAGCACATCAACGCGCCAAACTCGCTCAGCTACGGGCGCACGCTTACGCGCATTCGCCGTTCTATCAGGACTTTCATCGCGGCCTCCAGGATCGACCGCTGCACGAACTGCCGGTCCTGACCAAGGCGATGTTGATGGAACGCTTCGACGACGTCGTGACCGATCGAGACGTGCGCCTTAGCGATGTGAGGACCTTTGTGGTGGCGGGTGGCCCCAGCGCGCGCTTCCATGAGCGCTACCGCGTCACCGCCACGTCGGGCAGCAGCGGTCAGCCTGGTTATTTCCTCTACTCGCCGACCGAATGGCTCACGATCATGGCGTCTTTCGCCCGCGGCCAGGAGTGGTCGGGCGCGACGATCAATCTGCTGCGTCGCCGACGCATGGCGACGGTAGCGTCGATCAGCCCCTGGCATGTTTCGTCGCAGGTGGCGGCGACGGCTCAAACCTGGTGGACGCCGTCGCTTCGGCTAGCGGCCAGCGACCCTCTGGAAAGCCTTGTGGCGCGTCTCAATGTCTGGAAACCACAGCTCCTGATCACGTATGCCTCCATGGCGCGTCTGCTTGCCGGCGAGCAACTGGCCCATCGGCTCCAGATCGCGCCCGAGGTGATCTTCACCAGTTCAGAAGTGCTGACAGAAGAAACCCGGCGGCGGATCCACGCTGCATGGGGCGTCGAACCTTTCAATCAATATGGCGCGACCGAAACGGCGGAGATCGCGGCGGAACGCGTCGGCTGTCGTCGCCTGCACTTTTTTGACGACCTGGTGGTGGTGGAGGCAGTCGATGAACACAACCGCCCCGTGCCGGCCGGCACATTTGGGGCTCGGCTGCTGGTCACGCCGCTCTTCAGCCAGACTCAGCCGCTCATTCGCTATGCGCTCGATGACAGCGTCCAGGTGGCACCCGACTCCGACGCCTGCGGTCTCGCCTTCGGCATTTTGGGTGGGGTGCAAGGGAGGGTGGAGGACACGCTGTTCATGGAGACCTTCGCCGGCGGACGACGTCCCGTGCGTCCGCTGGTGTTTAATCGGGTCATGGATATCCTGCCGGTGAGCGGCTGGCAAGTCATCCAGGGGCAGGATGAGACCCTGACCGTTCTGCTGAGCGGCACCCAAGACCCAGCGCTCCAGGCCAGCGTGGCCGACCGTCTCGGGCAAAGCTTGCGGCAAGAGGGCATTCGCCCTCCCCAGATCATCGTCCAGGTCGTGGGGCGCATCCCACAGGCGACTTCCGGGAAAGCGCCGTTGATCAAGGCCGCCCGCCCCTGACGGGCATCGGCGCCAACCCTCCCGGCCAACTGGCTCGACCGCTTCACGCAGGGCCGGCGTCCGATCAGCCGCGAGCAGACTCGGATCCAGGCACCGCCGTTTTCCAAAGCGAAGCCTGTCCACGGCAAGCGCGGGTTACAAGGAGTCTATGGCGACCGACCCGACCCGCCACGTGGAGGTATAAGCCAGACGCCCATGGCTGCGTTCTTCAACGAACCCGGCTTGTGAGAGCTCGCGTCGGAGCGCGCCGAGGGTGATGAAATCGGGGTCCGGAAACTGTTCCGAAATCGACAGCCTCCCTTCGCGCTTGAGTACCCTGCGGATTTCCCAGAGCGCGCCAGGCCGGTCGGGAAGTTCCCCTAACACAGTTATCAGGAAGACATGATCCAGAGAACGCGGTTGAAGGGGGAGGCGACAGGCATCGCCTTGAAGTAGGTTGAGGGAGGTCGCCCCGGCTTCGCGGAGATGGCGCTGGAGGGTCTGAAGCATATCCCGTTGAATATCGAGGCAAATCAACTGACCGGTTGCGCC
>JAEURK010000323.1 GCA_016789175.1 Anaerolineales bacterium
GGGGGGTGCGTGGGGTGGGGCCCCCCCCCCCCCCCCGCCCCCCCCCTCGGTTTTCGCCCAACTCCCTGTTGGCTGAGCCGTAGGGTGTGATAGCCCTGATGGCGCTGTCGTGTGCGCCCTGCGGTGCAGAAAACGCTGATACACTCTGTTTCATGAACGTCGGGAATATCGTCGCCCTAGCCCTGGCCTGGTTGATCTGCGCGGTCCTGCAGGTGCGGATCGAGCGCAATCGCTGGTTCGTGGCCGTGCTCTTTGTGTGGCTGCCCGTCCTGATGCTGACCGTGTTGTGGGCCGCGATCTCGGCCTCGTGGCCGGAGGCCTTCACCGGAACCGGGGCCGGGCTGGCCCTGGGCGCGGCGTATTACGTGCTGCTGGGTCGTCGCCTGCATCCGGCCGATAGCAGCGGCATCAAGGTCTGGGGACAGGACGCTGCGCCCAAACCGCGGGCCGCCTTGCAGGTTGAGATCGACCATCTCAAGGACGAAAAGGCCAAGCTCGAGGCTGAGCTCAAGCGGCTTCGCGACAGCGGCGCGGGTTAACCTCTTCATCTGGAGCAAACACGGCCTCGGTCGGCCCATGGACCTTTCGCTCAGCCGGAACCAGCTTGAACTTCAAGGCCGCGCACGCGACGTCGCGCTCCGTGAGGTCGCGCCGGGCGCTGCCGGCCGCGACCGCGCCGAGTCGCCGGACCGAGGGGTTTACATCTGCCTGGCCGAGCAGGGCTGGATGGGCGCCCTCTGGCCGACGACACTCGGCGGCAGCGGGCTTGGCTATCTAGATCTCGCCTTGATCGTCGAACAGATCGCCAACGCCTGCGTCTCCACTGCGATCTCGCTGGCGATCCACACCTGCCTCGCCTCCATGTCGGTGTACGAAGCCGGTGATGACGCGCAACGCCAACGCTGGATGCGCCTGCTGGCCAGCGGCGGCGCGCTGGGCGCCTTCGCGCTGACAGAACCCAACGCTGGATCCGACCCGGGCGGGCTGACGGCGACGCTCTCACACCGCGACGATCGCCTGATCCTAAACGGCGTCAAGAGCTGGGTCAGTAACGCGGGCCTGGCCGAAGCCTTCGTGGTGTTCGCCAGCCATGACCTGACGCAGCGTCATCGCGCGATCACGGCGCTTGTGCTTGAGGCGGGTACGCCCGGCCTGACGCTCGGCCCGCGCGAGCCGACCCTCGGCCTGCGGAGCGTCGACATCCGTACCGTTTCTTTCGACAACGTGATCGTCCCACCGGACGCCTTGCTCGGAAAGCTGGGCGATGGCTGGCCGATCATCTTGCGCGCCTTCGATCGCGTGCGGGTGGCCCTGGCGGCGGCCGCCCTCGGCGCAGCCGCTGGCGCCGTCGCGTTGGGCGCCGAGTACGCCGGCAGCCGGCGCCAGTTCGGGGCGCAGATCGGGTACAAGCAGGCGGTGCAGACCCATCTGGCGGAGAGCCAGATGGACGTCGAGGCGCTGCGCGGGCTGGTGTATCGGGCGGCCTGGCTCGCGGACCAGGGCCAGCCCTTCGGCCTGGCGGCCGCACAGGCCAAGGCCTTCGGCGCGCGCGTGGCGAATGAAGTGAGCGACCGCATGCTGCAGGTGCATGGCGGTGCTGGCTTCAGCGAGTCTCAGCCGATCGCCCGGATCTACCGAGACGTGCGCGCCTTCAGATTACTGGGCGGAACCGACGAGATCCAGCGCTATGTCGTCGCCCGCGCTATGCTCGAGCCCCATGGGGTGCGGATCCAGCCGTAGCCCGTCGCGCTGCGCAACGCAGCTCAACGACCGAGCAGGTCCAGCAGCACATCCGGACGATTAGTGAAGATACCATCCACGCCGAGGTCGATCAGGCGTTGCATTTCGCCCGGATCGTCGATGGTCCACACGTCGACACGCACGCCGCGCGCCTGCATGGCTGTGACCCAACCCGGCGTGACGACCGGGATCCCGCCGCTGGCAACCGGCACCTGGGCCACCGGGTAGGCCGGCGACAGCGTGCCGCCCAGACCGAGCGCGCTCAGGACCACACTGAGTGTGACGTCTCCCGTGCCGGCCGCCGTGGCAACCTCCGGGCAGAGCGCGCGGAATTCGGCCAAGGCCTTTTCGCGGCTGGAGGGCACGATCACGCGAGCCGTGGCCCCCTGGTCTCGCAGCGTGTCGCACAGCGCCTGAGCCATCGACGGCTGCTCCTGCTTGAGCTCCATCACGATCGGCCAATCGGGGAAGCGCTCGAGGACCTCGGCCAATGTGGCGATGCGCAGACCCTGGCCGCGGAAGGGATACGTGGCGCCGTCGTCGGTCGTCCAGTCGTACCCGGCGTCGAGGGTCTCGAGCTCCGCCAGGGTCAGATCGCTGACCCGGCCAGAGCCGTCGGTCGTCCGATCGACGGTGTCGTCGTGGATCAACACGACGACACCGTCGCGTGAAGCATGCAGGTCGATATCGAGCACATCGACGCCGAGCTCCGCCATGCGCTCGAGGTGCGCCAGCGTGTTCCCCGGAACCAGGCCGAGCCCGGAGTCATCGGCGTGCCCGATCACCAGCGGTCGCTGATTCGGGAGCCCATCGACATAGGCACTCGGCAAAGCGGGCCGCGCCACTAAATGCGCTGTTATCACGCCCGCCAGAATCGTCAGCACCGCGCCGATCGAGATCCGGATAGCCAGCGAGTTCGTCATGGGGTGCGGGCCGGCTCAGTCCCCGGTGAACATATGGAACGGGTTGAGCGGGCGTGCTGCCCCTTCGGCCGCCCACGGCCACGGGATCGACACGAAGACCAGGATGATCGCAATCGTGTAGAAGATCGCGGCCATGCGATGCTTGGCCGCATCGTCTTTGGCGCGCCGCGACAACACCCGCCCGACCGTGGCCACAATGACGGCCAGGATCATCATCGCGATGTGCTCAACGGCATAGAAGCGCAGCGGCGCCGAGGTCATCGCCGCGCCCATGTTCATGAACGCAGCCTGCGTCAAAGGGCTGAACACCGCGTAGAGCAGCAGGCCGATCAGCAGCTGCAGGTGCATGCTCGACGTGAAGATCATCCCCAAGCGTTCATCCAGGGCCGTGAAGGCCTGGCGCGTGAACCAGCCTCGGAACGCCAGCACGACCGCCCCCAGCGCTGCCAGGACGATCACGTAACGCAGGATGGAGTGCAGAAACAACACGATATCGTAGACAATTTCGGGCATACAGGCATTTCTCCTTTAACGGCGGCGAGTATAGCACCGCGCTCCTGATCTCCCAGGAAAGCGTCTCATGAGAAAAATATCACAATCGCCGCCCGGTCGACGGGAGTATCATCAGGCTATGGCTGACATACAGTTCCGCTACATCGACATTCCCGGTGCCCGCCTGCACTGCGCCACGACCGGCCCTTCGGACGGCCCCCTGGTTGTGCTGTTGCACGGTTTCCCGCAGTTCTGGTACAGCTGGCATCGGATCGCGCCAAAACTGGCCGACGCCGGCTTTTTCGTCCTGGCGCCGGACCAGCGCGGTTACAACCTGTCGAGCAAGACCGGCCCATTTACGTTCGCGGCGCTGACGCGGGATGTGGTTGCCCTGATTCGGTCACAGGGCCGCGAACGCGCCCACCTCGTCGGCCACGACTGGGGCGGCGCAGTCGCCTGGGCCGTCGCCAGCGCTTTCCCCGAGCGCGTCGATCGACTGGGCGTGATCAACCTTCCGCACCTCAAGGCCTTTCTGGCAGCCGGCCTGAGCGGTAACCTCACCCAAATCGGGAAGAGCTACTACATCGGCGTGATCCAGATCCCGCGTCTGCCCGAGGCCGCGCTATCGGCCAACCAGTTTCTTGGCCTGAAGCGGGCGCTGACGACGACCTCCCTGCCCGGCACGTTTACGGACGACGATCTGAAGCGCTACGTGTCCGCCTGGGCCAAGCCCGGCGCCCTGCGCGCCATGTTGGGTTGGTATCGCGCCGTGCCGGCGCAGATCGCGCGCCGTCAACTCGAACCGTACACACGCTCGATCGAAGCCCCAACCCTGGTGCTATTCGGTGAAAAAGATGTGGCGCTGGATGTGCGCGTAGCGGTGGACGGGATGCGTCACGTCCCCAACGGCCGGTTGGTGCGCTTCCCCGAGAACACCCACTGGCTGCCGGATGAGCGGCCGGATGAGGTCGCAGCCCTGCTGCTCGAGCACTTCGCCACGCGGTAGCCTTCACGCGGCCGGCCCGGTGATCCTCAGCCACGGGTACCGGGTCCGCGGGATCTCACCCCACCACCAGGCCGCCAGGCGGTTGCCCCAGGCCCGCGGCTCATATAACACCTCGGGGCGGTACGGCGCGAGGACCTCCCAGGCCAGGGCGGGTCCCGCAGACACCGGGCGGCCCTGGCCAACGATGGGGCTATCCACAATGTGGATCTCACCGTTCGGGGCCAACCAATCGACGCAGCGAGCCAGCAGCCGCGCGGGATCAGCGACATGCTCGAGCGTCGCCGCCAGGATGACGATGTCCGCGCAGCGCGGCGGCAGGGGCGCCGTCAGGGCGTCGCCGCACAGAAAGCGGAGCCGGGTCTGATGCAGGAAAACGCGACTGGCGAACTTGAGTTCGCGGCGATCCTGATCCAGCCCATAGACTTTGTAATGGCCGCGCACCGCGGCCAATTGGTGAGCCAGCCAGCCGCAACCGCAGCCGACGTCCAGGATCACGAGCGAACGCCACAGCCGCGAGAGATGCGTGGCCAACCGGTGGAACGTGTCCGCCCGTTCGCCCCACTCGCGCGCCAGGGGATGATCGCTCGCGACCTCGGGCAGCTTGAGCGCCAGCGGGTCGCTGTACAGCCGGTTTTCGCGGGCGCGGCGGCGCCATTGCTGGGCCTCCCAGGCGCGACGTGGTTCGGGATCGTCAAGCGACCAGTACCCGTCGACCCTGGGCAGAGTCGCCAGAAACGCGTCAAGGGCGGTTGAGGCGGGCATGACAAACGCGATTATACGGGTCTCCAATTCCGCGGCCAGGAAAATGGCCCCGACGGGTCGTGGCCCGATTCACAGAGCGCATATAATGGTGGGGAATAAAACCGAGGAACGAGGAAATTCCGCATGTCTTCCACACCGACTATTCGTCGTATCGCGCTGTCCACGGGCGGCGGCGATGCACCGGGCCTGAATGCCGTGATCCGCGCTGCCACGATCGCCGCCCGCGCCCGTGGCTGGGACGTCGTCGGCATTCGCGACGGCTTCAACGGCTTGATGTTTCCCGAGCGCTATATCGACGGCGGCCTGATTCGGCTCGACCGGACGACCGTGCGCGGGATCACGCACACCGGCGGCACCATCATCGGCACGACCAACCGCGGCAACCCGATGCGCTTCCCGGTGCCGCAGGCCGATGGCTCGTACCGCGATGAGGATCGCACCGACGAACTGATCGCGCGCTTCCGCATGCACGACATCGATGCGCTGGTGACCATCGGCGGCGACGGCTCGCTGACGCTGGCCGACCACCTGCATCGCAAGGGCCTGTGGGTCGTCGGCGTCCCCAAGACGATCGACAACGACCTCGACAAGACCGAAGCGACCTTCGGTTTCGACACCGCCGTGGCTTTTGCGACTGAATGCATCGACCGGCTCAACAGCACCGCCGCCTCGCACGGCCGCATCATGGTCGTCGAGGTGATGGGCCGTTATGCCGGCTGGATCGCGCTCAACGCCGGTGTCGCCAGCGCCGCCGACGTCGTGCTCATCCCCGAGATCCCGTACGACATCAACAAGGTCGCGCAGAAGA
This sequence comes from Anaerolineales bacterium, assembly GCA_016789175.1. GTDB lineage: Bacteria > Chloroflexota > Anaerolineae > Anaerolineales > UBA6663 > UBA6663. The sequence goes on from JAEURK010000323.1 coordinate 5,732, forward strand.
TCCGCGAGCGCCAATCGGCGGGCCGGCTGTTCTCGATCGTGGTGGTGGCCGAGGGCGCCAAGCCGGTCGACGGCAACGTCACGGTCAGGGGCAAATCGGTCGGCCAGGCCGAACGCCTGGGTGGCATCGGCGAAAAGGTCGCGCATGAGCTCGAGGAGATCACGGGCAAGGAAACCCGCGTGGTCGTGCTCGGCCACCTGTTGCGCGGCGGCTCGCCGACCGCCTTCGATCGCCTGGTCGGTCTGCGCTTCGGAGCCGCCGCTATCCGAGCGCTCGAGGAAGGCCAGCGCGGCGTCATGGTCTCGCTCACGCCGCCGACCGTCAGCTACGTGCCGCTCGAGGCCGCCTGTAGCCGCATGAAGACCGTGCCGATCGACTCCGACACAATGTTGACCGCCCGCGACATGGGCATGAGCTTCGGGGATTGACTTCGTTCGGCGGGCGCCGGATCGCGGCTGCGCTCCGCCGCCCGCCGATCCCTTCCATCAACCGGGGGTAGCGCACACCATGTTTCGCTCGCTGTTTATCTCGCTCTCGCACGTGCGCTGGGCGCAAGACACGATTACGCGCGCGCCGATCTCACGGAACATGGCCCGGCGCTTCATCGCCGGCGAGACCCTGGATCAGGCGCTGGAGGCCATCCGCAAACTGAACGCGGCCGGCATCAACGCCACCCTCGACTGCCTGGGTGAGTCAGTCTCCGAGCGCGGCGCCGCCGAAACGGCGCGGGATGAATACCTGCGCGCGATCGACGCCATCGATCGGGCGGGCGCGCGTGCCAACGTCTCGATCAAGCTCACCCAGTTCGGCCTGGATATCGACCGCGATTTCTGTCTCGAGAACGTGCGCCAACTGGTAGCGCGCGCCCGCGAGCGCGGCAACTTCGTGCGCGTGGACATGGAAGATAGCGCCCACACCGATATCACCCTCGGGGTGCTGCGCGATCTGCGGCAGGAGTTCGACAACGTCGGCATCGTGCTGCAGGCGTACCTCTTCCGCACGGAGGCCGATCTGGCGGCTGTCACGGCGGCGGGTGTGCCGGTGCGCCTGTGTAAGGGCGCTTATCAAGAGCCGGCCGATGTCGCCTTCCCCGAGAAGCGCGACGTCGATCTGAGTTTCATCAAGCTGACCCGCCAGCTGATGGACGCTTCGGCCGCCCATCAACCGGCCGACCCGGGCGGTCGTCGACCGGCGTTGGCGGCCCTGGCGACTCACGACGTCGCCATGTTGCACGCCATAAAGCGCCACGCCGAGCGCAGCGGGATCGCGCGCGACAGGTTTGAGATTCAGATGCTGTACGGCATCCGCCGCGATCTCCAGGAGGAAATGGCGCGCGAGGGCTACGCCGTGCGCGCCTATGTGCCGTACGGCACGCACTGGTACCCGTACTTCATGCGACGGCTCGCCGAGCGCCCGGCCAACGTCTGGTTCATGGCGTCGAACCTGCTGCGCTGACCATGACGACCGATCGGCCGTTGGTGCTGCTGGTCGACGACGAGGCCGACATCACGGCCAACCTCGCCCCGCTGTTGACCCGCTCGGGGTTTGAAGTCGAGACGGCTGCAGACGGCCAGGAGGCGCTGGATCGCATCGGCGCCCACCCGCCGGATGCGATCGTCATGGATGTGCTGATGCCGCGCCTCGATGGGCGCGAAGCTCTGCGCCGGCTGCGGCGGGCCGGCGACTGGACCCCGGTGGTGCTGCTCACCCGCGTCGGCGAATCGTCGGAACGCGCTATGGCCCTCGAAGAGGGCGCCGACGATTACCTCAACAAGCCTTTCGATCCACACGAATTGATCGCCCGCGTCCGCGCCGTGCTGCGCCGTGCCCGCCCAGGCCAACCACCGCTGAGCGCCGCCGCCCGGCTTGTCACCGGGCCGCTGAGCTTCGAGCGGGCGTCGCGCCGGGTTCGGCTCGAACAGGTCGAGCTGCAGTTGACGCCCAAAGCTGTCACGCTGCTCGAATATCTGATGACCCACCCCGACGAGCTGATCAGCCGCGAGCGGTTGCTGGATGCCGTGTGGGGCTGGGATTATCCAACCGGCACTCGAACGGTCGATACACGCATGGCCGAACTGCGACGCGCGCTGCACGACGATCCCACCCACCCGACGTACATCGAGACGGTCTCGGGCCAGGGCTATCGCTTCATCGCACCGGTGCGCGGCGGATGAGCGCTTTCTACGGCGTGAGGGTGCGCCGCGAGTCATGAACCGCCGAGACCTGGCGTTGCTGATCGGGTTGGCCCTGACGCCGCTTGTGATCGCGTTGCTCTGGGGTGCGCTGGCGGTCGCCGGCTTTCTCCCCAACCCCGGTCTGTATATGCGCGGCGAGGCCAGCGCCTTCGCCTTCGTCGCCGGCGTCGGGCTCAGCCTGTGGTTGGTGAGCCTCGTCTGGCTGGCCTGGGTTGGAGCCCGGCGCGCCCACCGGGCCGAGGCTGCGGCCCACAAAGCCGGCGCCGCAGACCGCCGCCGCTTCCTCGAGCGGTTGGATCACGAACTCAAAAACCCCCTGACCGCGATCCGCGCCGGGCTGGCCAATCTGCCCGAGCCGGCCCAGGGGCCGGCGCTCGTCAGCGTCGAGTCGCAGGTTCGGCGCATCAGTCGCCTTACGACGGACCTGCGTAAACTGGCCGAGCTCGAAAGCCGGCCGCTCGAGTTCGGCGCGGTTCAGATCGACGAACTGCTCGAGACCGTGGTGGGCGCCGTCCGCGAGCGCCCCGAATTCGCAGAGCGGACCGTGGTCGTCAGCGTGCCGCAGGCACCCTGGCCGGTGCCGGCCGTGCACGGCGACTTCGACCTGTTGCTGCTGGCAACGCTCAACCTGCTCGACAACGCGCTCAAGTTCACGGCGCCCGGCGCTCGCATCGAGATCCGGGCGCGCGAGGACGGCGGCGCCGTCATCATCGAGGTCGCCGACACCGGGCCGGGCATCCCGGTCGACGAGCAGCCGCATCTGTGGGAAGAACTCTACCGGGGCGCGGGCGCCCGCAGCATCCCGGGCAGCGGTCTGGGGCTCGCGCTCTGCCGCGCCATTGTCGACCGCCACGGCGGCAAGCTCAGCGTCCTCAGCCAGGTTGGTAAGGGCACCGTCTTCACCCTGCGTCTGCCCGCGACCGCTTCGCCTTAGCCGTGACCTGCGTCACCAATCGGTGACATCCCCGCCACAACCCTGCCACCTTTCCCTGCCAGGATCGGAGAACGACAACCGGTCCACGGTCGCTGAACGGCGACACTCCGAGATCACCCGGTCTGTTGTGGGAGGGCTCCATGAACACCCAGCTTGCCTGGATTGTGCGCGCCGCGCTAAGCCTGTGGCTGGCCCTGATGATCCCGGGCGCGATCACCCCGGCCGCCGCCCAATGCCAGCCGCGATCCGACTGGGGGATCTACGTCGTCGTGCGCGGCGACACATTGTCGCGGATCGCTCAGCGCTATCAGACCACCGTGCCCGTGCTGGCCGGCGGGAACTGCCTGACCAACGTCAACCGCATCATCGTCGGACAACGGCTGCGCGTGCCGGGCGGTGGCCCGCGCGGCGGACCGGCGCCGGTTCCCGGTCCGACGCCGCAAGATCAACGTGTGCCGGCGACCTTCCAGGCGTACCAGAGCGGCTTCATGTTGTGGCGCGCTGACACCGGCGAGATCTGGGCCTACGTGGGCGACACGCAGACCGGTGGCCGAGGCAGCTTTCAGAGCTACGCCTCGGCCCAGTATGGGCGGTTGGGCGTTCAACCGGTCACGGCACCGCCTGGCTTTGTAGCGCCTATCATGGGTTTCAATCGCGTGTGGAACAACTTTGGCGACCTCAAGCGCCGTCTGGGATGGGCGACCAGCACAGAGCTCAGCTACTCGCCCTGGGTGCGCACCATCGCCGGCGCGGCCGTGAGCTTCACGCTGCCAGGTGGGCTGGTCGCAGTGAATACGGGCACCGGTTGGATGGTCACCGGTACAGGCAACCCGGTCCCCTTCCCGCCCGAGCCGGTCTCACGCATCGTGGCGTTCTCGGCCCCACCCGGGCCGCTACAGGTCGGTGACACGTTGACGATCACCTGGAAGATCGAGGGCACGCCCTATGCGCTTCTGACGATCTGGGATGGCGAGACGAATGTCGTCGTGCGCCGCTGGGAGGGCCTGCCGGTTGAGGGCGCCGTCACGACAACCGTGCCGACGATGCTGACCTCGGAGATGCGCCTGATCGTGCAGGCTGCCGAACTGACGGCCACGACACCGACCAAACAATGGACGACGCGGGCCTCAGCCGGCCTCACCATCGCCGTGCTCGACCGACCGACCAGCGTCACCACCCAGGCCGCCTACCAGCCGTATGCGCAGGGGTTCATGGTCTGGCGGCAGGACACCGGCCTGATCTACGTCTTCGGGCTCGGCGTGGGCCAGTTCCCGCAGAGCAGCTACGAGTGGCTGCCGGACAATGTCTGCACCGATCTGGCCCCGGGCATGATCTGCCCCATCAACGGCTTCGGCCGGGTCTGGGCCAGCGAGACCTACGTGCGGCGGGCGCTGGGCTGGCCAACGGGGCCTGAGCAAAGCTATCAGGCCACGATCGTGACACGCGGCCCCAAACCGCTCTCGGTGACGCTGCCGGACGGACGCAAGGTGTTGATCGACGACACCTGGAACTGGCACGACTGAGGGTTCGTCTATCATTCACCATCGGCGGTCGGGGGAGGCTGCCCTTCCCCGACCGCCGCTCGAACGGTTTCTGCAACCATCCTGAATGGCTTCGGCCCAATGATTCTGCGACGCCTGCTCCATTTACTTCTGTCGCTGGCGCTTGTTGGCTGCGGCACGATCGAGATCGGCCTGGAGCCGACAAGCGCGCCGGTCGGCATGATTGCGACCACAGGCGCCGCACCGGCGATGATGCGTTCGGCTACCACCACACTGGAACCGATCACGGCGACGGCCGCGGCCGGACCAGAGCCTACAGAGGACCACACCTCCACGGCCAGCGCCACCGCACCGAGCGTACGGTGCGCCGCTCGGCACCTGGTTCGGGCGGGCGAGACCTTGATGGACATCGGCCAGGCGTATGGCGCCGACTGGAACGAGATCGCCGTTGCCAACGGCCTGAGCAGCCCGAGCCTGATCTTCACCGGCCAGGATCTGTGCATCCCGACCGCGATCCGCACCCCGGCGCCTCCTACCCGCGTGCCGACAACCCGTACGCCAACGCCGACCGAGCCCACAGCCACACCGACCGCGACCGCCACGGCGACGGCCAGCGCGACGCCATGCTCCAGCGCCTGGTTTTTCACCCCGGCCCCGGTCGGATGCCCGGAGGCCGCGGCAACGACCTCGTCGGGTGCCCTGCAACGGTTCGAGCGCGGCCAGATGCTCTGGATCAGCGTCACTGACCGATACTACCTGCTCTTCAACGCCGGCGCCCTCCCGACCGATTCTCGGATGAGCTTCATTGAACTGGGCACATTGGTCCTCAAACCGAACGCGTCACCCGACAATCGGGTCCTGGAGACCCCGCCACCGGGGCTGGTCCAGCCGATCAGCGGCTTTGGCCTGATCTGGCGCGATGAAGTGGTCGCCGACCTCGCGCAACTGGGCGGCCTGACCATGCGCCAGGCCATCGGATGGGGCCTGGAGTCTGAATACAGCCTGGCGACCGCCATCCAGTGTGGTTTCATCGAGACCTATTCGGGCCGGGTCTGCTTTGTGCAGGCGTCCGGCCAGCGCGTCATCGCCCTCGGCCAGGAGTCCGGCATTGCCCAGACGTGGTGGTGGGAGGTCGGTCCCTGAAAGGCACGGATAGCGCCGACTTCGGCCCCTGAATGGCTATGCGAAATGGAACCTAACCATTCCTTACAGCGTCCTGTATTAACCCAACGCCGAATCGGTTGCGCGCTTTAAGGTTCGGGTGTAAAAATACTCAACTTGGGTCTGATTTATTGTGAGGAGAGCTATGCGCTGGCGTTTCCGCCCCCTTGCCCTTTTGCTTATCATGGCCGTGACCCTGGCGACGCCGTCGTTGGCGCTGGCCGAGACCGGCCAACGCCCGACTGCCCAGTCGGGCCAAACCACCCACGTCGTCCAGGCTGGTGAGACCCTGTTCATCATCTCCCAGATCTACGGCGTGTCGTGGACCTCGATCGCGGCCGCGAACGGTATCGTCGGCGATCGGATCTTCGCCGGCCAGACCCTGGTCATCCCGGATCCAAACGCGCCGGCGCCGGCCGCTCCCGTCAACAACGCCAGCAACCCGGTGCATATCGTGCAGGCCGGTGAGACGTTGTTCACGATCGGCCTTGAGTACGGGATCGTGTGGACCAAGATCGCGGCCGCCAACGGGATCTCGGGCGATATCGTCTACGTCGGGCAGCGGCTGGTGATCCCGGTCAACGGCACTGCCGCGCCGGCGGAGGCTGCTCCGACCCCGGTGCCGGCCGAGGCCACGCCGGTGCCCGCCGACCCGACCGCAGCGCCTGCGCCGGCCGAAGGGCAGCGCTCACACGTGGTCCAGCGCGGCGAGACCCTGGCGCTGATCGCCAATCAATACGGCGTCACCTGGCCCGCGATCATGGCCGCCAACAACCTGGCGAGCGACGTGATCTATAGCGGCCAGACCCTGATCATCCCGGCCGCGGGCGAGTACAGCGACGCCGTCGCGCCGGCCAACAACGTTGGCGTCAACAAGCAGCCGGTCGCCGGCCGTTCCGACAAGTACTTTCTGGTCGACCTCTCCGATCAGCGCCTGTACGCCTTCGAAGGCCAGACGCTGGTCCGTCAAACCATCGTCTCGACCGGACGTTGGCCGACGCCGACCGTGATCGGCGAGTTCAAGATCTGGATCAAGCTCGAGTCGACCCGCATGACCGGTCCGGGCTACGACCTGCCGAACGTGCCCTACACCATGTACTTCTATCAGGGCTACGGCATCCACGGCACGTACTGGCACAACAACTTCGGCACGCCGATGAGCCACGGCTGCGTCAACTTGCCGACGCCCGAAGCTCAGTGGGCGTTCTACTGGGCCGACGTCGGCACGACCGTGATCGTCACCCCCTGAACCTGCCCGCCATGACCGACATGAAGGCCCGGCCAGAGCGCCGGGCCTTCTCATTTCCTCCCAAGGACCCGGTACAATCCACCCATGCCCAGCCTGGACCTGTTGCTCACTCGCCTGGCCGAGACCGGCCAGGCCACGCATGACTTCTTCGCGGCCCTGAGCCCGGCCGAATTGACGCGTACGATCTACACCGATCCGGATTGGACGGCACGCGACATCCTGGCCCATCTCGTGACGACCGAGCGCGCCATCCGCCCGCTGATCCTGTCGATCTGCGCCGGCGACCCCGGTGCGCCGGCCGGCTTCGATATCGACGCCGCCAACGCCGAGCTGTTGGCCGGCCTGCGGGCTGAATCAGTGTCCGCCCTGCTCGCGGCCTGGTCAGCCGAACGCGCCACCACAGTCGCCGCGTATCGGAGCCTGGCGGCGTCGGCGCTGGAACGCCGCGGCCGCCATCCCTTTCTGGGCGAGACGGCCGTCACCGACATGATCCAGCTCATGTACCGGCACGAGATGCTCCACACCCGGGATATCCGGCGTTCGCTTAACCACTGAGTGGAATGAACCGCGGAGACGCAAAGAGCGCCAGGATGCTCCTTGGCGCTCTTTGCGTCTCCGCGGTTAACGCTCAGGCGACGCGCACTGCCAGCCCCTTGAGGTAGTACCCTTCCGGGAACGCCAACGAGACGGCGTGGTCGGGCGCCTGCGTCAGACGACTGAGGATGTGGGCCTCACGCCCGGCATCGAGCGCCGCATCGGCCACGATTTTGTGGAACAGCGCCGGATCGATCGCGCCCGAGCACGAGAATGTCAGGAGCAACCCACCGGGCCGCAACAGCTTACAGGCCAGAAGGTTGATGTCTTTGTAGCCGCGGGCGGCTCGTTCGACCTGGGCCTGGTGCTCGGCGAACTTGGGCGGATCGAGGACGATCGCATCGAACGTGCGCCGCGAGTCGCGCATCCGGCGCAGCACGGCGAAGACGTCGCCCTCGACCGACTCCCAGCGCGCGGGCTCGTGGCCGTTCAATGTGAGGTGTCCGTCGGCCTGGCTGAGCGCTGCGCCTGACGACTCGACCTGCGTCACGTGCGCGGCGCCGCCGGCCAGGGCCGCGACGCTGAAGCCTCCCGTGTAGGCGAAGCAGTTCAAAACATCGCCGCCGCACAGGTGCTGGGCCAGTTGCCGATTGTCGCGCTGGTCGAGGTAGAACCCGGTTTTGTGCCCGGCCCGCACGTCCACCCGAAACAGCATCGGGCGCTCGACACCCTCGACGATCTGCACCCCTGCCGGCGGCTCCGGACCCCAGACCAGGCCGCTCCGCGTTGGCAGCCCTTCTTTGGCGCGCACGTCGACGTCCGAGCGCTCGTACAGGCTGGTGCCCAGGCCGCGCAGCGCCTCGACCCACACCTCTCGCCAGCGCTCGGCCCCGGCCGACAGGATCTGCATCACCAGCATGTCGGCATAGCGGTCGACGATCAAGCCCGGCAGGCCGTCGGCTTCGGCGTTGATCAGGCGCACGCCGGCCTGCGAGCCGGGTGTCAGACCAAGCGCGGGGTCGTCCCTCCGGGCGATCGCGGCCCGCAATCGACCCGCCAGCCACTCGCCCTCGATGGCCGGCCCCTCGCCAAAGCGCCAGACCCGGGCCGTGATCTGGCTGTGCGGCGAGTACGCGGCCTGGCCGAGGCGCCGGCCGTCGTCCGCCCGCACCGAGACCGTGTCACCGATGGCCGGGTCGCCGGTGACACGCGCCACCGCGCCTGAGAAGATCCAGGGGTGATGGCGCAGCAGGGACTTCTCACGCTCGGGTTTCAGCACCAGTTCAGCGGTCATCTTTCCCCCCCAGGCAGGACGCCGGCCTCAAGACCCGCGCTGCGAAAAACGTCAAGTCCGGCATCGATCTCGGCCGCCGTGTGAGCCGCCGTCACCGTGGCTCGGATCCGGGCCAGGTCGGCCGGAACAGCCGGCGAGACCACGGGCAGGGCGAAGATACCCTGGGTCTGGCAGGCGCGCGTCACCTGATAGGCGCGCGCGTCGCTGCCGCAGATCAAGGGCACGATCGCGGTCGCGCTCTTCAGGATATCAAAGCCGGCAGCCCGTAGCCCGTGTCGAAGACGGGCGCCGTTGGCCTGCACAGCGCGCACGCGCTCGGGCTCGGCCTCGATCACGTCCAGCGCGGCCAGGGCGGCCGCGGCCTGGGCCGGTGGCAGCGCAGCCGAGAAGATGTAACCCCGCGCAGCGTGCCGAAGCACCTGCACCAATTCGGCGCTGGCGGCGATGTAACCGCCGACCGACGGGATGGTCTTGCTGAGGGTGCCCATCTTGACATCAATGACACCCGCCAGACCGAAGTGCTCCTCGAGACCGTGCCCGGTCGTGCCCAGCACACCGAGCGAATGAGCCTCGTCGACCATTAGCCACGCGCCGTGGCGCCGACAAAGCGCGCTCAGCCCCGGGAGGTCAGCCCAGTCGCCGTCCATGCTGAACACGGCATCGACGACGACCAGACGCGTCACGCCCGGTGGCGCCTGCGCCAGCCGGCGCTCGAGATCGCCCAGGTCGTTGTGACGGAACCGCACGAAGTCGGCGCCCGAGAGCTGGCAGCCGTCGACGATCGAGGCGTGGTTGAGCTTGTCGCAGAAGACCACGTCGTGCCGCCCGACCAGGGTGGCGATCGCGGTCAGGTTGGTCACGTAGCCGCTGGAGAACGTCACAGCGTCCTCGCGACCAGTGAAGCGGGCCAACCGCTGCTCGAGCTCGCGGTGCAGACTGAGCGAACCGGCCAGCAGCCGCACGCCGTGCGTGCCGGTGCCCCAGCGCCCAATCGCGTCGACGGCCGCGGCATTGATGCGCGGATGCCCGAGCAGGCCCAGATAGCTGTAAGACGCGAACTGCACCAGCTCGCGCTCGCCGATCCGCACCCGCGTGGGCGACAGGATTTCGTCGACCGGCTGGTTGAAGTAGTACAGGCCCCGGTCACGGGTCTCACCGACCCGCGCCTGCCAGTACGCGATCCGTTCCTGGATGCGATCACCGAGGCCGCTGGCCCGTTCGGCGGCCGCGCTTGTGAAGGAAGCCATGGGGTTATCGTATCAAACCGGTTGGGCAAACGGGGGTTCGGGCGACCGCGGTCGCCCGAACCCCCG
>JAEURK010000328.1 GCA_016789175.1 Anaerolineales bacterium
CGGCCCGCGCTTCGGCTTCGCGCTGAGCCGCCGCGACAGCCTTTGGCAACACTTTCAGGAAACGCCCCGCGCCCGAGCCCCAATGCGCGACCAACGCGGCGGCCGTTTCGCTGCCGGTGAGATCGGCGTGGCGCTGCACGCGCGCGCGCAATTCGACAAAGTCGTCCTTGCTGGGCGTCTGGATCTCGACCAGGTCGAGGTTGATACGCTTGCGCGCCCAGCCGTCATCCCAGACATAGGCGACACCACCGGTCATGCCCGCGCCGAAGTTGTGCCCGATCGCGCCCAGGATCACGACGGTGCCGCCGGTCATGTACTCGCACCCATGATCGCCGACGCCTTCCACGACCGCATCCGCGCCGCTGTTGCGCACGCCGAAGCGCTCGCCGACCCGCCCGGCGATGAAGACCTCGCCTCCGGTCGCGCCATACAGCACCGTGTTCCCGGCCAGGAACGGCGTGAAGTCGTACTGTGCCTCGCGCGGCGCATGGATCACGATCCGACCGCCGGTCAGGCCCTTGCCGACGTAGTCGTTGGCGGCCCCGGCCAGAGTCAGATGGATCCCGGGCACGCTCCAGGCGCCGAAGGACTGTCCGGCGTTGCCGCGCAGGCGGATGTCGAGGACCTCGCCGCCCTGGCCCGCGCCACCCGCCAGATCGGTATGGGCGTGCAAGCCGGCGTCGCCGTAGCGACGGGCGATGGCGCCCGCCAACCGGGCGCCAAAAGTGCGGTCGCGGTTGGATATGGCGTAGAAGAACTGGCCGTGGCGGGCGTTGCCCAGCAACTCCCAATCGGCCAGCAACTGCGCATTGAGCGGGCTCTCGGTGCTAACCGGGTTAGGTTCGCCCGAGTAGCGGCGCGGACCCGCGGCCGGCGCGCTCAAGATCCGGCTCAAATCGAGGCTCTCGCCGGCGGCGTTTTCGAACGTCACCTGGCGCAGGCGCCCGACCTGGCCGATCGCATCCTCGAGCGAAGCAAAGCCCAGCCCGCTCACGATCTCCTGAACCTCCTGGGCGATGAAGAGCATGAAGGCCATCAGGTGCTCGGGCGTGCCGTCGAACTTGGCGCGCAGCTCGAGCTTCTGGGTGGCAATACCGACCGGGCAGGTGTTGAGATGGCAGGCGCGCGCCATCTTGCAGCCCTCGGCGATCACGGCCGATGTGCCGAACGAGAATTCGTCGGCGCCGAGCAGGGCTGCGATGACCACGTCGCGCCCCGTGCGCAGGCCGCCGTCGACGCGCACCCGCACCCGGCCGCGCAGCCCACTGGCAATCAGCATGTGCTGGGTCTCGGCCAGGCCAAGCTCCCACGGCGCACCCGTGTACTTGATGCTGCTGAGCGGGGAGGCGCCGGTTCCGCCCGAGTGCCCGCTGATCAGGATCACGTCGGCGCCGGCCTTGGCCACGCCCGCCGCGATCGTGCCGACGCCGGCCTGGGCCACGAGCTTGACCGAGACCACGGCCTTCGGATTGACCTGTTTGAGGTCATAGATCAGCTGCGCCAGGTCCTCGATGCTGTAAATATCGTGGTGCGGTGGCGGTGAGATCAGCGAGAAGCCCGGGGTCGCATGCCGAACATTGGCGATCTCGACCGTGACTTTGTGGCCCGGCAACTGGCCGCCCTCGCCGGGCTTGGCGCCCTGGGCCATCTTGATCTGAAGTTCATCGGCGTTCACCAGGTAGCTGGTGGTGACCCCGAAACGGGCCGAGGCGACCTGCTTGATGCGGTCGTTGCCCAGGGTTGGGTAGCGCTCTGGGGATTCGCCGCCTTCACCGGAGTTGCTGAGCGCGCCCAGACGGTTCATCGCGACCGACATGGATTCGTGCGCCTCGCGCGACAGCGAGCCGTGCGACATGGCGGCGGTCGAGAAACGTCGGATGATGTCGCGCAATCGTTCGGCGCGTTTCTCCCACGGCTCGTTCGGCGCGTCGGCCGCCGGTGACGCGGACGCGTTGGTCTGCGCAAACCCTATCAGGTCGCGCGGATCGACCGGCGGGCGTTGATGCACGAGTTGCGCGTAGCGCTTATAGCTTTCATAGCCGGCGGCCCAATTGCCGCCGAGGGCGTCTTCGGTGCGGACCGCCAGGTGGAGCGCGCGCACCACGTCGGGGTTCCAGGCGTGTAGCTCGCCCTCGCGCTTGAACTTGTAGAAACCGCGGCTGTCGAGCGAGGCTTTTTCCCCTGCGAAGGCCGCGCGGTGCCAGGCGAGCGGGATGCCGGCCACACCGTCCAGGCTCATGCCGTCCAGGTGTGAAGCCGTCCCGGCGAAGAAACGCTCGATCACGTCGCCGTCCAGGCCGATCGCTTCGAAGATCTGCGCGCCGGAATAGGCATCGACCGTGCTGATGCCCATCTTGGACATGACCTTGAGCAGGCCGTACTCGGCGGCGTGCAGGTAGTTGAGGATCGCGGTCTCGCGCGACAGCGAGCGGCCAAGCTCGACCGCCGTTTCGATGGCCAGGTAGGGGTGGATCGCGGCTGCGCCGTAACCGATCAGGCAGGCGAAGTGGTGAACCTCGCGCGCTTCGCCGCTTTCAACGATGAAGTCAACGCGCGTGCGCAGGTCGAGCCGCAGCAGGTGGTTGTGGGCCGCGCCGAGCGCCAGCAGGCTTGGCACAAAGGAATGCTGAGCGTCGATGCCGACGTCAGAGAGCACCACGACCTCTGCGCCGTTGCGTACGGCGGTCTCGGCCTCGGCACAGATCCGGTCGAGCGCGGTCTTGAGCCCGGCGGCGCCTTCGACAGCCGGGAAGAGCGTGCTGATCGAAGCGGCGTGCAGGTTTCGGTCGGTTTGGATCGCGGCCAGCTCGGCCGCGCTCAGGATCGGCGACGCCAGTTCGAGCAGGTCGGCTTGACCCGGGGTCTCGGCCAGGAAATTACGCCGCGCGCCCAGCTGGACCTTCAGCGACATCACGACCTTCTCGCGCAACGAGTCGATCGGCGGATTGGTGACCTCGGCGAAGCGTTGACGGAAGTACGCAAACAGCGGTCGCGGCTTGTCGGAAAGCACGGCGGCCGGGGTGTCGTCGCCCATCGAGCCGATCGCCTCGACGCCGTCGTCAACCATCGGCCGCAGGACCATCACCAGCTCTTCACCCGTGTAGCCGAAGGCGGCCTGACGGGCGATCAGGGGCACAGCCGGCGTGGGCAGCAGCTCGGTCCTTGACAGGTTTTTCGGCAGGCGTCGGATGTGTTCGCGCACCCAGAGCCCATAGGGCTTGCGCATCGCCAATTCGGCTTTGATCTGGCTGTCCTTGAAGAACGCGCCGACGCCAGTATCGACCAGGACCATCTGGCCGGGCCCGAGCTTGCCTTTAACACGAACGCGGGTCTCCTCGATCGGCAGGATGCCGGTCTCGGAGCCCGCGACGACGAGCCCGTCTTCTGTGACCGTGTAACGACAGGGGCGCAGGCCGTTACGATCGAGCGCCGCCCCGACCCGCGTGCCGTCCGTGAAGACCAGGCCGGCGGGTCCGTCCCACGGTTCGGTCAAACAGGTGTGGTACTCGTACAGATCGCGCACGGCCTCCGGCAGGTCCGGGATGGCCTCCCAGGCCGGCGGCACCAGCAGCGTGATGGCGTGGTGAACGTCGCGGCCGCCAAAGTTGAGCAATTCGATGACGTTGTCGAGCATGGCCGAGTCGGACCCGCGCTCGTCCACCACGGGGCGCAGATCGCTGGCCGAGGCCCAGCCCGTGTTGAGCATCGGCTCGCGCGACTTCATCCAGTTGATGTTGCCCTGCAGGGTGTTGATCTCACCGTTATGGGCCAGCACGCGGAAGGGCTGGGCGCGCTCCCAGGTGGGCAGGGTGTTGGTGCTGTAGCGTTGGTGGAACACGATCAGGCTGACGGCGAAATCGTCGTCGCGCAGATCCTGATAGAAGGCGGCGATCTGAGGCGCGTTGAGCAAACCTTTGTAGACGATGGTGCGGCTCGACATCGAGGGCACGTAACCGCCCAGCGGCGTCGCCGCCCGCTCAAAACGCTTGCGCGCCAAATAGAGCGCATGCTCGAAAGCTTCAGCCGAGAGCGTCCCGGTTGGGGTGAGCAGGGCCTGCTCGATGACCGGCATCATCTTGCGCGCACGCTCGCCCAGGGCTTCGGGTGCAACAGGCACCTCACGCCAGGCCAGAACGGTCAGGCCGTGATAATGCGCGGCCTCCTCGAGCCGGCGCCGACACTCGGCCTCGGTGCCCGGCCGGAAGAAGAACATGCCGACCCCAAGCCGATCGGGCGCGCGACCGCCGAGCTGAGTTGCGAGTTTGTTGAAGAAATCTGCCGGGATGGGGGTGAGGATACCGGCGCCATCGCCAGTGGAGGAGTCCGCCGACAGCGCTCCCCGATGCTCGAGGTTGCCAAGCGCCTCCAGCCCCGCCGTGACGATCTCGTGGCTGGGGCGGCCATGCAGGTCGGCCACAAAACCCATTCCGCAGTTGCCACGCTCAAACCGAGGTGTGAAGGGAGAGGGCGCCGACTTCATGGTCAGACTCCTGAGATGAAGCGATGATTGAATAACACGGGTCACACATAAAATAGAATTAATGTGAGGAATAGTCACCACGCCACTGGGCCATGTTTTTGGGTGGGTAGAAAGGGTGAGGGGGCGCGCCGCCAGACCCAAGGTTTTTCGGATGCGCCCGGCGTTTCGCCGGGCTAGACTGGGCCCGGAGGGTCCCCCAATGGGTCAAGCAAGGTTGTGGCGGTATGTTGCCGTTGTTGTTCTGGCACTGAGCGGCTGGCCGTCAACGAGCCGTGTTCAAGCAGCTGTTGGCGTGGCGTCGGCCGGTCTCCCAGTCGACACACTGGTCAGCTTGAGCAGCCAAACGCAAACCGCCGTGCCGATCACATTCGGCCAGGTGTTCGCCCCTGGCGCCGTGCCGGCCGGCCAATCCCTCAGCGCGCTCTCGGAGGGATCGGTGCTTCCCCTGCAGGTCGATGCCAAGGCCAACCATGCCGATGGCTCTCTGCGCCATGCGCTGCTGACGGCCGTCGTTCCGACGCTGCCGGGCAACGGTGCCCGCGCACTGGCCCTGACGCTCTCTGCGCCTTCCGGCGGCGCCCCGATCTCGGCTTCTGCGCTCCTGGCGACGTCGTTCGATTCGATCGTTACGCTTTCGATCGGTGGGACCACGTATCGGGCCTCGGCGCGCGAGCTCCTCCAGGCCGACGCGAGCCAGCTGTGGTTGAGCGGCCCGCTGGTGAGCGAATGGCATCTGGTCTCCCCGGTGAAGACCGCTGGCGGCCAGGCACACCCGCATCTCACGGCGCGCTTCGCGGTTCGGGCGTATCAAGGGCTCGACCGCGTTCGCGTTGATGTGACGATCGAGAACAACTGGGCCTTTGCCGCCGCGCCGCAGGCGTTTACGTACGACGTGGCAATCACAGTGGGAGGCGCTCCGGCCTATAGCCAAAACGGGTTGCGGCATTTTAGCCTGGCACGCTGGCGCAAGGTGTTTTGGTGGGGTGAGACACCAGCCGTGGAAGTGCAGCCCGACCGTGGCGCGCTATTGTTGAGCGGCGCCCTCCCGTTCTACGACACGACAATTCGAATCGCCGAAAGCGACCTGGCTGCTCTGTGGTCCGAGTGGTCCCAGGCCGACACGGCCCCTATGGGGGCCGGACTGGTCGAGCCCTACATGCCGATGACCGGCGGCCGGCGCGACATCGGGCCATTGCCGGGGTGGGCGGCTCAGTACGTGTTGTCCCTCGATCGACGCGCGAAGTTGGTGACGCTCGGGATCGGCGACCTGGCCGGGAGCTGGCCGATCCACTACCGAGACCAAAACACCGATCGCCCGGTCTCGCTGGCCGACTACCCCTACATGTCGCTGCTCGGGAACCCCGGTGACTTGATCAACCCGAACACGGGCCAGTCCGAAGCCTTCCCGGACTGCGTCGGTGACTGCGCCACGCCCTACGCGCCCGACTCCGCGCATCAGCCTTCGCTCGCGTATCTGCCCTATCTGTTGACCGGCGACTATTACTATCTCGAGGAGCTGCAGTTTTGGGCGAACCTCAACCTGCTGGAGTCGAACCCGTACTATCGCGGTTTCGAGCAAGGACTGCTCCACTGGGGCCAAACCCGCGGCCAGGCCTGGAGTCTGCGCGCCCTGGCTGAGGCGGCCTATATCACGCCGGATGGGCACGGCCTCAAGCGCTACTTCAGCGACCGGCTGGAGTTCAACCGGGTCTGGTATGCCACGGACTTTCTCGGGGCGAACACCAATGCACTCGGCATCAACACCAGTGGCTACGCTCTGGCGTACGAGAATGGGCGCGGGGTTGGCCCCTGGCAGGACGACTTCTTCACGTGGGTTGTCGGGTATGTGGTCGATCTCGGATTCTCAACCTGGGAGCCTTTGCTCGACTACAAAGCGCGCTTTCCAGTGGGCCGGATGACGGCTGCCGGTACGTGTTGGGTATCGGGCGCGCCGTATTATCTTCTGGTCCGCGCCGGCAACACCGCGCCGCTCTACACTACGTTTGCGCAAGCCTACGAGGCCACGATCGATCCGGCCATCCGGGCGCAACCGTGCGGTAGCGCCGCCATGGGGCAGGCCTTCAACCCGCCGCTGTCGGCCGGGGAGATGAGTGGATACGCGTACAGCGACATGGGTTATCCCTCGAATATGCAGCCGGCTCTGGCCGTGGCCGTGCAAACGGGGATCGCCGGCGCCGACCAGGCCTGGGCGACGTTCATGGCTCGTGCCGTCAAGCCGACCTACAGCGCCGCGCCTAGCTTTGCGGTGGTGCCGCGTTCATCCGGGATCGTGGTGACACCGCAACCGTGGCAGACCGAGCGCGTTTACCTGCCGTCGGTGCGGCGCTATCCGTCGACACCCTAGTGAGGACCCATGCCCCGACCCGCGCTCTTCATCGTCCTGTTCGCTGGCCTCGTCCTGACGGCGCTCGGCTTCGGCTCGATCGCCCAGGCCACACCGTCTGCGACGGGTGTTCAGAGCCCGATCTTGGCCACGATCCCGACCAACACCGCCCTTGACCTCGGTGTCTATGACTGCGATCAGCCGACCGATGTGCCCGATCATTGCCGCGGGATCACGGATTACAGCGGCTTCGTCTACGATTCGACCCGCCATCGGTTTCTGATGTTTGGGGGCGGCCATGCGACGACGTTTCGCGACGATCTCTCGGTGTTCAGCTTCGCGACGCTCAAGTGGTCAAGCGCCTATCCTTCGACGCTCTGCACCGACATGACGCTGGCCAACATGGACAAGACCCGCAACCGGTGGACCACCACAGGTAACCCGTTCTCGCGGCACACCTACGACATGACGGCGTATGCGCCCAACACCGACGAGTTCTTCCTGCTGTCGGGGCCGATCGGCACCGGATACTGCGCGCCGGGTATCGACCCGAGCACCGGGTCCGACCCGTTTTACCTGACACCCCGGTTGTCCGCCTACGATCTGGCCGGCGAGGCCTGGAACACCGAGACGCGCACCATCCCCTGGGACGCGTTCTCAGGATCGGAGTATGACCCGATCTCGGGCAAGATCATCCTTCTGAGCGTGTACGGTCTGTGGGTGTTCGACCCCGTCACGCGCGACATGGTCCAGGCACTTGGCCAGTTCTCGGACCCGCTGGCCAGCAGTCTGGGGTATGCCAACAATCTTACTTACTTCCCGCCCAATCAGCGCCTGTACTACCTCGCGCGCGGCACACCGACGCGGGTGTTCGAGGTCCGCCTCGATCGAGAGAACTGGTCGGCCTCGACCGTGACCGAACGCGTTACCCCTCCGAATGCGCCCAACTCGGAAGAGAGCGGGTGGGTCTACGATACGCGCAGCCAGGTCATCGGTGGCGGTGTGCTGGACGGACTCTTCCACGCTTACAATCCGCTCGCCAATACGTGGACCAGCCGAACGATACAGATCCAATCGTCTGCCGGGGTGACGAGCATCGGATCGCAGGCTTTCCATGCGATCGGGTTCGACCCGGTGGACGAAGTGTTCGTGTTTATCACGCGCTATGCTGACGGCCAACGCGTTTGGGCCTATCGCTTCGATGGGCCGGCTCCTACGCCCGTTCCGCCGCCGACTTTCCCGCCCGGGCTGACGGAGCGGCTTTATTTCCCCCATATCCGCCGCTAGGGGCGCCCGGGCTCGTCGGCGTGGTCGGTGTGCCAGGTAGGCCGGCTGCCGTTCGGTGGCGCAGCACCCGTCGGCGGCCCGTGCATCTAAGGGATGCGTTTGTAACGGCTATAGCCTCCTCGTTGCTGCTCGCGCGGCTTCAAAACAAGGGCCGTCTCCGGCGGTACTGTCACAGTCATGAAGGCCGCTCCGATGGTGCCGACGGGCGGCGCCTCAGCCGGCTCAAGCAGATCAACCATGGGCGTGTCATCCATCAGATCGGCGTTGGCGATCATCATGCGTTCCGTGACGACTTCGCTGGAAGGATTGGTGACCACGATGACCGTGTCCAGCGCGCGCTCGGTGTGGCGCTCGAACGCCAACAGGCGATCTGTTTCGATCCGGCGGTAATTCCCGATGCGCAAAGCCCGCTGATCTCGGCGCACCGCAATCAGTCTTTTGAGCCAGGTGAGTTCCGGGTTGTCGGCGTGCACCCAATCCCAGCGCATCGGTCCCCGGTTTTCAGGGTCCTCGCCCCCTGGCATGCCGACTTCACTGCCGTAATAGATGTTGGGTGCGCCGGGCAGCGTGAACTGGAGCACCTGAACCAGCCGCCGTTGGGTGGTCTCCGGGAACTGGGTCGCGATCCGCGGGATGTCGTGATTGTCGATCACGATCCAAGACTTGAGCATGGGCTCGATGCCTGAGTCGTTGACCAGCCGATCCAGCATACGGCCCGCGACCGCCGGCGCAATCTCGCCCAGGACAACCCCACGCACGATGTGACGCAAGCTAAAGCTCATTACGGCGTCGATGGCGTGCAGCCATTGGTCCGGGTAATTCACCACCTCACCCACGATCAGGGCATCGGCTTTCTCGGCGTGGGCTGCGCGCGTGAGATCGCTCAGAAAGGTGTAGCCGAGTTCATAAGCTGTATCGAGACGCCACCCATCCGCACCATCTCGCAAGTAACTGCGCAGCACCGAGTCGGATGCTTCGTACAAAAAGGCACGCACGGCCGGGTTGTCGAGGTTGAGCTCGGGCAGGTTCTGAAAGCCCGTCCAAACCCGTGCGCCGCCCTCGTATTGCGGTCCGATGGCAAACCAATCTCGCCAGGCGCTGGCCGGGTCGCCGAACGCGTCCTGAAAGATCGGCGCGTTGCGACCCATGTGATTGAAGACGCCGTCCAATACAACCTTCAGACCCCGCTCGTGCGCCTCGGCGGCCAGGCGCCGAAAGTCGGCGCGGTCTCCGAATTCCGGTGAGATCTGCTGGAAGTCCAGCGCGTCGTACTTGTGGTTGGTGTAGGCCAGGTGGATCGGGTTGAGATAGAGCACGTCGGCGCCGAGCTGCTGAACGTGATCGAGCCGACTCAGCAGACTGGCGAAATCACCGCCCCAGAAATCGAGTTCCTGGCTGTTGAGCTTCTCCGCTTCGAGGTAAGTGCCTCGCTGCGGAACCTCCGACCAATCCCGCAACACCTTTGGAGCGGGGTAGAGCCCACGCTTGGCGTCGAGGTCCGCCGGAGGCGCAAACCGGTCCACAAGCACCTGGTAAACGACGGCGCCGTTGCGCCAATCCCGTTCGCGTTGGGCGAAGGTCTCTCGGGCGACATCCGGATCCAGTGACATGGGGGTTGGTCTTGGCATCCTGATCGGGACCTGGTTGTAGCAGCTCAATCGCCGGATCGCGATCGAACGAAGCACTTCGGTTCGGCAGCTCCGGTTGAGCGCCTCAGCGCGCGT
This sequence comes from Anaerolineales bacterium, assembly GCA_016789175.1. Classification (GTDB taxonomy): domain Bacteria; phylum Chloroflexota; class Anaerolineae; order Anaerolineales; family UBA6663; genus UBA6663. The sequence continues at coordinate 9,836 of JAEURK010000328.1, forward strand.
TGCGGGGGGGGGATCACAGCCACGATCGCCAGCCATTGAGGCCGCCACACTCCGCGGTGCGTTGTTGGTTGGTGGGCGTTGCGTTCACGCGAACGCCGCGTCCGATGGCGCGATTCTAGCACCACCTCACCGCGATACCGGATCAGCCCCAGGGGCAGCGCACCTCATTGGCGAGGACCGACTCCGTTGCCACGTATTCACACGAGTGGAGATCGTTCGTGCCAATTTGTTTCAGATCGCAACTGGTCAACCCTGTTGGCTGACCAGTCACCCCCCATTCGCACAATGTGCGGCTCACGCACCAGACTTCACGAGCATTGTGCGATTGCCCTGCGGCGTGAGGCCGGCAAACGCGCGCGTGCGCCACTCCGGTTGAGCGCGACCAGGGCGAGCCCGAAACGCGAACCGGCCGCGCTGCTTGCAGCGCGGCCGGTTCGATCTCCTGTGAAAACGGCCTATCGAACTAGTCGCCGGCGGCCGGCACGACGGCACCGGCCTTGGCGCCCTTGAGCGCCTCACGCACCACTTCGGTGCTGGGCTCGAAATCCTTCGGGTAGCCGATCGTGCCCATCTCGGGCATGTCCAGGCCCTGCAGTTCGTGTTCGACTTCGCTGCGCAGGTGACCAGTTGCCTTGACACCGAGGAAGAACACGTAGCTCAGACCGGTTACCACGACCGCGATCGCACCGGCCTCGATCAACTGCGCGCTCAGCTGGCCGAAACCGCCGCCGAAGAACAGGCCGGTGACGGCCGTCGGGACGCCGTTCCAACCCACGGTGTTGGGATTGCCGTTGGCGAACAGGCCAACCGCGATCACGCCCCAGATTCCGTTTGCGAAGTGCACGGGCACGGCGCCGACCGCGTCATCGATCTTGGCCTTCTCGAGCCAGACCGTGACCAGGCAGACCAGCACACCGCCGATGATGCCGATGACGGCAGCCGAGAGGGCATCGACGAACGCGCACGGGGCCGTGATCGCGACCAGGCCGGCCAGGATCCCGTTGACCGAGAGGCCCGGATCGGGTTTCTTAGCCGGGCTAACCACCCACATGTAGGTCATGGCCGCCACACCGCCAAACGCGCCGGCCAGCAGGGTGTTCACGGCTGCATTGGTCGCCAGCGCGCCAAACCCGCCGATGAAGCCCAACGACGACGCCGGGTTGAAGCCGAACCAGCCGAAGAACAGGATGATCGTGCCGAGGATGCCCATCGGGATGTTGTGGCCCGGGATCGCGTTAGCCGAGCCATCTTTGTTGAAGCGCCCGATACGCGGTCCGATCACGATCGCGCCGGCCAGCGCGATAGCACCGCCGATCATGTGCACCGGGCCGGAGCCGGCGAAGTCAACTGCGCCGTTGCCGAGACCCATCGTGCGGCCGATGTTTTGGATCCAGCCGCCGCCCCAGACCCATCCAGCGACCATCGGATAGATGAACATCGCCACCCAAAGGCTCATCAGGACGAAGCCCGTGAACTTCAGGCGCTCGGCCATCGAGCCGGTTGGGATCGTGGCCGCGGTATCCATGAACACCATCTGGAACAGGAAGAAGGCCAGGATGCCCGTGCTGGCGCCCATCCCGCTGAGGAAGAAGCCGCTACCGCCCAGGATGCCGTTCTGCCCAAAGGCGATCAGGGGCGTCGCGAGCAGAGCGTTGCCGGCGGCGTCGGCCCAGGCGCCGAGCGTGACCGGCGAGTGCGCCCATGCCCCCAGGCCGTTGATGTCGGGCCAGGTGAAGTTGACGGCGCCAAATTGAAAGGCAAAACCAGTCGCGAAGTAGCCGGCCGCGCCGATACAGAACACCATCATGTTCATCATCATGGTGTGGGCGACGTTCTTGGCGCGGGTGTAGCCCGTCTCGACCAGCGCGAAGCCGGCCTGCATGAAGAACACCAGGAAGCCACCGATCAGCATCCACATGATGTTGAGGGCGGTGTTGGTGTCGTTGACCATTGCGACCGGATCCGGGTCCTCAGCGAAGGCCGGGGCGGCCACGGCCAACAGCACGAGGGCCGTTAGGACCGGGACCAGCCAGCGTTTGTGACGTATCAACTTGTGCATCGTTCGATCTCCTCATGAATGAAAAAGATGAACAGGTGCCCCGGCGTCGCGGACGCGGCCCTCGGCGGTGTTTGCTGCAACACCCAGAAAACGAAAACGCCCCTGGCAATCCTGCCAAGGGCGTCTGGGCCCGCAACCTCGCGGTTGTGGTATGCAATTCAAACTTGAGATAGAGGCGAGTATAACGAGATGCCGCGCCCAGCCAGTCACCCTCTTAGGCCAGCTCTCGAAAGAAATCTGTGCGGCCTGGCTTGGGTAATTTGTACAGCTTCGAGCGCCTTTTGGGCAGGCTCACGTTCGCGCAACATGGCCGGCACTCCTCCCGCCGCACCGGCGCCGGCCGGTTTCCATGAAGTGCGTCGCTCTAAACGAATTGCCGGACTATTCGCCGGGTCGTGACGCGGGCCGCATGCCCGCCTGCAAAGCCACCGAAACGGCCCCGGCGCGGTTACTTACCCGCAGCTTCTGAAGGATGTGGTCGACGTGCTTCTTGACGGTATTGGGCGTGATCAAGAGCGCTTCACCGATCTGGCGGTTGGTGTAGCCCTGGGCCATCAGCAACAACACCTCGCGCTCGCGATCGGTCAGTTCTTGGAGCTGTGCCGGGGTCTCCTGGTCGGCCGGGCCGCTGGTGCCCAGTCGAACGGCGTCGGCGGCCAGCTGCTGGAAGGCTTTGCGGTCGAAGAGCGCCTTCTCGACGAAGGCGAACACCCCGTGTTCCTCGTAGGCGCGATCGACCTCGTCCGGGTCATCCATGCCGCTGACCACGATCGTCGGCACGCGCCGCTGTTGCGCGGCCTGGAGCAGGCGATAGCCATCGCGATTGTCCTGGCGGGCCTCGGTGCTGGCCAAATTGAGGTCCACGATCGCAAGGTGGAAATTCCCGCGCTGGAGCTCGCCGCGACCTTCGGCATAACTGGCCGCGAAGTGCAGTTCATAGGCCGGCTCCGACAGTAGCTCGGCGTACATCTCGCGCCACTGGGCGTTATCTTCGATGACGAGGACGATCTGTTTATCCATGGTGCTCACGCTAACCTT
>JAEURK010000345.1 GCA_016789175.1 Anaerolineales bacterium
GCCGCGCCCGTTCATCAAGAACCTCGACGACCTGCCGATGCCGCTGCATCAGCACCTGCCGTTGATGAAATACCGGATGCCGATGATCAACGGCCCGTTCACGTTCATCGTCACCAGCCGCGGCTGCACGGCCGGCTGCACCTACTGCATCAAGCACGTCTCGTATCAGTACAGCGTGCGCCTGCGCTCGCCGCGTCTGCTGGTCGATGAGATCAAGCTGCTCAAGGGCCTGGGCGTCAAGCACATCCACATGTACGCCGACCTGTTCACGGTCAGCCGCGATCAGGTGATGGAGATGTGTCGGCTGTTGATCGAGGAGGACGTCAAGGTCACCTGGACCAGCAACAGCCGCGTCGACTACGTCGACGAGGAAATGCTCCGAATGATGGCCAAGGCCGGCTCGATCCTGATCTCGTGGGGCATCGAAAGCGGCTCCGAGCAGGTGCTCAAGCACGCCCGCAAGGGCGCTTACCCCGATCGCGCCCGCCAGGCGCTGGTCTGGGCCCGGCAAGCTGGGATCAAGAACTGGGGCTATTTCATCATCGGCCTGCCGACCGAGACCGAGGAGACGATCCGCAAGACGATCGACTTCGCCAAGGGCCTGCCGCTCGACATCGCGCTCTTCCACGTGGCCGCCCCGTATCCGGGCACGCCCTTCTTCTTTGAAGTGGTCAAGGAGGGCTGGTTCCGCAAGGGCACACGCTGGGAGCAGGTCGACATGGACAAGGGCACGGTGCTCGACTACCCGGGCCTGCCGGCCGAGCGTCTGCTGTACTGGCAGAAGCGCGCCTTCCGTGAGTGGGCCTTCCGGCCGGGTCCGATGTGGACCTACATCAAGATGCTGCTCTCCGACGTGTCGACGATGCGCACGGCGCTCGACGTCGGCCTGCAGCACCTGCGCTGGTCGACCGCGTCCGGCGAAGCCGGTCACTAAGCGGAATATCGTTGATCGTACGATCCGAGGCGCTGCGCCGCCCGGGGCCTGGCCTCGGATCGCGCGGCGCTTCGTCTTGTCTGACGGATAACGTTGTATGCCTTCACGCTGGTTGTGGATCGGCCTGAGTCTCTTCCTGCTGTCGGCGGCGTTCGCGGCCGGCGTTGCCCCGCAACCGGCGGTCGCCTGGTCCCGCTTTATCGGGCTGTGCCTGGCCGGTGGGGTGGCCCTTGTTTTGGCGGTGCTGCCGAATCGCTGGGGGCGCCGCGCCGCCGCAGTCACGGCCTGGACAGCGGCGCTGGCGCTCATCGGCGGATCGACCACGCTCTACGGCGATTACTGGACGCGTAACACGGTCGGCGGCGCCGCGGCGCTCACGCTGCCGTTTGCGATCGCGGCGGTGGTCCGACCGCCCGGCGGTCGCGTCTGGCGCTGGCTGTCGGGGGCGGCCGTGGTTTTGATCGGCGCGCAGCTGGCCCGCTCGGGTTCGCGCGGGGCGCTGTTGGGTGTCCTGGTTGCGCTGACGATCGGCGCCCTGTGGTGGGCATCGCGGCGCTGGGGCACCCGGCGACTGCCCGCTTTTGTGAGTCTGGTGGCCGCGCTGGTCATCGCGGGCGTTGTGACCCTGGCTGCGGTCTGGCCCTGGTTCGCGCCCCTCATCGACGGCGTGGACGTGGGCGGCAGCGACATGGGGCGGCTGAGCATCTGGCGTGAGACAGCCTATCTCATCGCCCAGGCCCCCTTCACGGGGTGGGGCGGTGGCGCCTTCGAGGGTGCATACGCGCTGTATGGCCGCCTGATCCGCGTGCCGCTGTACTCCTATGCCCACCACTTGTACCTTGGGATCGCGTTCGAGCAGGGCCTGTTCGGGCTGGCAGCCTGGCTGGGCCTCTGGGTCGCCGCGCTCGTCAGCCTTCTGCGGGCGGATGTCGCCGCCGGGCCCGGTGTCAGCGATCCGTACCGGCTGGCCGCCCTGATCGGTGCGGTTACGCTCGGCGTGCACGGCCTGTTCGACGATCCGGTCTTCGCCGCCGGCGGCGCCTTGCCGTTCCTGTTCGTGTGGGCGGGCCTGGCGGCGCTCTTGAGCCGGTCGGCGGTTGAGGCGCCCGGCCCGGCGCGCCTGACGCGTC
>JAEURK010000354.1 GCA_016789175.1 Anaerolineales bacterium
TTCGCGCCTGACGACGGTTAGTCTCGCGCAGAACCTCGACCGCTGCGAGCACATCGCGGGCAGCCGGCGCGGCATGCAACGCCAGCGCGTCCAGGAGCGCGGGGGTGTAGCGCCGCAGCTTTCCATAGCCCTCACCCACCAGAGGCAGAAAATCGAACGCCTCGGGTTGAGCCAGCTTCTCGGCTTCAGCGACGCTTTCGCTGAAGGCCTCCCACGGCAGGATCTCCTCAATGGCTGAGAAGGGATCACGGCCGTCCTCTTTGGCTTTGATCAGGGCGCGTCCGACGCGCGAGTACAGACGCACTTTGTCGTTGATCGCCTTTCCAGACTGTTGGAATTGATCAGCATGGTTGTGCCGCGCCAGGCTGAAGAGATCGCCGACGATGCGGTCATGCATATGGACCAGGTCATCGATGATCGTTCTCTGGATGTCCAGGAGCAGCGCAGCCAACGTGGCATAGCGCCGGTTATCCTCGAGATCCCGCAGGTGCTGGGCCGTCATCTGCCCGCCTTCCCGGGCGAGTTTCAGGAGCCGCCCCGGATGGACCCCTTGCGCCAGATCACCGGGAAGCTGGAGATCTCGGATGAGTTGAAGGCGATCGAGGTGGACCAGCACATGCCTGGCTTTGGGGCCTGGCGGGGGTTCTCGAAGCCAGGCGAGACGGCTGACCTTCGTGCGATTGCGATTGATCAGGCGATCCAACTTGCGTCGATGGAGTACGGAAAGGCGCTGGGTCAGGATCTCAAAGACCCGGCGCTCGCCTTGCGATAGCGCTTCAGCACAAAGGCGCTCGATGACCTCCAAGGGCGGAATGATGATGCGCTCTGCACGCAATCGTTCCACCAGGCGGTTGGCCAGGACCAAGCCTCGATCGGTCTCCTCGGCCAGTAGGGCGACATGGTTGAGTCCTAAGCGATATTGGCTGTGCCCAAAGCGGGTCAGGTCCAGGTAGTGTAGCAACTCGACCAAGTGCTCGCGCCGGGTCTGCGCCCGACCGGCATAGCGCTCCCAAACACGTGGGTCCACATCGATCTGCGGCCCCAGAAAATCCAGCAGACGAGAAGGCGGGGTTCCGTCGGGTGGCAGGGCACACCCGGGATACCGCAGGTAGCAAAACTGCACCGCGAATCCGAGGCGGTTGTGATCTCCGCGATGCTTTTTGACGACGTCCAGATCAGCATCGCTCAGCGTGTAGTGCTGGATGAGCCCCTCCGGGGTGAGGGGCAAGCCCAGCAGGGCCATCCGATCCGCCGCAGAGAGCGCTGCACGACGGGGCATGGTCAGCTGTCGCGCAAATACTGGTACAAGGTCTCGCGGCTGATGCCAAACGCGCGGGCGATCTCGGCCTTGGTCTGTTTGCCGTCTGCGATTTGCTGCTTGAGGGCAGCGATCTGGTCGCTGTTCAGCGTCCGCTTCCGACCCTTGTACGCGCCGCGGGCCTTCGCCAGCGCGATCCCTTCGCGTTGTCGTTCCAGAATCAGCGCGCGTTCGAACTCGGCAAAGGCCCCCATGACCGAAAGCAAAAGGGTGGCCATCGGCGAGTCTTCGCCGGTGAAGGTCAGGCCTTCCTTGACGAACTCGATTCGGATGCCGCGCTTCACCAAGCCTTGAACGACCCGGCGGAGGTCATCGAGGTTGCGCGCCAGCCGGTCCATGCTGTGCACGACTACGACGTCGCCTTCGCGCACAAAGCCCAACAGGCTTTCGAGTTGGGGGCGTTCCGTGTCTTTGCCGGAGGCCCGGTCAGCGAAGAGCCGGTCCACGGTGGTGCCGTCCAGCTGCCGATCCGTCTTCTGATCCAGCGTGCTGACCCGAATGTAGCCGATGCGTTGGCCAACCATGAGCGCCTCCCCAGTGATGTGAGGTGTCAGGCTGAACTCTATAGCGTTCGAAGAGAGGCGTCAATCAATAGGTTTCTGGGCTCTATTCTGACAGGCTCAAGGGACGGCTCTGACGTCAGGCTGGCGTATAGTTCAACCCGACACATCGTCAAGAGAAGGAGGGGCCATTGACCTCCTCGAAGATGAGCCTCGGAGACAGTTGGGTCACTGTGCCTCCACCCATACAGCAGAGGATGTTGCCGGCGCAGAACACTCTCCAATCCTCCCTTGTAGGCCACACGACGCCGTTAGGCATGATCGGGTCGATTAGTCCTCGGTGTTGGTTCTCCGTCGTATACACATACTCCGTGCCCCCCCCGACCACGAGCCTACGAGAGAGTCGTCGCCCATTCTGGGGCCCAACGCGCAGCGTCTCACGTGTCTGAGTCTGGTTCGGAAATACGAGCGGGAAGGTCATTAATTCCAAATGTCTGCCCCATTTGCGTGGCTTTTATGGACAGCGCTTCTCAGTGTCATACAGTTGTTCTTGGGCTGTTGCCATCGGCGCAGCCGGATAGCGCTGAAAGGAATCATGATGCGAAGCGTCAGAGATTGGTCGATCCGCGCGAAATGGATCGCGCTCGGTGTGGGCAGTGTCCTGATCACCGTTGCGGTTATGATCGCGATCAGCCTGTGGGGTGTCGGCCAGATGACGACCGGCGCCAATCGGGCCGTCGAGACGCTGGCCCTCAGCGATCTGGACCACACCTTGTCCGGGGTCATGCGCCTGATCGAGACTAGGGCGGCGGCGCAGGAGGAAGAACTGGCCCAGGCCCATCGCTTGGTGCAGGCCGAGCTGGATCAAGCGGGCGGCCTGGTCGACGGGTCACGGGTTGTTGTGACCTGGACGGCCGTCAACCAGGTTTCGCAAGAACCTCAAACCGTGGCGCTTCCGGAAGTGCGGCTTGCGAGCGAAGAGGCCACGCTGGATGACGTCGTCCGTCGGGTCGGTGGCCTGACCGGCGCCGCGGTGACGATCTTCCAGCGCATGAACCCGGCCGGCGACATGCTCCGGGTGGCCACGACGGTGCGAACCGAGGCTGGCACGCCGGCGGTAGGCACCTTCATCCCGGCGGTCATGCCCGATGGCACGACCAACGCCGTCCTGAGCCAGGTGCTTCAGGGTCAGACCTACAGTGGGCTGGCCAACGTGGTCGGCGCCTGGTATCTCTGTGTGTACGCACCGATCAGCGACGCCTCGGGACAGGTGACTGGCATCCTCTCGGTCGGGATCCCGCATGACGCCGCGGCTACGCTGAGCCCCGCGATCCATCCGATCCGGGTCGGAGAGTCCGGCTACGTCTTTGTGCTGAGTTCCTCCGGGTCCGACCGCGGGACCTACATCATCTCGAAGGACGGCGCGCGCGATGGCGAGAGCATCTGGGACATGCGCGACGCCGACGACCGGCTCGTGACCCAGGACATCATCGCCGCCGCCACCGCCGTGCCAGACGGTGAGTTCGGGACCGTGCGGTATCGCTGGCAGAACCCGGGCGAAGAGAGCCCGCGTTGGAAGCTCGCGCGGGTGGCGTATTACGAACCCTTCAACTGGGTGATCGGCGTCGGCGCATACGAGGACGAGGTCTTTGCGCTCGGCGAGCAGTTGCGGGCCCAGGAGCAACAGGTCACGCTGATCATGCTCGGAGTCGGGCTAGGGTTGGCGCTGATCGCCGTGGTCGTCATGCGCTGGATCGCTGCCGCCGTGGCCGGGCCCATCGCGCGCATGGCCGGCGTGGCCCGCGACCTGGCCCGCGGCATGGTGACGCAGACGGTGACGCACCGCAGCGGCGACGAGGTCGGCCAGCTGGCTGAGTCGTTCCGCAGCATGATCGCGTATCTGAAGGCCATGGCCCAACAGGCCTCCGCGATCGCCGCGGGCGATCTCACCCAAACCGTGACGCCCGCCTCGGACGACGACACGCTCGGCACGGCCTTCGTCCAGATGACCGACAGCCTCAACGCCGTCATCGGCGGGATGAGCGAGCAGGCCCAGGCCCTCTCGGGCGCGTCGCATCAACTGGCAGCCTCGGCCGAGGAAACCGGCCGGGCCACCAACCAGATCGCGGCCACCATGCAGCAATTGGCGCGTGGCGCGACCGATCAGGCGGATGGCGTTGCCCGCACGGCCAGCACGGTTGAGGAAGTCAAACGCGCGATCGAAGGCGTCGCGCAGGGCGCTCAGTCTCAGGCCGCCTCGGTCAATCAAACCTCGATTGCGATCGGCCAGTTGTCGCGGGTCGTGGGCGACATCCGCCAGGGCGCCGAGGTGCAGGCAGCCGGTCTGCACCGGGCGGCAGCTGCCCAGGCGACGCTAGGTCAGGCAGTGGGCCAGATGAGCCAGGCCGCCGACCAGGTGGCCCGCGAGACAACCGTCGCGGCGGAAGCGGCCGCGAGCGGGGGCGCGATCGTGGCCCAAACCGTCGCAGCCATGCAGCAGGTGCGCGGAGCGACCGAGCAGCTGTCGAACCGGGTGCGCGAGCTGGGTCGGTACTCCACCCAGATCGGCAGCATCGTGGAGACCATCGACGGCATCGCCGCGCAAACCAACCTGCTGGCCTTGAATGCCGCGATCGAAGCGGCGCGGGCGGGCGAGCACGGCAAGGGCTTCGCCGTGGTCGCGGACGAGGTCCGCAAACTTGCCGAAAAATCGGCGGCCGCCACCAAGGAGATCGCCGAGATGGTCCGCTCGGTGCAACGCGGGTCCACCGAGGCGGTGGATGCGATGCGCCAGACCGGCGATGACGTCATGGCTGCCGTACAGCTGGCCGACCAGTCTGGCGTGGCGTTCAAGCACATCACGACCGGGGCGCAGTCGGCCGCGGAACGGGTGGCGAGCATCCATGCCGCGTTGGAGGCGATGCGCGCCGCGACCGAGGATCTGACCCACGTGGTCGCCGAAGTGACGGCTATCGCCGACGCCAACCAGGGCGCCAGTCAGGCCATGGCGCAGCTCAATGCGGAGGTAGCGACCAACGTCGAAAACGTCAGCGCCGTGATCGAAGAGAACACGGCCGCGACCGAGCAGATGGCCGCCAGTGCCACCGAAGTGACCGACTCGATCCAGACCATCGCGAGCGTGAGTGAGGAAAACAGCGCCGCAGTGGAAGAGGTCTCGGCCAGCGCCGAGGAGATCAGCGCCCAGGTAGAGGAAGTGGCGGCGTCCGCCCAATCCATGACCGACATGGCCCGGGCCCTGCAGCAGGCGGTCTCCCAGTTCAAGCTCGCCCAAGAATCCCGGCGCAGCGCTGACGACGCGCAGACCGTGTCGGTTTCGGTCAATCGCGAACGCAAGTACGCGCCTCAGCCGGCACGCTGATGGGATGGGCGCTGCACGCCCTGCCGCACGGACCGGTCCGTGCGGCAGGGAGGCAGAGAGCAGAATGAAGATCCTGGTGGTGGATGACGACGGCGACCTGCGCGATTTCTTGGCCATGGAGATCCAGGCTGCCGGCCATGAGGTCGAGCGCGCCGCGAACGGCGTGGAAGCCGTCCTCCAG
>JAEURK010000391.1 GCA_016789175.1 Anaerolineales bacterium
CGACCCCCCCGACCAACCCCCCGAAAGACCCCCTTTCCCTACCCGACGCCCTTCCGATCTATCACACATGGGGCGAAGTGGCCGCCCTGCCGTTCCCGTCGACGCTCGGTCGCTTGTCGGCAATCGCGCCCGATGATCCCCGGTCTGCCCGCAGGCGCCGAGGCCGTGATCGCGCAGGGGCGAAGCGGCCGCCCTGCCGTTCCCGTCGATCCCCGGCCCCTGTCGGCAATCGCGCCCGACGATCCCCGACCCGCCCGCAGGCGCCGAGGCCGTGATCGCGCAGGGGGCGAAGCGGCCGCATGGGCCGACGGTCGGGCGGGGTCGATGGTGCACAGGGCTTGATGCGGCGCGAGCGACTTCGGGCCGAGAGGGCGGCCACAAGGGCCGCCCCTACGGGGGACCCTCCCACCTTTCCGGGTTCGCGCGGATATACCGGCGCACATTTTCAAAATGCCGGGCATCCCGGATGATCTCATCATGAAACCCACGCTGCCAAAGGCGCTTTCGGTATTGGGGCCATCCACTTTTCCGGACCTGCACACCGTAATCGACCGTGGTCTTGGACTTGAAGGCGTCGATGACGTCTGAGATGTTGGGCCGTTCAGAGTCGGCGCCGGGTCGAACGATGAGCAGGCCGTGGACATGATCGGGCATCACGACATGCTCGTCGAGCGCCAGACCCGGGAATCGGCCCGGCAAGCCTGACCACTCCGTTGCGATGAGTTGACCGGCCGGAGTGAGATGCGCTTTCCCGGCCAAAATCCGGGCCAGGCGGCAGACGCGATCCTGTACGACAAGTGTGACGAAATACGCGCCCGGCGTCGAGTAATCGAAGCCCGGCAAGCGCCAGCCTTTGCGTCTGGGACCGGTGTAGGCAGAATCGTCCACGGCTCCCCCTGGACGACGAAGGAACGTCGCTCCACGGACGAGCTTACGACGAGACCCAGAGGAGCTGTCCTCGAAGAGTCCTGGAAGTGTCAGCCAACGACTTTGAGCTTCGCGAGCGATGCCATCAGGCGCTTGATGCCGACGGCCTCGAAAGCCACGGTGACTTCCTCGGTGTCGCCGGCGCCGCGGCTCTCGATCACCATGCCCTCGCCGAAGCTGGCATGCTTGACACGCATGCCCGTGCGGAATTGCCCTTCGGGCAACGGCGTCCGGCTGAGCGAGACCGCTCGGCCGCGTCCGGACGGGCTCGGCGGCGGCTCGGCCGAGCGACCGGCGTACGGGCTCTCCCAGGAGGTCATGCGGTTGTAGGTGGCTGCCGCCCGCGCCTGGCTGTTGGGCTTCTGACCGGTCAGCAGGGTGTCCGGGATGTCGTACAGAAAGCGCGAGGGCTCGCTGACCGACGAGTCGCCATACAGCGAGCGCCGGAAGGCGCGCAACAGATACAGCCGATCCTTGGCGCGCGTCATGCCGACGTACATCAAACGGCGTTCCTCGTTCATGGATTCGGGATCCTCGAACGAGCGCGAGTGCGGCAGCACCCCTTCGTCAAGGCCGACCATGAAGACGACCGGGAACTCCAGGCCCTTGGCGGCATGCAGGGTCAGCAGAATCGGGGCCTGCGCCTCCTCGGGCGCCGTGTCCTGATCCGACACCAGCGCGACGTTCTGGAGGAAATCCGCCAGGGTCACGTCGGGATCGGCGGCCGCCACGCCGCGCAATTCGAGGATGTTGGCCCAGCGCTCGTCGCCCTCATCAGAGCCGTCGCGGATCGAGTCGCGCAGCCCGGTGCGGTCGAGCACGGCGTCGATCAGCTGCACCACGGAGAGCTCACCGCGTGCCGAGAGCCAGTGGTTGAGCATCAGGCCGAAGTTGGCGATCGAGGCCGCGGCCTTGTTGCCGAAGTGGCCGGCGAAGATCGATTTAGGCCCGCTCTCCCCGAGGTCGCGCACGACATCGCCGGGCGTCAACTGCGCGGCGGCTGCGGTCGCCTGCAATTGGTCGATCGTCTTGGCGCCGATCCCGCGGGTGGGCACGTTGATCACGCGCAGCAGGCTGACCGAGTCGGCCGGGTTGTGGATCAGGCGCAGATAGCCTGTCAGGTCCTTGATTTCCTTGCGCCCATAGAACCGTTGGGCGCCGACCAGTTTGTAAGGCAGGTTGGCGCGCACGAAGGCGTCTTCGACCGCGCGCGACTGCGCATTGGTGCGGTACATCACGGCGAAGTCGCCGGCCTCGTAGCGCCGCTGGCGCACCAGGTCCTGGATCGTCTCGATAACGAAGCGCGCTTCCTCGTCCTCGTTGTAAGCTTCGAAGACGAAGATCTCCATCCCGCCTTGCTTGTCATCGGTGGCGCGCAGCTTCTTCTTGGTGCGGCCCGGGTGCTTGTCGATCACGGCCATGGCCGCGTTCAGGATCAACTGGGTCGAGCGGTAGTTCTGCTCGAGCAGGATCATGCGTAAGTCAGGATAGTCCTCGCGCAGCTTGTTGACGTTGCGATAGTCGGCGCCGCGCCACTTGTAGATCGATTGATCGGGGTCGCCGACGCAATACAGGTTGCGGCTGCCGCCCGAGACCAGCTTGAGCAGTGTGTACTGGACGGTGTTGGTGTCCTGGAACTCGTCCACCAACACAAATTCGAACGAGCGCTGATACTTGGCGAGTACGTCCGGCCGGATCTGCAGCAGGCGCACGGTCTCGACCAGAAGGTCGTCGAAGTCGAGCGCGTTGTTCTGGGCCAGCAGTTCCTGATAGCGCGCGTAAACCCGGCGCACGACCTCGGTTGCATACGAGGTCGAGGGGTAGGCCTCGGGGGCGATCAGCTCGTTCTTGGCGGTCGAAATCTTGTGCAGCACCGCCGCCGGGCGGTTCTTCTTGTCGTCGACGTTCAGCTCGCGCAAGGCCTGCTTGATCAGGTCTTCCTGGTCGCCGGTATCGTAAATGACGAAATCGCCGGTCACGCGCAGCCCGACACCCGGCGCACCGCCCGCGCCCTCGCCGCCGCGTCCCTGGGCTGCCGCTTCGCGCCGCAGCCAGCGCGCGCAGATGCTGTGGAAGGTGCCGATCGTCAGGCCGCGGACATCGTCGCCGAACAGGCGCGTCACGCGCTCCTTCATTTCGCGCGCCGCCTTGTTGGTAAAGGTGACGGCCAGGATCTTCCAGGGCGCCACGCCCAGCGTGTTGATCAGGTAGGCGATCCGATGCGTGAGCACGCGGGTCTTGCCCGAGCCCGGGCCGGCCAGGATCAGGGTGGGGCCATTCGGCGCTGTGACGGCCTCGTGTTGGGCACTGTTGAGCTTGTCAAGCAGATTCATGGTGGCGGGATTCTAGCATCAGCAGGTGCTGAATGACGAAGAGAAGGTGGTGGTGCGTCCGGGCCGGCCCTGGACCGCACCACCACCTTCTCTTCGTCCTAAATTCCGGTACAATCCGCGGCGGAGAAGAAGAAGCGCCCATGTATCTGGCAATCGAAGGCGTGATCGGCGTCGGCAAGACGTCGCTCGCGCGCCTGCTGCAACCCATGTTTGGGGCCGATGTCTTGCTCGAGGTGTTCGAGGAGAACCCGTTCCTCTCGGACTTCTACGGCGATCGGGCCCGTTACGCGCTCCAGACCCAGCTCTTCTTCCTGCTCTCGCGCTACCGCCAACAGCGCGACGTCCCCGATTTGATCGCCCGGCACGGCAGCCTGATCGCCGACTACACGTTCGCCAAGGATGCGCTCTTCGCGCGCCTCAATGTGCGCGGCGACGAGCTCGAGTTGTACCGCCGCATGCACGACGCCCTGGCCGAAAAGGTCCGGCGCCCGGATCTGACCGTCTATCTGAAAGCGCCAACGCCCCTCTTGATGGCGCGAATTGCGCAGCGCGGTCGATCGTATGAGAAGAACATGGACCCCGACTATATCCAGTCGCTGGTCGAGGCCTATGACGAATTCTTCGCCAACTACGCCGAGGGGCGCAAGCTGATCGTCGATGCCGCGGCGCTGGACTACGTCGCCAACGCCGATCACCTCTACTGGGTGATCGAACGCATCCAGGCCGCCCTGGGTGCAGGCGATCTGCAGAACCCATTGCCGATGGCTTCCGGCTCGGCCGGCGATCGTTAACGCACTTTCGTTTTCGTTACAGACAACGCTCAAGATCGTCGAGGATAGCCGTGATCGTCGACCGTATCTCCATGGAACAGGCGACCCTGGTGCGTCTGGCGACCGACCTGGCCCGTGAGCGGGTCAAGGCGCGGACGTCGATCGTGTCGGTCTATCTGATCGGCTCGGTCGCGGCCGGCGCGCGCCCGCTTGGAGACGCAACCGACCTGGACCTGGTCCTCATCGACGGTGATCCGCCCGAACGGCAGCGCGAGGTCGTGCCGCTCACCGACAGCCTGGTCGCCGACCTGCACACGCACACCCGCGAGGCCTATCGCAATCCGAAAGCGCTGCGGGTCGACCCCTGGCGCGGGCCGGCGATGTGCGAGCCGATCTTCCTCTACGACCCTACCCATTTCTTTGAGCTGGCGCAGGCCAGCGCCCGTGGGCAGTTCCATCGACCGGATCATGTCATCGCGCGGGCGCGCGCTTTCCTCGACCTGGCGCGGACCCAGCTGCGGGTCGACTCATTCAAGCCGGGCGCCGCACCGCGCGCGCCGGTGAGCGTCGAGGCGTTTTGTCTCGCGCTGCTCAACGCCGCCAACGCCGCGATCACGCTGACAGGTTTCCCGGGTGCCGGCCGGCGGTTGCTGCTGAGATTGGAGTCGGCCTCGACCCGCCTGGGCGGTCCCAACCTGTACGACGCCTTCAATGGCGTCTTTGACGTGCAGACGGTATCGGCCGATGAGGCGCGCCGGTGGGTGGCGGAGTGGGCCGCGACCTATCAGGCCGCCCAGGCCGAGGAGATCGAAGCCCTGCACCCGGCCCGTTTGCCGATCTATCAGCGCGGGTTCGCAGCCCAGATCGAGTCGGATCGGGCGGTTGATATGCTCTGGCTCCTGCTCCTGACCTGGCAGGGCGCGCTACGGCAACTCCCCACCGCCAGCCCGGCGGCGGCCGGTTACGCTGATTTCCTGGCGCGGTTGGGGATGGCCGACGCCGCCGGCTTCAAAAACAAGGTGGGTGCCGCGCTGGATTTCGCGCGGTTGTGTGAGCAGCGCGTGGAGGCGTGGGGAAGCCGAAACGGGGCCTAAGGCGACCGAAACGGGTGCGTTTCTTGCATCCTGCCCCGGGAAAGCGGCCAGACCAGTCGGGTCCGGCCAGTCTCGGACCCCCATGATAAAATGGCGCAGCATTCGCACTTAACCGAGTCCTCCACCGGAACCGCTTCCAGTGGCCAATCATGGGACGGGGCGCCAGGCCTGGACCGGCCCTCCCGTTATGCGCATTTGGGCATGACCACACTTTCGCTCAATGAGCAGCAGCGGCTCGAACTGCTGTACCGTGTCAGCCGCGAAATCTCCGATCGCCTGGACCTGAACGAGCTGCTCGCGCGCGTGTTGCGCGAGACGGCCGCCAGCGCTCAGGCCGACGCGGCCAGCCTGCTGGTCGTCAATGAGTCCCTCAGCGTCGTCTCCTCGGCCCTGATCGTGGACGGCGTGCTGCATTCGGATCCTCATCACGCGCTCGAAGACCTGCTGCACGACGGCCTGGCCGGCTGGGTGCTGATGCATCGCCAGCCCGTCTTGATGCCCGATACCTCGCTCGATCCGCGCTGGCGACGACGCCCCGACGACGATCGGGTCGGGGCCAAGAGCGCGATCGCCGTGCCGTTGCTCGGCCGAACGCGCGTGGTGGGCGTGCTGACCCTGGCGCGCCGACCGGCCGGCAGCTTCGTCGAGGATGATCTCACCCTGCTGACCGTGATCGCCGACCACGCCGCCGTTGCGATCGAGAATGCCGCCCTGTATGCAGAGAGCCAGCGCCGGGCCGATGCCATGGCGGCCTTGGCCGAGACGGCCCGCGCCGTCAACTCGACGCTCGAGCTCGACCAGGTGCTGCGCCTGGTGGTCGACCACGCCCGTGCCCTGTTGCGGGTCGAGACGGCCGGGATTGCCCTGCTCGAGAAGGGCGGCCTGGTGTTCCGTGAGGCGTCGGGGCGGCTCTCTGAGCAGCTGCGCGGCCTGCGTCTGGAGGTCGGCGAGGGCCTGGCCGGCTGGGTGGCCGCCCACAATCAGGCCGTGATCTCGCCCAACCGACCCAGCGACGCACGGTTCGTCGGCGGCCTTTCGCAACGCCTCGGGCTTCGCGTACGCGCCAGCGCCGGGGCCCCGATCGTGCTCGACCCGATGACCGATAAGCCCAGCGTCATCGGCGTGATCGAGGTCATCAATCCCTTCGAGGATCGCTTCGGAATCGATACGCTGCCATTGCTCGACAGCCTGGCGGCGCTCTCGGCCACGGCCATCACCCACGCCCGTCAGATGGCGGAGCTGCAGGCCGCCGAAAGCCGTTTCTCGGGCCTGTTTGAAGACAACATCGACCCGATCCTGATCACGGATCTTGACGGCGTGATCACCGACGCCAACCGCAAGGCGGTTGAGATGTTCGGCTACGAGCAGCGTGCCCTGATCGGCCTGCGGATCACGACCGTGCATCGTACGGGCACTGCCTTTCTGGGTTCCGATCGGTTTGCGCAGTTGCGGGATGGGCGCGAGATCACGTACCAGACGCGCGTCACGACCCGGGCCGGCGACGAGATCCCGATGGACGTGCACGCCAAGCTGATCGTGCGTCGCGGGCAATCCTTCATCCAATGGATCCAGCGCGACATCAGCGAGCGCCTGCAGCTCGAGGAGATGCGCAGCGATCTGATCAGCATGATCTTTCACGACCTGCGTAGCCCGCTCGGGAACGTCATCACGTCGCTCGAGACGGTCTCGGCCAGCCTGCCGGGCGATCACGTCATGGAGCACTCGCTTCTGACGATCGCGCAGCGCTCGGCCGGTCGCATGTCGCGTCTGGTCGACTCGCTGCTCGATCTACGGCGGCTCGAGGCCGGGCAGATGGTGCTCCAGCGCGACGCGACCGACCTGCGCGACCTGGTCGACGATGTGCGCGAGTTGACAGCACCGATGGCGACCGTCAAGCACACAGCGCTGACGGCAGAGCTGCCCGATCGCCTGCCGATGGTCGCGGTCGACAGCGACATGATCCGCCGGGTGCTGATCAACCTGGTCGAGAACGCCGTGAAATACACACCCGTTCGCGGTCGCGTGACGATCTCGGCCGCGGTCGCGTTGACGGAGGTCGTCCTGGCGGTGAGCGATACCGGCCCGGGCATTCCGCCCGCCGATCAAGGCCGGGTGTTTGGCATGTTCACGCGCCTGCAGCGCGATCGCGGCGCCAAGGGCCTGGGGCTGGGACTGGCCTTCTGCCGGCTGGCCGTTCAGGCCCACGGTGGACGGATCTGGGTCGAGAGCGAGCCCGGCTCGGGCAGCACCTTCCGGATCGCCTTGCCCCGTGACGCTGTCCTCGACGATTGAAATGCATTTGACGCCGCGCCTATAATGGGCGCGGCTGTTCGTTCCACGCCATTCGACAATCGCGTTCGTGTTCCCGCCGAGCTTGCTGGGCGGGTGTCTGGCCGCGCTGGGCTTGCCCGCGCGCCGGTGGGGGCTGGGGCTTTATCACGCTATGCAGAAGATCGGCAAAGACATCTACGTTGAATCGAGTTTCCCGGGCGTCACGGTCGGCGCGATCGTCACCAGCGAGGGCGTCGTGCTGATCGACGCCCCCACGCACCCGGCTGACGCGCAGCTCTGGCGCCTGCGGGTGCGCGAGTTGACCGATCAGCCCATCCGTTACCTGGTGCTGCTCGATCACCATCGCGACCGGGCCATGACGGCCGCGCTCTTCAACGTGCCCGTGGTCGCGCACGATCTGACGCTCGAACGGATGCGGCACTGGCCCGAGCAGTTCAAGCCGCTGTTGCCGGAGACCGGCGCCGACGCCGAGTGGGTCAACGATTGGGCCGGCGCGCGTCTGATGCTGCCCATCATCACGTTCTCGGAGCAGATGCGCCTGTCGCTGGGCGGCAAGGAGCTGCGTCTGGTTCACCGACCGGGCTCGGCTCCAGGCGCGACCTGGGTCGAAGTGCCTGAGGCCGATGCCGTGTTCGTCGGTGATAGCGTGGCCCTCAAGGCGCCGCCCTTCCTGGCCGAAGCCGACCTGGAGGCCTGGACGCAGGCCCTGAGCGACCTGCGCAAGAAGAAGACCTTGGGCCGCACGGTGGTTCCGGGTCGCGGCGGTCTCTCGAACAAACAGGCCATCAAGCCGGCCGAGGATTTCATCAGGCTGGTGCGCCGCCGTCTGGATGCTTTCAGCAAGGGCAAAAAGGGTCGCGCCGACCTGGAGAAGGTTGGGATGGAACTGGTCGAGTGGTTTCCGGCCAATGCCGACCTGCGCGACCACTATCTCCGCCGGCTGGCGCACGGCCTTGAGGCTCAGTTCGACGCGCTCATCCTCGCCACGGCGCAACGCCCATGAGCCTGCAGCCTCTGATCGAGTACACCCGCGGCGAATTGTCGGAGTCCGTGCATGTCGGCACGCTGGTGGTCGTGGCTGCGGATGGCCGCCTGATCGCGGCCGTCGGTGACCCGGACGCGCGGGTTTTTGTGCGCTCGGCCGGCAAGCCGTTTCAGGCCTTGCCGGTGGTGTCGAGCGGCGCCGCGGCGGCCTGGGAGATGAGCGCGCGCGAGCTGGCGTTGGCCTGCGCTTCACACCGCGGCGCGGCCGTGCACGTGGCCGTGGCGCGCGGGTTCGCGGCGCGACTGGGGCTGACCGCGGCGGATCTGCAGTGCGGCACGCACGAGGTGGAAGACCGCGACACCGAGGCCGATCTGATCCGCTCGGGCACGCCGCGCGACGCCTTCTTGCACAACTGCTCGGGCAAGCACCTGGCGATGCTGGCGACCGCGCGCCACCTTGGCCAGCCGACCGAGCGCTATCTGTCCGTCGACGGCGCCGTGCAGCAGGGTGTGCTCGCGGCCGTCTCGCGCTTTTGCGACGTGCCGGTTCACGCGATCGGCCTGGGCACCGACGGGTGCTCGGCCCCGAACTTCGCGCTGCCGCTGCGTGCCACGGCGCTCGGCGTCGCGCGGCTGTTGGATCCCGACGCGCCGGCCGAGGCCCGGGTCGTCACCGGCGCGATGATGCAGCACCCCGAAATGGTGCAAGGCGACGGCGGCTTCGATACCGAGTTCATGCGCATGCTGCCCGGTCGCGCGATCGCCAAACGCGGCGCCGAGGGCGTGCAGATCGTGGGGCTGGCCCCGCACGCCGGCCGGCCCGCGCTTGGCCTGGTGGTCAAGATCGCCGACGGCTCCGCCCGCGCGGCGGTCCCGGCCATCGCGTCGGCCATGGCCCAGCTCGGCCTGTTGACGGCTGATGAGACTGCGGCCCTGCGCGCGCGCGGCTGGCTGCCGCCCACGACTCAGCGCAACTGGAGCGGCCTGCTGACCGGCGAAGTGCGCGCGCTGTTCAGCCTGTAATCCTGAGCCGGGCCTCGCAACGCACCCTGGCTGACCGCCATTCCATCGTCCCTGCGCCGGCATAAGGTTAGAATTTCGCGGCTATTTTGTTGAATACGCATTTTGAATGGCCGACAATTGCCGAGAATCTTGGATGGACCTGTCAGGTCCAAGGTTAGATTCGATGCGAATCCGTCGACTGGACGACAACGATGCCGAGACGATCGCAGCGGCCTTCGCGGCCCAGGGCTGGCACAAGCCGGCCGAGCAGTATCGACGCTATGCCGCCGAACAGGCCGAGGGCCTGCGCGTCACCTTGATCGCCGAGGTCGACGGCGTCTTCGCGGGTTATCTCAACGTCGTGTGGGAGTCAGACTACGCGGGTTTCCGCGACGCCGGGATCCCCGAGATCGCGGACTTCAACGTGCTGGAGCGCTTCCAGCGCCGCGGCATCGGCTCGGCGCTGATGGACGCGGCTGAGGCGCTGGTCGCCGAGCGCTCGGCCGTGGCCGGCATCGGCGTCGGCATGACCGCTGACTACGGCAAGGCGCAAATCCTGTATGTGCGACGGGGCTATGTGCCCGACGGTCGTGGCCTTGACTCGCATGGCAAGCCCGTTGTGTACGGCATGTCGGTGCCCGTTGACCATGACCTGGTTCTTTATCTGACCCGCCACGTGCGACTCGCGTAGTCGTATCGAACCGCGAAGACGCGCAGGTCGCGAAGAATCCATGGATTCTTCGCGACCTGCGCGTCTTCGCGGTTCGATACGACTACG
>JAEURK010000060.1 GCA_016789175.1 Anaerolineales bacterium
ACCGGCCACAGTGGCCTACGAACCGGACACCTGTCTGATCCTGAACCCCGACACACGCGACGACCCGGACGGCGAGCGCTGGGTGCGCATCGCGATGGAGAAGAACCGGAGCGGACCCAGCGAGATCGAGTGGCGGCATCGACGGATGGGCAAGTATTTCTGCATCTGCCAGGCAGGTGAAGCCGTGGTGGCCGACGAGAGTTATCAGGTGGATCGGTTGGCGTTTAGTCGCTCCGGTGTTCCTGCACGGCCGGAATCATGATCTCCATACGCTATGTGCGGGCCGCGGGAATCGGATGCTTGAGCGTGGGCGTCGGTCAGGTGGTTGGTTGGGTGCCCGGCGACGATCTCACCCCCTTGGTTCTCCTGCTCGGGTCAGCGTCGTTGTGCGTTGTCCTGTTGGCGCTGGTTGATTGGTTCAGCGCAAGACTTCGTCGCACCGAGTCCCGCTGACGCTCAGGAGTGAGCGGCGGGTGATCGACTCTGGTTTGCCCTTTCCAGGAAAAACGCTTAGGGATCTAGGTTCAGGGAGTCCACGCGCCAAGATCGGCGTCGACTTGGTCGAGATCCAGGAGGCGCATGCCGGTGACACGCCAGTTGGGCCCATTCAGGTCGAGCTTCGTCACGCGCGCCGCATAACCCTGCGCGGCGGTAGTCCAACCTACGCGCGCGAACCCCACGTAATAGACCCGCCACTTGCCTTCGGACGGCACAAAGGACCCCGTCTTCGCGACCAGGGTTTCCAGGACATCCTGGTCCTGGGTGCGCGGGCTCCATTTGCACTCCCCCAGGATCAAGGTCTTCTCCATGGTGTTGATCCCGACGACGTCGATTTGCGCCTGGCGGGCCCAGACGCTGCCCACTTGATCGGGCAGGAAGGGGAGGCGGGCGCGGGCGCCGGCTCGCAAGAGCCACTCGCGGCAGAGTTCTTCCCAGGTATGGGTGCCGATGAAGTCCAGCAGATGTCGTTTGATCTCGGCCAGGGCCTTGTCCTGAACACCCAGCGCGAGCTGGGATTGGCGACGCGCAAGAAAGCGAAAATAGAAGCGCAGGAAAGGATCGGTGATGTAGTGGCGGCCCAGTCGCGTCGCGGACTCCGCCGTGACCGGGACATGCCGCTCGACAAAGCCCGTTTCCTGGAGCTTGGCCAGGTAGGCCGGGACATGCTTGTCGGGAAGGCCGGCTTGCCGGGCGATCTCCTTGGGGGTGCGCCGACCTTCGGCGATCGCCCGCAGAATGGCGACGTAGTTATTCAGTTCTGAGATGAAATCCTGCAGGAGCAGGCGTGGCTCGTCCTTGAGCAGGGCATCGCGCTCGAGGAAGAGACGGCGGAGATTCTGGTCGATGCTGAGGTGGGTGCGGACATTGCCCCAATAGGCTGGAACGCCGCCGAGCATCGCATAGAGCGCGACCCGTTCATCGGCGCGGAAGTTGGGGAAGTGGAGCTTCGTATTGGCGAAGGGCAGGGGGAGCAGGTTCAGGCGGGCGGTCGCCCGTCCGTAGAGCGGCGCCTGATAGGAGAGCAGGTGGCGTTCCATCATGCCCAGATGCGAGCCCGAGATGGCCAGAAAGAGCTGCGTGCCTTGAAGCCGTTGGTCCCACATATTCTGCAGCGTGCCGGCGATGCCGGCGTCCACCGCCAACAGGTAGGTGAATTCATCCAGGACGACCGCGAGGCGTTCGGTCTGGGCCGCCTGAGCCAGTTGTTGAAACGCCTGCGCCCAGCTGGCGTAGGTGAAGTCGTCCGGCGCCGGCGCTTGCGGATTGAGGAAGTTGAAGAGCGCTTGCGAGAAGGAGCTCAATTGATCGTGCGCCGAGGAAGGCTCGGCGACCCAATAGAGGGCCCGCGGTCCATCCGTTTCGATCCAATAAGTGAACAAGCGGGTCTTGCCCACACGGCGGCGGCCGTACAGGATGAGCAGCTCCGCCTTGGGCGACGCCCAGAGATCACGCAGGATGTCGAGTTCGGGTTTTCGGCCGATGAAGGCTGGAGTCGCCACAGATCATTCCTTTGGATAATCCGAGTTAGTATAATAGAAATTATGCAAATTACAAGCTCAACCGAGAGCGGGCGACGCGGGGGCATGTCTCTCTGCAAACATTTCTGTAGGTTCTCCTGAAGTTTGGCACTGGCGGAGAATCGAGCGGCTCAGCCGAAGCGTCAAGATGGGCACAGGTCTCAACCTGTTGAAAAGCCCCGCGATCTGGCAGTGATCCAATCCACTGCCGCGGAAGGCTGTTGCCAACTGGCCAGACCTCTCGAAAGGTCTGATTAGCCCATGCCAACCTCTGCGTCTGAAAATGAGGCCGTGCCAAACTCTAGGAGAAAAACCGCCCAAAACGCCCCCAGCGTACCAATCTTCAGGCAAACCTACAGGGTAAGTTGGCCTCCTCAAGTTGGGCACCTTTCCGTGACCGAAATGGGTGAACCGGTGCCGCCGTTCTCATCGAGGCAGACCCGTTTGTCGGACGAGACGACTCAAGAGTTGCTGGGCAAATACGCGGGTCGAGAGACCGAGCGCCCGCCGATAGGCCAGAGTGCTTCGCAATTTGTGCCAGGCCGTGCGCCAGTCACCGCGCCGGAGAAACACAAAGCCCCGCACCATCTCGATCCGCCACATCAGGTCGGGATACTGGCCATGGCCGCGGATCAGGTCATCGGCCTCGTCCAGGAGAGCCAGCGCGTGGGCGTGATCGCCCTGGCGCCAGGCCAACTCCGCCCACTTCTCCCGGGTTCGCGCTTCCAGGCGGGCATAAAGCCGTTCGTGGCCAGCCAGGATGGCGAGGCTCTCTCGAAAGCAGGCCACCGCTCCCGCGGGGTCGCCCAGGAGTCCACGGACCTCTCCCAGGTCGGGTAGTGTTCCCGCCAACAGGATCTCGGCGCCGGTTGTGTGGCGCTGGAGTGTGGCGGCCTCGTCCAGCAAGGCCCTGGCCGAGTGGAGATCGCCGCGATCCTGCTCGAGCCACGCCAGCACCTGGAGCGGATTGCTGCGCCAGGGATTTGAGGGTCCGGTCTCAGCCAGCACGCGGGTGATCACCTGGCGCGCACGCAGGCGTTGCCCCAGTGCCCGATAGCACAGCGCCGTCATGTGCCGATTCTTGAGGGCTTCGAACGACTCGCCGAGGTCTTGATACAGCTGGGCAGACCGTTCGAAGACCGCCGCGGCTCGCGCGTGAAAGCCCTGTCGGTGCAGGTTGTGACCGTAGGCGCCCAGGATGCCGGCCAGTTCCTTCCAGTCTCCCAGCTTCTCGGCCGCCACCGCAGCGCTTTCAGAGAGTTCCAGAAAAACGGGCATGGCGCCGGCCGAATCGCGCGCCATGAGCGGACGAAACAAGCGACGCAGCTGGAGCAGGGCGGGCCAGTCTTCTTGATCAGTCAGACATTGCACCGCCGCTGGGAGGCAGCGCCACTCTGCCTCGGCCAGACTGCCTGGGCTCACGCCCGGCTGTTCAAGGCGCGCGGCCAGGGTTTCAAGCACGTGCCAATCGACCTCGGGCAAGCCTGTCACCTCAGGATTCATCGGAACGGACTCGCACGAACTGCGCCAGGCTGGGAAAGAGGCTGAGATGTCCGCGCTCGGCCTCGCGCAGCATCAACAAGAAGCGCTCCTGCAATAAGCGAAGCGCTTCAGCCTGATGCTCTGCAAGGTCCTGGCTGGCTGTCCAGACTGAAAGGCGTTCCAGCGTCACCGGCTTGCCGGCCTCTTGCTCGGCTGCGACAAAGCCCAGGATCCGGCAGGCGCAGCGCCCGGCGTCGCCGGCCTGGTTGAGATCCTGCCAGCGGTCGTCGTAGAGAAAGCCCAGGAGCGCGCGGCCATACAGAGTCGGCAATTGGTCCAACACAGACCAGCCCTGGCGCGCGATGTCGCTGATCAACAGTTGTATGAGCAACGGACTGCCTCCCGTCCGCTGCAAGAGACGCTTCAGGCGGGGCATCTGTGCCAGGTCCGCTTCAACTCGCGCCAAGGCCGGATGTCCCGCCGCGTGCGCGCGAATGTGCCAGCGGATGAACGTGCGCACCTCGGCTACCGATGGCAATCCATGCAGATGCACGACGCCAACGCCTGACATTCGCTCAAGCCCGGCCACAGATCGGGTCGTGGCGATGACCCGAACGTCTCGGCTGACTAACTGGCGCAGATCGCGCAGGAGATCGTGGGCGGCCGAGACCGTCTCGAGGTTGTCCACCACGATCACGGCCCGTCGGCCGGCGAGACGATCCCGGGCCTGTTCAATCCGGCTGCGCTTTCCGGGCGGGGTGGGAGGCAAACCCAGTTGTTCGGCCAGTCGCGCGCTGAACTGCTCCGCGGTGTAGAAAGCCGGGTCCAGGCGGCCCACCGCTCCTGTGACGGGGTCCACGACCCGGGTCTTTGCGCTATCGCCCAGGATCAGATCGACGGCGTTGCGCTCGAAGAGGCAGCGCACCAGCTTGGCCGCCAGCGTGCTCTTGCCGAGTCCGCCTTCTCCGGCCAGGATCAGGACCCGTGGTCCACGGGGGTTGGTCAATGCCCAGATCAATCGCTGGACCGGCGCCAGCGCAGGGGTGGCGCCATCCAGGGCGGCATCGATCTGGCCGGCGAGATCAACATAGAGAGGCTCGCGCTCGAGCAGGTCGGCGAAGTACGCGCCGAACGCGGCGGTGAGGAGCAGCCGTTGGTGGCCGAGCGGCCAGGGTCGATCTCCACACGTATCTGCCACGAGTTGGACCGACCCATGTGCCGTCGCTGTCGAGCGCGGACCTGTGATGTCTGCCGACGGCCAAAGTGCCCATGCCGCTGCCAGCAGGGCGATGGCACCAGCGACAAATGCCCCAATGGCGAGACCGGCCCTTCCAGCCACCGCCCCCAATCCCAGAGCGCCCAGCCCGATCACGATCAGGACGACACCCAGTACAAGCAGGCCCAGGCCGCCCCAGCGGCGCGGCGACACGCGGAAAGGGGTTCTGCCGACATCCGCGATGGTCGCACGCGTTTCGTCGATCGGCGCCGTGGGCGCCTCTCTGTCAACTGTTGGTGCAGCCAGATCTGGTTCGGGGACCGACTCCGCTGGCGCCGCGGCGGATGTGAAGAGCAGGGCGATCTCGTCGGGCGTCAGGCTCTGGTAGCCGCCGGCATTCAGAAGACGATCGCCCTCGGGTGGGACCCCGATTCGACGTTCCTCAACCAGGATCTTGACGATCGCGATCAGGAGTGCACGCTCGCTGGCCGGGATGATCTTCTGATCCAATTCCCACTTGCTCACGACCTGGGCCCGGTACGTGCCCGGGGCCAGGCCAAGCTCGTCCTCGACCCGTTCGCCAAAACGGGCCTGCGTCAGGCTCCAGCGTGCGCCCTGACCGGACGCGCCGCGCTCCCGGAAGAGCTTGAGTAGTGTGCCGAACGTTGCGTGATCCACGGAACAGCCCTCATCCTGCCTTTCCCAATTCTAGGGAATCGACGACCGTCCGTCTATGTGCCGGATTCCCTGAATTAGGGGTGGAGTGCGATGGATCCCCGCCGTAGGGTGGATGGGCTGGCCTCCGGAGCCAGCGCCTTACCGAGCGGCCACTGAGTTTCTCATGAGCGGCGATGTCGCCTAGCCGGGCGCCTTTCTCAGCGGCCCTCCTTCACAGGAGGGTCTATGAAACTCTGGACGGCCATCCGCCGGATCGGGCTAGCGCTTGTGTTCGCGCTCGCACTGCTCGCTCCGGCGACTCACCAAGTTTTGGCGGAATGTACGTCAGGTTCGGGCACTGTTTGTCCGAAGTAAGCAGCGCCTGATCCAAGCCGGGTCTGGGGTGGCGGCCCCCAGACCCGGTGACGATCTATCGATCCAGGCAGATTGGCTAACCAGAAGGAGGATCAAGTCGCATAGGTTAACACGTCCAATACCGTGCTGGGTCGGCAGCGTCTTTCGAACACTCTTGCCCTTAAGCCCCGGCACCCACGGCCGGGCACGCCCCGGCTCAAAGCAAAATAGGGACGTCGTGGAGTGCGCCACATGAAAGTTGTAGTAGGCGGGAAGAAATTCCCCCCGGACGGCGGCCTGGGGCCGACCTGCTCGGTTTTCCGGCTGAAATCAGCTGGTTTTGTGATTTTGATCGGCTCGGTGAGAACCCCAAATTGGGAAGAATGGGGCGGCAGTCCAGGCGCGTTGGTGGGCGAGTAGCGGGAGCCCTGGCTATACTTCCGAACTATTGAGCGACTCCGACGTCATCGCCTATGGAGCCACGGGAACTGCAGTTGCTGCTGGTATGGCAGTTTCCTCCACTGAACCAGGATACCCACCTGGCGTTGGCATTACCGGCGTCACAGGCGAGGATGTAGGGGTGAACGTCGGAGGGGGCTGCAAGGACGCGACAACCTGGCTCAAATCAGCGACAAACGATTCGGATGGCACATCAAAGTAGAACGTGGTTCCATCCGTTGACTGAAGCGTGAGCCGGTGGTTGTTTTCTGCCATGATCCGAACTGAACCGGATCGGGTCGGCGTGTCAAAGAAGCGCACATATGCAGCGTTTTGATACTGCCGAGTGACTTCGACGACGCCCCCATCTGGGTCACTTTGGTGTGCGCCGGCAACGACATAGGCAAAGACTCCATTGATCGAGCCCGCCCACGCGTTCTGCATTCGATAGCCTTCATGAAACAGTTCTTCACCTGCTTCAAAAATGCCTGTCCGGGGAGCTGACAGTTGGGTCTGCGTCAAGTCCGGACCACCGGTCATCGGCACTGTGGCAGCAGTAACTGGCACCGTCGAAGCGGTGCCGCCAACAGTTGGCACAAGCGCTGCTGGGCTTCCAGATGGGCGTGTCACGACATAGAGGATTAAGGCCAGTCCCGCAAGGAGTGCCGGAACAACCAATAGGCCGATGACCAAGATCCCGCTCTTTCCCGATGCTTTCATAGTAGCCTCCCATCTTCTCAAGGGAAGACCTGGTATTTGATGTCGGTGCCCCAATTCATCTGTTGGAATGTACTGGGATTCGTGGCCAGCCAAGCATACAATTGCCAATACGCTGTCGGGTTCGAGTTATCGATCCCAAGACAATTTCCAGAATCTCGAGGCAACGGATCCGTTTGATCGCAGGCGCCAAGGCTGCTGACGGGTCCGATGAAGTACACGACCCGCTTTCCCGCAGTTGTGGCGCCATACTGACTCACTGCCTGCCACTGACGAGCATTGTTGCCGACGGTGTTGTAGATGAGCGGTAAAGCTGCAGCAAATGGCTGGGCATCGCCGGGTCGTTTCGCCCCGGCTGACAGATACCAAATATCATCTTTGTCCCAGTCCTTGTATCCGCAAGGGTTGTTGGTCGCTCCGTAGCCGCAATTCGCATCGCCAAAGTTGTAGAAACAGGCGCCTCCACCGGACCCGGGCACGCAGTTGTTTGCGCCATTCATGTAGGCGTTAAGCCACGCAATGGTACCAGCCGCGTGATTCAGGTCGGTATTCCATTCGACTTCAGCATCCATTCCCCCCACGAAATTCACGCGAGTATCCGTCACTGTGGCTCTCGCCTGGGCTCGAGCGGTAGCCCAGGCGGCGCCGTGCGCCGTTGTGTAGGACGAATAGTTATTGACCCCCAACACGATTACAAGTCGATCGTTGGGGCGAGACCCAATTTGGTTGCGCCAGGTATTCGCGAATTCAACGGCGATGTTGGCCGCCCCAGAAGTGGTGACGAAGCCCTTGTTTCGACACAAATACGCACCCTGTTGGCCGCCGTTTACCCCTGGATTGCAGAATGACAGGATGACGACCCACTTCTTTGGATCGGGAGAAGACAACGTTGTAGTGGCGAGACTTTGAGCCATCGGCCGGATGTCGACCGGGTTGGTGCTTCCAACATAGTAACTGATGGAGGCGTAAGCCGGTATGTTTCTGGCGATCAGTGGCATCCGTACTCGGTGGCTTCCCGAACCCGGCGTGGCCTGAATCGAATCTGGTGGCGGATAACCCGTTTGAGCCGACGTCGAGGCCGTTTGCGCAACGAGAAGTGAAATCAGAGCGACAACACCCAGAACTGCTGCCACTATTCGATAGCGAAGAGCATCCATACGTGCCTCCCTGGCTACGAAGGCGGCACCGATCTTCATCGATCAACAAAGCACATCGCGCCGATCCATCGATAGCGCTGTTGGCCATCACGGATTGCGCCGCGAATCAGATGTAGATTTCGGAATCGCCTTCGCTTGCACTGTGAAACACAAAAACCAGCAACAGAACAATCCAGCTTGGTATTGAGCTTTGCGCCTATCTATCGTCACGGTACTCTCTGTTCCTTTCCAAGTCAACAGAAAAATGGATGAGTGGACGAGGTACCACGTCCCAAACCGATTGGCTTCTCGGTTTGGAGCACGCCATCTTGGAGGTACTGCAGGGGCCGCTTTGAGTGTCGCAGGGACCCAAGCCTATCCAAGGCAATTAGGCTATGAGGCGGCCCTCCCAGCTGCGCCAAAAAGAGCTTCCGCGAGCGTCATGGGCTCTGCAATCCAGCCCGCTAATAAGGGCAACTGCCTCGAGATCAACATGGGACCTCGGCGCCGTGGCATCCGCGTCGGCAAGCGAACAATCTTGAGCCATTGCTCTTCATCCAGCTCGCAGATCTCCAGCTGAGGCGAGGCAAAATGGGTTTGGAACAGCTTGGGGCTGGAGATCGATTTGATCACCTTCCGGCGTCGTTGGGTCTTGAACCGATATTGGGCGAGGATGGCATGGTCGTGCTCGATTCTCAATCAGCCGTCGTGGAGCCATACCGACACGCGGCGCCGTGCGAGTCCACGCTCGGCGTATAGCGAAAACCGCTGGATGCGAATGCGTCCGTGAGTGCTGACACAGCGCTCGGTATGCTCGCCTTTGAACCAATCGGCAAGCTCATCGGGGTTCACGAGTTTTCCCCGCACCCCAGCCAATACCTCTTGCGGTTTTCGCAAACCGTCCCCGCGGTGCCGGTGCGCCCAATGGGCCGTGGTATTGAAGGTCTCTAGAAACTCCGCGTGGCGGAGTTCCATCTCCGCCAACGTCTTGGCTTCCTCGAACTTGGCATCGGCCAATCTCAACTGCACCTTGAACTGAGCCTCAATCAGGTTCTGCCATGGTTTCCCGCGCTCGATTGTCGGATGCGCGATCCCCAGGCCACCGACGACGCCCTCAAAGGCCGCGCCGATAAAGACGCCACCATTGTCTGAAACGATCGTCTCCGGGCAGCCATGTTCGGCCAGAGCAGCATGGAGAAGCTGCAGGACAGCCAGTTCGTCCTGATACTCGGAACACATGCCGGCCAGGAAACAACGCGAGTATCCCTCCAGGATGCAGATGCTATAGACCCAGTGGCCATCGAGCCGCACAAGGAAACGGATATCGATGAACCAATACTGATGACGATAGATCGGATCGAACCGCGGGGGACCCGGTTCCGGCGGCGCCTTGATGAAGGGTGGCGGCGGCCAGGGTCCAGGTACCGCCATGAACAGCCGCGTGATCGTCACGCCGCGACTGATGCTCCGCTGACTCGGCACCGGGTCCGTGTTTCCGACCTCTTCCCGCCTGCTCTCCAAAATGGCCTTAACCCGGTATGCACCCGCGCGTGGATATTCCTTCTGGATCTCGGCCAGTTCCTCCAGGAAAGGCAGCGTGAGTTGGTTCTTTGGATGCAGAGCCGGCCGAGTGCGGTGATCTTCAAGTGCCACGAAGCCATCTTTTTTGTATGCGGCGATGAGGTCACAGACATGGTTCAATGAAAGCCGCATGGCGCCAGCGATGCTTGTCTTGCTCCAGCCATCAAAGAACATGCGGACGACTTCGTAGCGGCGCTTGTAGGCATCCTCGAACTCGTGGAAGGTCTTGAGGTCAAGCTTGAGTTGGATCGGGATGGGGTTTCGTTCAAGGAATGATTTGACCGTGTGGTGGTTGGTCTTATAGCCGAGCTTTCGCTCAACGATCCGTCCCAGTTCGCGGAGGCCGATATCAGGCCAGATCTTTTTGCAATAGAGGAGAAGGCTGGCGACGGGTTCCGGGAACTCATGTCCCTTGCGGCCCGCAGCGTTGGCGCGACCATCGATCAGGCCCACCATGCCCTGCTCGACGAACCGCTTCGCCTAATCCCGAATGGTGGAGGGATCGACCTGCGTGGCTTCGCTACGCTCGCCAACCCGGTGGGAATACAGCACCACCGGCCGGATGAGCTCATAGCTGTACTGCGTCGGATCGATGAAACGCAGTCTCAGTTGCCTCCATGAGCGGCCTCGTTCTGCTGGCCCTCCGCCCATTTTGGTCCCCCGTCCGCCCGACAAATCGGGTTTCGGCAGTCTACGGGCCTGAGCCGGGACGTCAAGGCGCCGCCCCGGGAGGAATTTCTTCCCACCTGCTACAACTTTCATGTGGCGCACTCCAGGACGTCGCAGCACTCTGCGCAAAGCGCCTCGACCGTAAGGCTATGGGCGACCAGGTCGTGCTAAACCCCTTCAGGGGAAAGGTCAGCACAGTGGCCTTCAGGAGATCCCAGCATTGAACGCGTCGGATCACTTATTCCAGCGACCGTGTCCACGGGCGCCACTCCGCATTCGCCCCTGACGGCAACGAATCCGCAAGAAAGGGGAATCCCCTTGTGCTGTCGGGGGAGGTCCCTCTGATATGTCATCCTCGTTGCCGGGCCGATTGACACTACCTAACGAGATCCAATCGCCATAGTTTGAACCTCGAGCGTCTTCTGCCAATCGAATAACCTTGCGTCGCACCGGTTTCGCCCGACGTCCCACATGCTTTAAGCGAATCGCCGGCTGCACGCTGATCGTTTTAGATATCGTTGAGGCTCTTGCGTGAGCCGGGGGAATATCATGCAGCTATCGCATCGCGTTGCCGTGCAGCAGCTCGTCGGTTTGGTGACCGTCCTCAGTCTGCTTGTCAGTCCTTTAAACGACGCCGTTCAGGTCGCGGCCGCGAACACGCGGCAGGATGAGACCACGCCCACCGCAACCGCTCCGGTGGACGCCACTGAGCCCGTGGTCGACGCTGCCACACCCGCCGTCACGGACACGCCGACCGATCTGCCCACGCCCACGGAAACCGTCGTCGCCCCCGCGACGGAGACCGAGACGCCCACGGTCGAGCCCACCGTGACCGAGGTGCCGCCGACCTCCGCACCGGTGGACGTCGAACCGAAACCCAGCGATCCCAGCACAACCGAGCCTTCCGTCGCGGCACCCGCACCGGCGGTCAGCCCGGACGCGGTGGACGCGACCTCGATCCTGTTCATTCAGAACAACGGGCAGGATGAGGCTGGGGCGCGCTTCAGTGTGCGCGGCACCGCCGGCACGATCTTCTTCGCCGACGACGCGATCTGGATCTCGATCGCCCAGGCGCCCGAGCTGATCAACGGCCGCCCTGCGCTCAGTCAGGATCAGAAGTCAGCCCCGCGTGAGATTGCCAATGTGCGGCTCACCTTCGTCGGTGCGAACCCGAAGGCCACCGTCGTTGGGATTCAGCCGGTCAAGGCAGCCGTCTCCTTCTTTTCGGGCTCGGACACCAAGTCATGGCAGGCCGGCGTGCCCACCTACGCGGGCATCCGCTATCAAGGGCTCTTTCCGCACCTCGATCTCGAAATCACGAGCCAACACGGCGAATGGGTTTGGAAGCTGGTCGCGGCGGACGGCGCCACAGTCACTCCGGGCGACCTGGCGCGCATTCGGCTCCGCCTCGAAGGCCAGGACAAGGTCGAGTTGAATGCGGCCGCGGACGAATTCGGCTTTGCCACCCGGCACGGATCGCCGGTTCTGCCGCTGCTGGACATCAGCGGCCTGTCGTTTACGAATGGGCAGGCGCGCTCCGAAGTGGCCGCCTTGCACGCGCATGTCGAGCAAGACGAGATCGTCACACCCTTCAAAGCGCAACGCGGCGGTCACTTGCTCGCGAGCAAGGGGCTGTTCCGGATGCTGGGCGCAGACCAGCTGGTGCGTCCGCTGGCCCACGACGGCAACCTGGCGCGACTCAAGTATTCCTCCTTCCTGGGTGGCGACTATAGCCATTACGCGATCGGCGTCGCGGTTGGGTCGGACGGCGCGGCCTATGTCACCGGCTGGACGCTCGCGCCGGCGCTCCCGGCCGTGCCGGGCTACGACACCTCGCCCAACGGCGTGGCCGACATCTTCGTCGCCAAGCTGAGCGCCAACGGTCAATCCCTGAGCTATATGACCTTCCTCGGCGGCAGCGAGGACGACTTTGGCTATCACATCGCCGTCAACGCCAACGGCGAGGCCGCGGTCGTGGCCACGATCCGCTCGACCGATGCGCCCACGCCCAATGGCTTCGACACCGACTTCAACACCGGCTGGACCAATCCGTATCTGGCGCGCCTGAACGCCGCCGGCACGGCCTTGCTGTATGGCACCTATCTGGGCGTTGGGCAGGGGCATGACATCGCCATTCAGCCGGGCGCCACGGGCGGCGTGGTGTACGTAACCGGCTTCACGGTGGAAGATACCTTCCCGATCACGACCACCGTGGGCACCGAGCCGCTCGACTCGAGTTATAACGTGGGCTTCGACGGATTCGTGTCCCAGCTGGATATGGCACAGACTGGCGCGGCGTCGCTGCGATATTCGAGCTACCTGGGCGGCGAGTCCTCCGACTGCGAGCGCAGCGGCGACGTGATCGAGTGCTCGATCGCGGTTGACGCATCCGGCAACGTCTATGTGACCGGCCCGACTTATTCCACGGACTTCCCACACACCGCGAGCGCCTTCAGCACCACGATCACGGGCGGCTCGGACGCCTTCCTGGTGCGTCTGGCTCTGAACGGCAACGGTGCTGGCGACCTCGTCTACGGCACGTTCTTCGGCGGCACGGGCGATGAGTGTTGGGAGAGCTGCGCGGTGAGTGCGGCCGGGCCGACCCAGGTGTATATCGCCGGGCAGACCGAGTCCACCGATCTACCAGCGAATGCCGGGCAGACCACGTCGGGTGGCGGTGTGGACGGTTTCGTGGCGCGTTTTGACACCACCCAGTCGGGCGCGTCATCGCGCGTCTATTCGACCTATCTGGGCCGGGGCGGCACCGATCGCCTGCTGGGGGTCGCGGTGCGCGGTACCTCCGGCGAGGTTTTCGTCGGCGGCTTCACGGACTCGAGCGACTTCCCGGCGACGGCCGGCGCGTTCGACAGCACCTTCGCCAACGCCGACTGCGGTGGCTACACCTGCCGTGACGCCTTCGCGGCGCGGCTGGATGCGAGTGGCGCGCGGGTCATGTTCACGTATGTCGGCGACGTCCAGGATGATCTGGGCTGGGATGTCGCTTCGGCCGTCGTGGATGGTCAGGATCTCGTTTACCTGGCGGGCTTCTCGTACTCTGCTGACTTCCCTGTCACCAGCTCGGCCTGGGATCAAACCAATGCCGGCAGCGACTCGTTTGTCACCGCGATCAAGGATCCGGATCCTTGCGCCGGACCTGACCTCGTGCTGGGCTCGGGTGTGACCTGCACGCTGGCTGCGGGGTCATATACTTACACCAGCATCACGGTGCAGAGTGGCGGCAGGCTCATCCTCCAGGGAGACCCGACGGTCGGGGCCGAAGGCGCCGGGGTCACGCTGACCGTTGCGACGTCGCTCACGGTGGAGACGGGCGGCCTGATCACGGCCGATGGGCAGGGTTTTCCAGCGGGTGAGGGGCCAGGTGGCTCGCCTGTGGATGTGGGCTCCGCTGGGTATGGCGGCGAAGGCGGCATCGCGAATATCGATCCGCGCTATAGCGATGCCATCATTTTCCCGCAGGGCGCTCCCGGCTATGGGAATCTCCAACAACCGATTTCGCTTGGGAGTGGTGCACAAGGATCCGGTGGAGGTGCCATCCACATTGCCGCCGGCGGTACGGTGACGGTCAACGGGATCGTCTCGGCCAACGGCGGGGTCGACGGCAACGGGGCGGGTTCGGGCGGCAGTATCTGGATTCAAGCAGGGACCCTGGCAGGCTCGGGCGTCATCCAGGCCGTCGGGGGCAGAGGCGTCAGCACCAATAATCTTGGGCTAAACGCCAGCGGTGCCGGCGGGCGAATCGCGGTCGACTATTTGGCAAGCACCTTCTCGGGCACGGTCGAGGCTCCTGCAGGGCCATCCTTGGGAACGGACCACTTCGATCCCGGTGGGCCCGGTACCGTGTATTACGCGGCGCTCAATAAGGTCGTCGTTGACGGCAACGATGTGGCACGTCCCTGGCGGGATCGCGATTTTGACGCCCATCCGGCCGTGATCGTCACGGGCACCTATGACCTCAGCGCGATTGAGCTCATCCACGCGGGTTATCTCGAGTTCACCGCGGGTTCCACTCTGACCATTACGAATTCCACCGTGGTGACCGGAGATGGGTCCGGTGTGCTCACGACCCAAGGCGCCCTGACGTTGCCAGTCAACTTTACGGTGCAGGACTATGTCCTCGACATCCAGGGCTCCCTGAGTGGGGTCACGAATCTCACGCTCGCCGACACGGTGGATCAAAGCGGAACCGAGCTCTTCACGGTATTAGGGCTGCACACCGCGAGCTCGGGGCATATCTTTGGCGACGTCACCATCGGTCCGCGCTCGTATTTGCTTCCCTATCCATTGGACACCGGCGACACGGACTACACGAATGATGGGCCCTTTGTGCTGCAAGCCGCCAATGTAACCGTCCAGTCCGGGGGATGGATTTGGGCTTACGGCCTGGGGTACGCGGGCACGCGCGGCAATGGAACCGGACCGGGCGCGGGCGGTGGCCTGGTCAACGGGACCTATCAGGTCGGCGCCGGGGGTGGGCATGGCGGCCTTGGCGGCATCGCGACTCAGGGTTGGACGGCTTTTGGCACCGGAACGACTTATGGGGATGCCAAGAGTCCCACAACACTGGGAAGCGCTGGTGGGGCGGGCAACTATGCCACGGAGGAGTACCGGGGCCGACATGGCGGCGGTGCCGTCCACGTGATCGTCTCGGGCACGCTCAGGGTCGATGGGGACGTGAGCGTCTCTGGCGAAAACTCGACCACTCAAAAAGCCGGCGGATGCGCAGGACCCTTTGGCGGCGGTGGAGCCGGCTCGGGTGGATCGCTGTGGATTCAAGCCGCAGCCCTCGTTGGAACGGGCTCCATTTCGGCGGCGGGGGGACGAACCGCCTATGCCTGTGAAGCGTTCCTCTGGGGCGGCGGCGGCGGCGGCGGCCGCATTTCGCTCGACGTCACAAATTACAACTTCCAGGGTCAATTCAGCGTCCGAGGCGGTGCCGGCAGCCACAGCGGCAAGCCTGGCACGCTCACGGGCCTACCCTTCCCACGCCGATCGATGCGTAGCGCCAGCGCAAGCGACGACGCCGGGATCTGCCCGATCTGCGAATTCATGCGCACCTATGGCGGACCGATCAACTCGCTGACGGGCGTCGTCGACTTCAGCGCCCTCGACTTGAGCTTCCCGGCGCTGGGCGGAGACATCCGCTTCCAGCGCATCTACTCCAGCGACTACCTCGCGGGCACGAGTCAACTGGCGCCCGGATGGACCCACAATCTGGATACACGCCTGATCTTCCCCGGCGACCCGGGTGGAGCGCCAGGGCAGGTTATCGTCAAGCTGCATTCGGCCAACGAGTTCATCTTCTACGAACTCAGAGACGAGGGATTGGCCAGTACACCCGGTGAGTACACGTATCAGCCCTATCCAGGTGTGTTGGCGAATCTCGAATGGGAAGGGGCGTCCCAGACCTACCGGCTGACTACCAAGGACCAAGGCGTCTACGTCTTCCAGCACAACACCGCATCCGCCAGCCATGGCAAGCTCATCAGCTGGACCGATCCGCAGGGCCATGTCCAGACCTACACGTACGATCCGACGACCGGCAACCTGACTGAAGTGACCGCTGGCACTCGCCACCTCGCGATCCTCTACGTCGCCGGACGGATCTCGTCCGTGCAGGATCACACCGGCCGCAGTGTGAGCTTCGGCTATGACGGCAACGGCGACCTCACGTCGGTCACCGATGTGCGCGGCGAGGTCTGGACCTACGCCTACGATGGCGCCAGCCACCGCCTGACGACGGTGACGGACCCGGAGGGCCGGATTGTCGAGCGGAACGAATACTACGGCGACGGCCGCGCCTGGCGCCAGTTCAATGGCGCGAACCAGCTCGTGGTGGAGCTGGCCTACACGACCAACCCGGACGGCACGACCACGGTCGTGGTTACCGACGCGCATGGCAACGCCGAGACCCTGACCTACGACCGCCTCGGCACGCTGGTGACGGCCCAATCGCCCAGCGGCAGCGTGGACAAGACCTTCGACGGCAATTTTCACGCCGACGAGGTCAGCGATGAGAATGGCAACCCGACCGAGTACCTGTGGAGCGCGGACGGCCAGGTCCTGACCCAGACCGTGGACGCGCTGGGCAACGACACGCTCTTTGAGTACGACGATCTAAACAACATCACGCGCACCGTGGACGCACGGGGCAATGAGACCGCGGCGCTCTACGACGGCACTTTCCTGACCTCGACGACCAACGCGCTTTCGCAGCAGACGCTGTACACGTATACCACTGGCGCGGAAATCCCAGAGCAGCCAGCCGGCCTGCTCAAGGCCATGTCGAATGCCGTGGGCGAGACGACCACCTACGGCTACAACGCCTACGGCCAGCCGCTGACGGTGACCAACGCCGCCGGGCAGACCATGAGCTACGCCTACGACACGCTCGGCCGGGTCACGTCCACGACCGACTACAACGGGCGCGTGACCCTGACCGACTACAACCCCGCCGGGCAGGTCGTGACGACCACGGCCAACTATCTGGCCGGGCAGCCGCAGAATCACCAGAACCTCTACAACCTGATCACGGTCCACGACTACGACGGGGCCGGGCGGCTGCGCTGGACGCGCGACACCGAGGGCCGCACCGATTGGGTTTGCTATGACGCCGCCGGGCGCGTCAACCGCACCGTGCAGAACGCCAGCGGCGACGGCCTGACGCCGGCGACCGATCCCTGCGACGCCGCCAATTACGTGGCCTCGAGCGACCCGGCCGAGGACCGGATCGCCGAGACCGTGTACGACGACGCCGGCAACGTCTCGGCCACGATCGACGCGGCCGGGATCGTCAGCCGGACCTACTACGACGAGTCGAACCGGCCTTATCTCTCCGTCCAGAACTTCACCGGCAGCGATCTGACCGGCGCGATCACGTCCACGATCCCGGCCTGGACGGCCGCCTTCCCGGATCGCAATGTGCGCAGCCAGACTGTCTACGACGCGGTTGGCAACGTGGTGAAGACGATCGACAACGCGGGCCTCGTCAGCGCGACCTGCTACGACGCGCTCAACCGGCCGGTGAAGACCGTCCAGAACCCGACCGTGGCCGACCCGTGCGCGCCCTACACGCCCAGCGGCACGCCCGATCAGGACCTGACCGAGACCACGACCTACGACGAGAACGGCAACGTCATCGCCTCGGCCGATCCGGTCGGGCGCGTGACGCGGACCTGGTATGACGTCCTCAACCGACCGATCACAACGACCGTGAACTTCACGGGCGACCTGGCCGACCTCAGCGCGCCGGCCTACGACCCCGGACAGCCGGATCGCAACCTCACGACCGAGACCTTCTATGACGCGGCCGGCCGCGCGTACAAGACCGTGGACGGCGTGTCGGGCCGCGCGGACTGGACCTGCTACGACGAGACCGGCCGGGTGACCCGAACCGTGCAGAACGCTCAGGGCGACCCGTGCGGGACCGGCTGGTTGCCGAGCAGCGTGGCCGACGAAGACGTGGCCACGACCTACACCTACGACGCGACGACCGGGCGCCAGATCGCGGTGACGGCCGCCGACGGCCAGATCACGCGCACGTACTTCGATGAGACTGGTCGCCAGGTCGCGCAGACCGCCAACCTCACCGGGCAGGGGATCGCGGTGGAGACCGTGCCGGCTTACAACCCGGCCTATGCCGACCAGAACGTCACGACCCGCTGGGGCTATGATGTCCTCGGGCGCACGATCACGACCACGGTGGCTGCGGGCAGCGCCCAGGCGCAGACGACCCACACCTGCTACGACACCCTTGGGCGGGTCGCCAAGACCATCCTCAACCCGAGCGTGGCCGACCCCTGCGTGAGCTACACGCCGAGCAGCCAGACCGACCGCGACGTGGCCACGACCTACACCTATGACGCGGCCGGCAACCAGATCGCGACCACCGACGCCCTGGGCCGCATCACGCGCACCTACTACGACGACCTCGGCCGCGCCATCGCTGCCGTGGCCAACCTGATGGGGCAGGGGATCGCGGTGGAAAGCGTGCCGGCCTTCGACCCGGCCTACCCGGACCGCAACGTCCGCGCCTTCACCAGCTACGACGCCGCCGGGCGCGTGCTGGAGACGAACGACAACGCCGGGCTGGTGACGCGCCACACCTACGATAGCCTCGGGCGCACGATCACGACGACCGTACACTACGTCTCGGGCGGGCCCGTGGACGACGTCACGAACCTCGCCTCGGGCACGTTCTACGACAAGCTCAGCAACGTCATCCGCAGCATCGACGCGGAAGGCGTCAACACCGGATTTGGCTACGACCGGGTCGGACGCCTGATCACGGTGACCGAGAACCTGGTGGTGCCCGGCGCCACAACGCCGAGTGAGAACGTGCGTACCATTTACGCCTACGACGGACGCGGCAATCGCCTGACGATCACGGACGGGCGCGGCAAGCTCACGACCTTCACCTACGACGACCTCGACCGCCAGCGGACCGAGCAGGACGCGCTCGGCAACACCTGGACGACGACCTACACCAAGGTGGGCCTGACGACGTCGCTCCTGGACGCCAACGGCCAGACGACGACCTATGCCTACGACGGCCTGCGCCGCGTGACGGGCATCGACTACCCGGCCGGGACCGCCGATGTCGCCTTCACCTATGATGCCCTGGGCAACCGCTCGACGATGACGGACGGGACCGGCGTGACCAGCTGGACGCTGGATGCGCTCAACCGGCCGCTGACGATCACGGCGCCGAGTGGCGCGGTGGGGTATGGCTACGACCGCCTGGGCAACCGCACGCAGCTGCGCTACCCAGACACTAAGGCCGTGACCTACACGGTGGATGCTTTGAACCGCATCGCCACGGTCCAGGATTGGGCCAGCGCGTTCACAAGCTACACCTACAACGCGGCCGGGCAGGTGGTGACCACCACGCTGCCGAACGGCGTGCGCACGGTTTATGGCTACGACGCCGCCCAGCGGTTGCAGAGCCTGGCGCACAGCACGACCGCCCAGACCCTGGGGGCCTACACGTACACCGTGGACGCCACCGGCAACCGCACGGCCGTGACCGAGACCCTGGCCTCGCTCGAGACGACGGTGGCCAGCCCGGACCTGTTCGACACGATCTACGCCGACGGCTTCGAGGCCGGCGACCTGGCCGGCTGGTATGCCCCCAGCGGCACCGGCCTTTCGGTTTCCAGCGCGGCGGCCTACACCGGCACGCTCGGCTTCTCGGTGGCGATCACGAGCACGACCGCGCGCTTTGTCCAGAGCCTGCTCCCGACGGCCGAGAAGCACTACCGGGCACGGTTCTCCTTCGACCCGAACACGATCACGATGAACAGCGGGTCTGCTCACTTCATCTTCCGCGGGTCCACGGCCAACCCAATCGACGTGGTCCAGGTGGAGTTCCGGCGCAACGGCACGGCCTACGAGCTGCGCGCCGGCGGGCGTAATGACTCCAGCTCTTACACCTACACGCCCTGGACCGTGATCAGCGATGCCGCGCACTGGGTGGAGCTGGACTGGAAGGCGTCCACGGCGGTGGGGGCCAACAACGGCGCGGTGGCGCTCTGGATCGACCAGACCGCCGCCGGGTCGGTGACGACCTTGGACAATGACACGCGCGTGATCGACTCTGTGATGTTGGGGGCTGTGTACGGCCTGGATACGGGGACCACGGGCACCCTGTACTTCGACGCCTTCGAGGACCGGCGCGCGCACACGACCATCGGCACCGAGGCAAGCCTACCGGATCGGCTCTTCACGAACAGCTTCGAGAGCAACAGCCTGGGCTACTGGACGCCCACCGGCACCGGCATCACCGTGACGGCGGACGCCAACCTCGCGCCCGGGCAGGCGCTGGGCGCCTCGATCGCGATCACGAACACGACCGGGCGCTTCTTAGGCGACCTGACGCCCAACCGCGAGGCGCATTATCGGGCGAGGCTCTACGTCGACCCAAACACGCTGACAATGGCCAACGGCAACGCCTTCTATCTGATGGCGATCTACACCGGCACGACTGAGATCGGGCGGGTGGAGCTGCAGAAGGTGGCGGCAGGCTACCAGGTGCGGGTGAATGCGCGCAACGACGCCTCGGTTTGGACCAACACGGCCTGGGTGAACCTGAGCGACGCCGGGCACTATCTAGAGATCGACTGGCAGGCGGCGACGGCGCCCGGGGCCAACAACGGCTCGCTGGCGTTCTGGCTGGACGGCGCGCCACAGGGAACGCTATCGAACCTGGATAACGACACGCGCCGGGTGGACCTGGTGCGGATCGGCGCGGTGTCGGGCCTGGATGCCGGCACCACCGGCACGCTGTATCTGGACGCCTTCGAGAGCCGGCGGACGAGCGCGATCGGGCCGGTGCAGGTGGCGGGAAACGCCCTGACCACGACCGCGATCGCGTACGGCTATGACCCGCTCTATCGGCTGACGAGCGCGACCTACTCGGATGGCACGCTGTTCGGGTACGCCTATGACGCCGTAGGGAACGTGCTGACCAAGACCCAGACGATCACGGGGACGCCGGCGACCCAGACCTACGCCTACGACGATGCTAACCGGCAGACGTCAGCGGCGGGGTTGGCCCAAACCTACGACAACAATGGCAACCTGGCGCACGACGGGACGACGGCCTACACTTGGGACGGGGCCAACCGCATGACGGCGTCTGGGAGCACTGCCTACACCTACAACGGCCTGAACGACCGGGTGAGCGCCGGCGGGGCGACCCACCAGCTGGACCTAAACGCGGGTCTCACGCAAGTGCTGGCCGACGGCACGAACACGTACCTGTATGGGGCCGGGCGGCTGGGCGAGCAACAAGGCGCGGCCTGGCAGTATCATCTGGCCGATGGGCTGGGCAGCGTGCGGCAGCTGGCCGACGCGAGCGGAGCAGTATCCGCGGCGAAGAGTTACGAGCCGTATGGCGAGATGCTCAGCAGCGCGGGGACGGCGAGCAGCGTGTACGGCTTCACCGGCGAGCAACAGGACAATTACAATAAGTTGGTTTACCTGCGGGCCAGGTACTACCAAGTAGAGAATATGCGGTTTGCCAGCCGAGACATCTGGCCAGGTGATGAAGGCCGGCCGATGAGCTACAACAAATGGGGCTACTCTTACGGGGATGTTATCAACCTTACTGATCCCACAGGACATGATACATATTTGGGTGGTTCGTATTTTATTCGCGGTGGAGGTGTCTACGGGTTTGGCGAGTTGTCGGTGCCAACAAACCTCCTTTGCGGATCACTGGGATGCCAGCTTGGTGCTGGTATAGCCTATATATCGCTTTGGAATCCCACACTTGGCGTGACTGACTTCGAGTATCGGCACGAAGAGGTGGACCTCTCCCGTCTTCCGGGCCCACTTGTAGATCCGTCTAAATACATGAAGACGGTAACCATGT
Organism: Anaerolineales bacterium; assembly: GCA_016789175.1. Taxonomy (GTDB): domain Bacteria; phylum Chloroflexota; class Anaerolineae; order Anaerolineales; family UBA6663; genus UBA6663. The sequence goes on from JAEURK010000060.1 coordinate 21,661, forward strand.
CATCGGTTCAGGTAATCCAGAATGGTGGTTGCGATCCTCGAGCCAGGCGCGTTGGAGTGACCAACGATCAATGGCGGGAAGTCAGTAGGGCGAATTTCATTGCCAATGCCCCATCTAAAACCAGTGGTTTGCCCATGGACGTGGTGGAAAAGCTGGCAAACGGCATGGCGGTGAATTCCCGAGAGCCCCTCATAGTTCCGGGTGCAATGAATCTGCCAAATGCCTACGCTGTCGATCCCCTTGTCAACCCGAAAAACATCCTCATAGATGCCGAGAGAGCAATGCGGATCTACGACCGGCGAATCATGAACTACGACCAAGCAGTTGACGCCACAATGCGAGGTGGCAGCCTCGTTAAGGCTGTGTCTGGGGCTGCGCTACTGGTCGACCTAGCTGTAGGATCAATCAAGCAGGGTCAGGATCTGGCATATCGAGATATGACTGTCGTCGTTCAAGAGAATCAGGTCTCCCCAGGTTACTTTAGGGCCACACTGTGGTCCTATGCGGCGAAATCTTCGTACCAGGGTGGGTATGCAATTTTCTCAAGGAATGGCTACAAAGAGCTGTTTGTGGGAGGCCCATCGATATCTCCACGGTAGTGTGCAGGCGAATCTCGGGGCATGACTAGGTCGACGGTGTGCTGCGGAGTAGGATGCACTTCCATCCCGCGCGACGCATGTACATAGATCACACGGAGTGCAGCGGAGGGTAAGAGTATCAACGAAGGCTGTGCCCGCCGCATCACTCCGTGCGATCCGTGTACAACTGAATCCAACGATGATCAGGAGCCTGACAGGTCGTGCGCGCACATGATTCGGCCGACTCGGGTCGCAATCCAATGAGATCGCTGAGGTTCATGTAGTGAACGATAAATGCATCGCATGATCGCATCCATGGCGATTTCGCAAGCATGAGATCATACGGTGGGTTTTGCTACAACACAGCGAGCTGAGGCGACCACCAGAAGACGAGGCGATAATCAGATGGTGCCATCCGATCTTACATGGACTTTGGCAGTGGTTGGCGGCATTCACTACCTATTTGGCGTGATGTTTGTCGTTGGCGCTCTTCGCATCCTTTACCGCGGCCGAGTTGAGTTTGTTCTGCGCTGGCCGGGGAGCCTCCCCGCACAATCGAAGGAGGATCTGAAGAAATGGAGCGATCTGGCAGTGACTGATCGTTTGGGGATATTGGCGATAGCGGCCTTATACTTCAGCGCTGGAGCATACCTCCTGTTTCAGTTGGGTATTTCCATTCCGGTGTACTTAGAAGTTCCACACTCCCCGGCTGATTGGATTCTGATCGCGACTACAGGCGCATTACTGACCATGCTTGTGGTCTGGCTTCAGGACATCCGTCTTCCAAGAGCGAACGTGCGTAACTCGCGGAAACAACCACCCGATTTCGAGTAGGAAGCCAATAGGCCCGTGGACAGCGGCCGTCCTCTAGAATCCATCGTGCCGTGTTTCGATGATGGAATCCATGTACTCCACACCGAACTACACGTGAAGGGTGTCCAATCTCCCGAGCACAGGGAACACACCGTTGTTTGGCGTGTTCTATGATTACACAACGAGATCAGAAGTGTAATCAATACGATTCTTCTGGGCGTGTCTTTGTTCGACCCCGCCCTTCACGACCTTCCCAATAGTTCTTGCCAATCATGGACCGAACTGGCTCGGCGTCGGCCATGAACAGGCTGGGAGGGGGAGGAGGTCAGCTTAGGCACAATTGGCACCTCTCGCTCGAATCCGGCTGTGATCCCGGGCCTATTGGCCGCCTCCCGATTGGCGGCCTCCGTCTGGGCGACTTGCGTCAGCTGATCCATCACAATCGCGTCAGGCGTGTGTTGCGCGTAGCTTCGCCGAGTCGTCGATATGTCTTCGTGGCCCAGGATCGTTTGGAGCACATCAAGCCGCATACCGGCGTTGGCCAGCCCTTGCGCGCGTGCATGCCTGAGCAGATGCGGTCCGACCTTGATTTCAGGGAACTTCGGATCCGAAGTCCTCAACCGCGCAGTCACCGCTTGAGCTGTTTCCTTTACAATCGCCCATGCCGTTTTTGAACTGATTTGCTCGCTGGGCCGACGCGGATTATGACTGGGCCAGAGCCTGGCGCGCCCATCCCCCACAGACTCTCGTGCCTGCAGGTATTGGGCGATCGCTCGGATCGCGGTCTCGTCCAAGTAGATCTGGCGGTCCTTGTTACCCTTTCCCAGGATCGTGGCGGTCCAATAGGCAGAGCCGGGCAGGGGGCGGCGCAGGTCACGCTTACGAAGGCGAAGCAGCTCGCTCACCCGCGCCGCGGTGGTGTACAGCACACGGATGAGGGCCTCGTTGCGCAAGCATTCCAGGCGCTTGTGCTCAAGCGCGCGTCGTCGTCCGGGCGGGAGATCCGAGGTGATGGCTGCTTGCACCACCTGTGCTTCGCCGAGCCAATACCCAAAGAGCTTGTCGACATGCTGAGGCGCTTCACGCCGGCGCGGCTCGAGCCCACCCTTGCCGGTCTTGAGCTTGAGCCGCCGGCTTACAGCCTCGGCGGTCACGCTCGCGGACAACAGCCCCTCGCTGTCCAGCCAGCGCACATAGCGCGTGGCCACCGTGAGATGCAGGGCGATCGTGGCATCGGCATAGACGCGCCCGGGCGTGGCGCCTTTCGCCCGACCCGCCGTCTTGCTCCGATGGCTTCTCGCCCCGGGCGTGCGCCCGCCGGCCGGCCGACGCATCCAGCCGAAGAAGCGCGCGAGCGAGTCGTTGGTCAGGGCTGTGGCGGGCAGGGGGCTCCGGGCACCTGTGAGGCGTGTCGAGACGGCCCATTCCTGCAGCACCCGCAATGACGCGCGATACGTCGTGCGGCTGCGCGGCCGATCGCCCAGGATCTCGTCCAGGAACCGGTCCGCGCCCTCGGGCAAGTCTGGGCCGGTGAGGGTGGGGGGCTCGTCGGATCGCGGCACCACCGGATACATCTGTGCCGGCACCGGTTGACCCAGCAGCGCCTCGACGGCCGCGCGGGAAACCGTGCGCCAGATCGGGTTGACCAGCTCGCGGGTCTCGTGGTCGAAGCCGCACTGCACCAGCGAAAAAGATTCGCCCGTGCCGGTCGAGCCGGTCGGACCGGATGAGCCGGGCGCGTAGTCGATCCACACCAGATGGATCACGGACACGCCGAGCTGGGCAGCGACCGCTTTCGCCAGCGCCCCGAACTGGTCAGCCGGCACCGAGATCAGCTCGGCCACGATCACGTGGTTAGCGGCGAGCGCGCGCAGGTAGAGGGTGCGATTGCCCAGCGCCACTTTGACCGGCTGGAAGGTGGCGGCCTCAGTGTTTTTCGTGCGGGTCATGGTCGGCTCCTGGGGCGGAGGGTATCCCACGTGTGGCTCGTCATACTAGAATAAAGATGCATTTATTCTAGTATGAGAACGCGAGAACAGCAAGCGCCCCGAGGGCTCTTGAACCCTCGGGGCGCGAAAATGATCACCGGTGCGTTGCGGATGCGTGAAACTGCTACGGCACGGCTGCAGGACGGCGCAGTTCCTTGACCTCACGGCGAATCGTCTTGCCCACCTTCTCCTGGGCGACCTCCAAATCGTATCGGG
>JAEURK010000207.1 GCA_016789175.1 Anaerolineales bacterium
GATCAGGACCTGGATGCCCTTGGTGATCAGGGCTTCGACGTTGGACTTCTCCATGGCGGAGTCGCCCTGGCTGAACAGGATCTCGACCTCGTAGCCGGCGGCGCTGAGCGCCTCCTTGAAGCGGGCCTCGTCCTGCACCCAACGGGGCTCATCCTTGGTGGGGAGCACGATGCCGACCGCGAGCTTGCTGCCCTCCGGAGCCGTGGTGGCCGCCGGGGCAGGCGTGCTGGCCGGCGCGCAGGCCGACAGCAAGACCGATGCGCTGGCCACGACGGACACTGCCGCCATGGCGAGCCTATTGAATGTACGACTCATCTTTCTCTCCTCTTGATTGGCTGAAACAGACACGACAACCTGAAGTCGGGGATCCTTGGGGGGCATCACCTCCTTTTCCGTTTAGTGTCCGGGTTCACTCATCGATCCCAGCGTGTCCTGGATGACCTGACGCACCGCGGCGACGTCCAGGTCTTTCTTGTCGAGATAGGCCACCGCGCCGGCGTTGAAACCCAGGCGGCGGAACTCGCGGTCCGGATAAGCACTGATCAGCACGACTCGGGTCGCCGGCGATGCCGCCTTGATGCGACGCGTGCACTGGATGCCGTCCTCGTCGCGCAGGACCACATCCACAAAAGCCAGGTGGGGATGGATGCGCTCGGTCAACTGAAGCGCATCGGCGATGTCGCCGGCCTCGACCACCTTCGACAACGGGTGGGTCTTGCCGATCAAGCGCGCCATCTGCTCGCGATAACGCGGGTTGTCGTCCACCAGCAAGACCGTCAGCAATCCTTCGGTGTTGGTCTCAGGCGTCACACCAACCGGATCCGGATCGCGCAATACTTCCGGGTAACGCATCGCGAAATTGGTGGCTTCGAGCCGGCTCTCCACCGCCAGCGAGCGGTACAGGCTGGTCAGATGGTTCTCCACCGTCTTGACGCTCAGGTCCATAGCCTGCGCGATCTTGCGGTTGTCGAAGCCTTGCATCAAAAGCCGCAGCAACTCGCGCTGTCGGCGGGTCAGCGCCGGTGTCGCCCGCGGCGCGGCCGGCTGTCGGTGCACCAGTCGGTCGACCAACTGGGCCGGGATCCAGCGCTCGCCCTCGATCACGCGCTGGACCGCCAGCTGCAGGTCCGCCAGGGGCTGATCCTTGAGGTGGTACCCGTCCACGCCTGCGCCGAGCAAGCCGACCAGATAACCCTCGTCGGCGTAGGCGCTGACTACCAGGATCCGCATCGCCGGGTACTCGGTTTTGAAGGTGCGCACCGCGCTGACCGGCTCGAAATCCGGCATCGCGACGTCGATCACGATCAAGTCGGGCAGCAGCTCTCTCACCGCAGCCAGCAGATCGGGCCCATTGCCGACCTCGGCCACGACGTCCAGGTCTTGACGACCTGTCAGGGCGTTCCGCAAGCCTGCCCGCACGACCGCATGGTCGTCGGCGAGAACAATCCGAATGTTGGCCATACAGTGACCCCTTCTATGTAACAGAACTCACCCCTTCAGGTCATTGGGGGGTGTCCCCTAGGGGGATTTCCCCTAATGCGGAGAGGGCAATTCGGGTAGGAAAATGTCCGAAGCGTGTGGAGCGTAGGCTATGACGCGCCAGCGGTCGCTCCACGCATCCATGGTCCGTCGAGTATTATCTACCCAAGCCATCATGCGTATTACCCTTGCCTTCTGGTTGGTCCTCGTCGCTCTGGCCGTTGGTTGCGCGCCCCCGGCCGCGCCGACGCAGGGCAAGATCGCGTTTCTGCTGCCCGAGACCAAGACGACGCGTTACGAATCTCATGACCTGCCGATCTTTCGCGCACAGCTGGCAGCCCTGGGCTTCAACGTCGAGCGCGATCTGATCTACAGCAACGCGACTCAGGATGCCGCCGCGCAGCAGCAGCAGGCCGAGGCCGCGCTTACGAACGGCGCGCGGGTGCTGGTGCTCGATCCGGTTGACTCGAGCTCGGCCACGGCCATCGCCGAGCTGGCTAAGGCGCGGGGTGTGCCGGTCGTGGCTTACGACCGGCTGATCACCGACTCGGCTGCCGTCGATTACTACGTGTCGTTCGACAACGTCGAGGTCGGTCGGCTGCAGGCCGAGGCGCTGGTGGCGGCCTTGACGGGCGAGGGTAATCCGCAAATCGTGATGCTGAACGGCTCACCCCTCGACAGCAACACCACGCAGTATCGTCAGGGCGCGATGGCCGTTTTGGACGGGCGCGTCACGATCGCGCAGAGCTTTGACGTGCCCGACTGGAGCCCGGACAAGGCGCAGGAGTTCATGGCGCAGGCGTTGACCGCGCTCGGCAACCAGGTCGACGGCGTGTATGTTGCCAACGACGGCATGGCCGGCGGCGCGATCGCGGCCATGAAGGCGGCCGGGCTCAGCCCCTTGCCGCCGGTCACCGGCCAGGACGCCGAGCTGGCCGCGATCCAGCGCATTCTGGTTGGCGAGCAATACATGACCGTCTACAAAGCCATCCACCGCGAAGCCACGGCTGCCGCCGATCTGGCTTATCAACTGTGGCTGGGCCGCACACCCGATCCGGCCCAGTTCAACGCCCAGGTCGACAACGGACGCATCCAGGTGCCCGCGATCCTGCTCAAACCCATCAGCGTCACGCGCGTCAACCTGCGCGACACGATCTTCGCCGACCAGTTTTGGGATCCGGTGGAGGTCTGCGTTGGCGAATATGCGGTCGCCTGTGTGACGGCCGGGATCGGGATCGAGGAAGGGGTGCCATGACAACCCCCGCGCCCCTAAGCGGCGGCTCGACCCTGTGGGCCCAGGTCTGGTCGCGGGTCAATCGGCCGGACTTCGCGTATGTGCCGATGCTATTCGGGCTGGCCCTGATCTGGGCGGTGTTTCAGCTCGTCAACCCGAATTTTCTGACGCCGCTCAACCTCACCAACCTGGTCCTGCAGATCGCGGCCGTCGGCACGATCGCGGTCGGCCTGGTGCTCGTGTTGCTGCTGGGCGAGATCGATCTCTCGGTCGGCGTGGTCAGCGGGCTCGCGGCCGCCGTGATGGCGGTGTTGAACGTCAAGAGCGGTGTGCCGGGCCCGATCGCGGTCCTGGCCGGGGTCGGCGCCGGCCTGGCGATCGGTTGGGTCCATGGCACCTGGATCACCAAGCTGCGCATCCCGTCCTTCATCGTGACCCTGGCCGGTCAATTGGCCTGGCAGGGCGCTCTGCTCTCTGTGCTGGGCAACACCGGCACGGTCAACCTGCGCGATCCGTTCATCCTCAGCCTGGCGGGTACGTTCTTTAAGCGTGACGTGCCCGGCGGTGAGATGCTGAGCTGGGTCATCGGCGGGTTGTTTGTGAGCCTGTATGCGGTCGGGCTGGCCTGGGAACGGCGCCAACGGTTGCAGGCGGGGCTTGCGGCCCGTTCGTTACGGTCGCTGGTGGCACAAGTGGGGATCATCGGCGTGGGTGGGCTGGGCGCGATCGCCATCCTCAACGCCGATCGGGGCCTGCCGTCGGCGCTGGTGCTCTTCATCGGCATCGTCGTGTTCTTCGACTACATCACGCGACGCACGGTGTTTGGTCGCAGCATTGCCGTCGTCGGCGGCAGCCCGGAGGCGGCGCGTCAGGCCAACCTTGACGTCGACCTGATCCGCATCTCGGTCTTCGGCCTGGCATCGATGCTCGCGGCCTGTGGCGGGATCCTGGCCGCCTCGCGATTGCTGGCCGTCCATCAGAGCTCGGGCAGTGGCGACGTCTTGCTCAATGCGATCGCCGCGGCCGTGATCGGCGGTGTCAGCGTATTCGGTGGGCGGGGCGGGGTGTGGTCGGCCGTGCTCGGTGCGCTCGTGGTCGGCTCGATCTCGAACGGCATGGACCTCCTGGTGGTGGCGCCCCCGGTCAAGTTCATGGTGACCGGCGCCGTGTTGCTCGGCGCCGTGACCCTCGATGCCGTGGCGCGTCGGCGGCGTGAGGCGGCCGGGCTGTAGGGTCCTGCCCGTCTGTCCTGCCCGTCTGTCCTGCCTGTCAGTCCGGCCTGTCAGTCCGGCCTATCGGGGCGGCGCGTCGGGGCGGCGCTTGTCGCCGCCCGCCCGCCCGCCCGCCCGCCCGCTCACTCAAGGATGCCTTTATGACCTCACCTCTCCTGCGCGCGACCGACGTCTCCAAACGCTTCGGTCGCCTCTGGGCCCTCGAGAACGTCAGTTTTGAGCTTCAGCCGGGTGAAGTCCTGGGCGTGGTCGGGCGGCGGGCCTCGGGCAAGTCGACGTTGTTACACGTGCTGGCGGGTCTCTATCCGCCCCAGACCGGCCAGGTGTGGTTGAGGGGTCAGCCGCTCAAGTTCGCGGGACCTCCGGCCACCCGACGGCAGGGCATCGAACTGGTCCAACAGCGCCCGGTGTTGTCCGACCAGCTGGACGTGACTCAAAACGTCTTCCTGGGGCGGGACCGCAGTTGGCGAGCGCAACTGGGCATCCCGAACCTGACCTGTCAGGCGGGCCGGGCGCGCGACTTGCTGGCCGCGCTCGACACGCCGCCAGGCCTGTTGCATGCCCGGCTTGACAGCCTCTCGGATGAGCAGCGTCAGATCGTGGCTCTGGCGCGCGCGTTCTGTCAGCCCGCCCCGCTGATCCTGCTCGACGAGGCCCTGGCTGCGCTCAGTTTTCAGCGTCAGGAGCGCTGTCTGGCGCTGATCCGCAGGCTGGCAGCCGAGGGCACCGCTTTTCTGATCGCCAGCGACAACCTCAAGCACCTGTTCGAGGTTACCCACCGCATCCTGGTGTTATATGAGGGCCGTCTGGTGGCCGATCAGCTCACCAGCGAGGCCACGCCGCGCGAGATCGTCGAGTTGATCGTCGGCGCCTCACAACAGGAGCAGGTCACGCCCGTCATCTGGGCCCTGGAGAGCTATCACCAGCTTCAACAACAGGCCGAGGAGCTGCGCCGCAAGCAGGCGGTCCTGCAGGAGGACCTGCAGGCCCAGGGCTCGCTCAATCAGCAGTTGTTGGTCCGCTTGCGCAAGCAGGTTGACGCGCTCGATCGCCTGAACGTCGCCCTGCAGGCGGCGCAGCGGCGCCTGATGACCGAGCGTGAGCAGGAGCGCAAGGCGCTGGCGCGCGAACTGCACGACTCGGTCATCCAGGACCTGCTCAGCTTCAACTATCGGCTGGAGGATCTCGAAGGCCATACCGTCGAAGCCCATCAGCGGGCCGAGTTATCCGAGCTGCGCGATGACATCCGCGTGATCGTCACGGATCTGCGACGCCTATGCAGCGATCTGCGCCCGCCGACGATCGACAGTCATGGCCTGACGGCGGCGATCCGCTCGCACGCGCAGGAATGGGCCGACAAGCATCGCGTCGCCCTGGAGTTGGACGTGGATTCGCAGCTCGGACGTCTTCCGGAAGCCGTCGAACTGTCGATCTTCCGGATCGTGCAGGAGGCGCTCAACAACGTGCGCAAACATGCTGCCGCGCGCCGCGTCCGTCTCTCGTTACAGCGCACAGCCTCGACACAGCTGTTGCTGCGCCTGGAGGACGACGGTCAGGGGATCGCCGAGCCGGTCGATCTGGCGGCGCTCTCGGCCAGCAAGCACTTCGGCCTGCTCGGCATCAGCGAACGCGTGGCGTTGTTAGGTGGCAGCATGCGGGTCGATTCAGCACGCCAGGGTGGCGTTGCCCTGAATATCGAGATCCCCAGCCCGTCGCCGACGTGAGTGTGGAGCGAACGCTACAGCGCCCTGACGCTGTGGCGTTCGCTCCACACGCTCCGACTAGGCCCTGGCCGCGGCCTTGATGGCCTTCAGACGTTTCATCGTGTCGACCCCGCCGCGGCCGAAGAGGTCGTGCAGCCGCAGGTACTCGGCGAAGAGCTGGTCGTAGACCGGCTTGACCGTCGGGTCGGGGGTGTAGTGCTCGTCCTTGAGCCGGCCCATGCGCGGCGCCGCTTCGAAGATCGTGTCGTAGCCCCCGGCCGCTTTGCCCGCGGCTACCGCCCCGAACATGGCCGCGCCCAGGGCGGTGGCCTGGGCCGAGGCTGCCAGCTTGATCTCGAGCCCGGTGACGTCGGCGTAGATCTGCATCAGCAGCTTGTTCTTCTCGGGCAGGCCGCCGCAGGCCACCAGTTCATGGATCGGCACGCCGTGTTGATTGAAGGCGTCGATGATCACGCGCGTGCCGAAGGCCGTGGCCTCGATCAAGGCGCGGTAGATTTCCTCGGGCCGCGTCGTGAGCGTCGCGCCGATCAGCAGGCCGGTCAGGTCGGCGTCGACCAGCACGCTGCGGTTGCCGTTCCACCAGTCGAGCGCCACCAGGCCGCTCTCGCCGGGCTTGAGGGCGGCCGCCTTGACCTCGAGCAACTCGTGCACCGACAGGCCGCGCGCTTCGGCTTCGCGCTCGTAGGCGGCCGGGACACAGGTCTCGGTGAACCAGGCGAAGTGATCGCCCACGCACGATTGGCCGGCCTCGTAGCCGATCAGTCCCGGCAGGATGCCGTCTTCGACGTAGCCGCACATGCCGGGGATGACGTGTTCTTCGCTGCCGACGACCATGTGGCAGGTGCTGGTGCCCATGATCATCACCATGCGCCCCGACTCGGCCACGGTCGTAGCCGGCACAGCCACATGGGCATCGATGCTCGGGATCGCGACGGCCGTGCCGGGCCTCAGGCCCATCCAGGCCGCGGCCTGGGCGGTGAGCGAACCGGCGCGCGAGCCGACCGGCGCGATGTCGCGCGACATCTTGGTGTCGACGATGTCGGCCAGGCCGGGCTCGACCTCTGTCAGAAACGCGCGGCTCGGAAAGCCCTCCCGTTTCGACCACATCCCCTTGTACCCGGCCGTGACCGAGTTGCGCGTCTCAACGCCCGTCAGTTGCCACACGATCCAATCGGCGGCCTCGATCAGACGATCAGCCGCCTGATACACCTCAGGCGCCTCGTTGAGGATTTGCAGCGCCTTTGAGAAGAACCACTCCGACGATACCTTGCCGCCATAGCGATCGATCCAGCCCTCGCCGCGCGTCAGCGCGACGGCGTTGATTCGATCCGCCTCGGGCTGCGCTGCGTGGTGCTTCCAGAGCTTGACCCAGCTGTGGGGATTGGCCCGGAACTTGGGCAGGGCGCAGAGCGGTGTGCCATCGGCCTTGACCGGCAGCATCGTGCAGGCCGTGAAGTCGACGCCGACGCCGATGACGTCATCGACTGACACGCCAGCCTGTTTGATCACCGCCGGCACGGCCTGCTGGATGACCTCAAGGTAATCATTCGGATCCTGAAGCGCCCAATCGGGTTCGAGCCGCAGCCCGCTCTCCGGGAGGCGTTCGTCGATTACCCCATGGGCGTACTTATGGACGACGGCCGCCAGCTCCTGGCCGTTTTCGACGTCGACCAACACGGCACGACCCGACTCGGTCCCGTAGTCAATGCCAAGCGCAACCTTCTTCGACATGGTGGCCTCCGAAGCATTCGTCGTGGAATTCCCTCATTATCCTGCATGCCGGCGTGCCACTGCAAACCGGCCAGGCCGATCGTATCTTGTTCGCGAGGCCCGGTTTCGGCGCCACGCATTTTGTGAATAGATCCGAATTCTCGCGAAATGGGATCGTTCGTGCCAGTTCGATTCAGTTCGTGAAACTAGTGGCAAGACCCGCGCTGTACACTTCAGATGCGGTAGCCCTGATCGCACGTGGCGCAGGCTCCACTACAATGGAGGGATCCGGTGACGCCGGATCCCACGTTCACACGAGGACACTCACATGAAGACCGTCGACCATGCCCAACTCGAAGACACACACGCCGCTCGCCTGCAGGCCTCGGCCGAGGGTGTCAAGCGCTTCATGGATGCCCAATACGGGTTGTCGGTCCATTGGGGTCTCTACAGCCTGAGCCATCACGGCGGCGAGTGGATCTACTATCAGGATCAGATCCCGTTCGAGACGTACCGGCAACGGGTGAGCCAGTTCAACCCGGTGCGGTTCAACGCCGACGAGTGGGGGGATCTGATGGTCGAGGCCGGCCAGAAGTTCCTGTTCATCACCACGAAGCACCACGACGGCTTCTGTCTGTGGGACTCGGCCCTGACGGAATTCAAGATCACGCACACGCCCTTCGGGCGCGACGTCCTGGCCGAATTGGCCCCCGCGCTCCAGGCCCGCGGCATCGCTTTGCACTTTTACTATTCGCTGGTGGATTGGACGCATCCGGCCTATCGGACCGATTGGGCGGCCTACCGGGCGTATTATCAGGGCCAGATTCGCGAGCTGTGTACCAACTACGGCGAGATCGGCGGGTTCGTCTTCGACGGATATTGGCCCCGCTCGGTGTTCGAGACCGACGTGGAGCGGGCCTACTTTGCCGCCGGCGGTGCCTGGGACCTGGCGGGAACGTACGACCTGATCCATGGCCTGCAGCCCAACGCCGTGATCGCCAACAATACGCATGTGCCGCCGCTCAAGGGCGAGGACTATCAGGTCTGGGAGCTCGACCTGCCGGGCGAGAATTCGATCGGCTTCAATACTGCCGAGGTCGGCGACAAGCCGCTCGCATCCTGGTGGAACCTCAACCATGGTTGGTCGTACCAACCCTGGAACCACAAGTTGCGCAGCGTCGAAAACATCCTCAGTCTGCACGAGATCCTGCGTGAGCGTCGAGCCGTCTTCATGCTCAACGTCGGCCCGCGTCCATTCGGCGATATCCACCCCGAAGAGCAATCCATCCTGCGCCAGGTGGGCCACGTGTTGCGCCAGCGCGAAGCCTAGAGCGGAGAGCGTGGAGCGGAGAGCGTGACCCCTCTCCGCTCCACGCTCTCCGCTTCCGTGGTACATTTCCCACTCACGTCCAAGCCAGCCCGAAACCCAAAGGAACCTCCATGTCTGCTCGTCCACCGTTTCCCGGCCAACAGCCCGCGCCGCTGCTTGCGCCGGCCAAAAAGATCATCGCTATCGCCTCCGGCAAAGGCGGTGTCGGCAAAAGCACGGTCGCGGCCAACCTGGCCGTCGCCATGGCCAAAGCCGGCCATAAGGTCGGTCTGCTCGACGCCGACATCTATGGCCCGAATGCCCCGATCATGCTGGGCGCAGCTGACTACGCGCCGGTGGCCGTCAACAACAAGCTTCCCCCCGCGCACGTGCACGGCATCGAGCTCTTTTCGATGGGCTTCATCGTCCGACCCGAGCAGGCCATCATCTGGCGCGGGCCGATGCTCGACAAGGCCATCCGCCAGTTCGTCACCGACGTCGCCTGGGGCGACCTCGACGTCATGTTGCTCGACATGCCGCCCGGCACCGGTGATGCGCAGCTGGCCGTTTCGCAATCGTTTGCGTTGACCGGCGCCGTGATCGTCACGTTGCCGCAGGCCGTCTCGCAGGCCGATGCCCGCCGCGGGCTCGAGGGCTTCCGCGAGATGCAGGTGCCGATCCTGGGCGTCATCGAGAACATGAGCTATATGCTCATGCCCGACGGCAGCAAACTCGACGTCTTCGGTCACGGCGGCGGGCGCCAGCTCGCGCGTGACGCCGGGGTTGAGTTCCTGGGCGAAGTGCCGCTCGATCCGCAGGTTCGCATCGGGGGCGACGGGGGCGTGCCGGTGGTCGTCAGTCAGCCCGAGTCGGCGGTGGCGCTCTCTTTCGAGGCTCTGGCGCGCGCGGTCTATGAGCGCGCCGACACCGAGCCCGGCGACGGGCCGGTATCGATCAGCGAAATATGAGTGGGGGAGGAGGGAGGAGCGAAGAGCCCGATAGCGTTTCGCTCCTCCCTCCTCGCTCTTCTCTCTTCGCTCCTCCCTCCCTTCTCCCCGCATGACCCCCCTTGCGTTAGGGCTCCTTCTGCTCTCGGCCGCCCTGCACGCCAGCTGGAACCTGCTTCTCAAACAGGCCCATGATCGGCAGGCCGCCGCCTGGTGGGCGATGCTGATCGGGTCGATCCTCTTCCTGCCTGTGCTGGCGTTTTTTCCGCCGCTGCCCGTCGAGATCTGGCCGTACCTGGTGGCCACCGCCCTGGTTGAAGCGTTCTACTACTTTCTCCTGGCGACCGCCTACGACGCCACGGACTTCTCGCTGGCGTACCCGATCGCGCGTGGGACCGCGCCCGGCCTGCTGGCGCTGTGGGCCACGCTCTTCCTGGGCGAGCCTCCCAGTGCACTGGGCTGGCTCGGAATGGCGATCCTGGCGCTGGGTCTGATGGTGACGGGCGGGGTTTTTCGGCGGCGCGCGCCCGGCGCGGCCTCACCGCTCCGGGGGATCGGTTACGCCCTGGGCGTCGCGGTGTGCATTTCGACCTATTCGATCATCGACGGCGCAGCCGTACGGATCGTGCCAGCCGTGCCTTACACGGCGTTGGCCTTTCTGGGGACTGCCGTGTTCCTGACCCCTATCGTGTGGTGGCGAACCGGAGCCCGCACGGTCCTGCAGGAAGGTCGCCGCCATCTTGGGCGGCTGGCATTGATCGGGCCGTTGTCGGTGCTGGCCTATCTGCTCGTCCTGATCGCGTACAGCCTGGCGCCGATTGCGTATGTGGGAGCGGTCCGTGAACTGAACATCCTGTTTGGTGTGGTGTTGGGGGCGGTCGTCCTCAAAGAGCCCGTTGGCCGGTCACGCTGGCTGGGCGTTCTGTTGATCGCTGCCGGCGTCATCATCATCTCGCTCACCGGCTGAGCCCGAATAGCGCGGGTCCGTGCGCCGCGCGTCATGGGTCAATCTCACGGCCTCCGGGCCAGGTGCTCGTGCTCTTCAGCGTCACGCGCAAGCCCGCGCCGCCAGGCGAAGGCCGTGCCGCGTGTTCCATTCAGCCCAACAACGCGCTACAGCGGCCTGGGCGAGATCAGTGTGAATCCGCGCGCCAGCTCGGTCAGCCCGTCTGAGACATCCGAGAATCCACTGCCAAGCGCTGTGCCGATGGTGAGGACGAGGCTATCTCGGCCGCCCTCGTCGGATAACGCGGCGGCGCCGCCGTCATGCAGCAGATGCAGGCGCACGCCGCGCCCGAGCGTGTCCTGGAGTTGCGCGCACATCCAATCGCGCAGGTTAGGGGCCAGCAGGCTCAGCCGTCCATAGCAGCCGACGTCATCCGGGGCCGGGTGCCCGTCGAAGAGGTAGCAGGCCAGGCACAACCCGAGCTCGACCGGGCCGCCGGTCTCAAAGGTCCTGACGCAGTCTTTCACGATCGCCAGCATCCGCGCCCATTGGCGGGCTGCATCGTTTTGCGTCAACGGTATGTCCGCCAGCGGCGGGCAGACGCTGGCGAGGGTCGGCAGCAGTTCGAGCCAGGCCAGGCGACCGTCACTGTAACGCGCGATCCCGCGCTTGATCGAGGTTTGGCCGAAGTCGAAGACATAGCGGTCCGTGGTGGGCGCCGGCCCGCACCGGGCCAGTCCGACCAGGGCCAGATGGGCGCCGAACGGCGAGCGGGTCAGGCGCAGGTCGGCCGCGCCGTGTGCGTCGAGCACGGCCTGCGCGGCGGGCAGCGCGAGCTCGCCAAGGCGGCCGCTCAGCAGACCGCCGCCGATCACCACCCGGTGCAAACCAGCCCAGAACGCCCAGTGTTCGTCGTGCCACTCGGGCCGCGCCGCGCGCGTCTCCGGCGCGCCGAGCTTGAGCGCGAGCAGCAGGCAACCCAGCCGCCGCCCGAAGCGGCGCGCGATGCTTTCGGCCCGTTGGTGATGTGCGGGCAGGGTGTGCGGCGCGGTCAGGATCCGATCGAGGGCTCGCGGCCAATCCGGCGTGGCGGGATCGAGGTCCAGCGCTTCAGCTGCGCTTTGAAGATCCTGTGCAAGCGACCAGCCGGTCGCCAGTTGAAACCCGGTCTTGCCCAGGGCGTCCGGCTCGTCAAGCCCGACCGGCAGAGCCCCGACCCGGGCGCGATTGAGCGACCTGAGCGTTCCGGCGCGGCCGTGGAAGGGGTGCACGGCGAAGGTGCCAGTGGGTGAGCGGGCGATCCGCCGGGCCGGGCCTGACGCGTGAGCGCCGATCACCAGGCCTTCGATCGCCCACTCACCCCATCGTACTCAGCTCAGGGCCGCCTTGATCGCGGCCAGTTGGCCGGCGGAGCCGAGCTTCTCGTTCTTGTGGGCGATGAACTTGCCGTACTCGGCCACGAAGATCTTGCCGGGCGGGCGGAAGTCGAACTCGGCCGACTTGTCGCGGAAGAACTCGCGGTGCACGCGCGTCCACACCAGGCGGCCGTCGGTGTCGATGTTGACTTTGGTCACGCCCAGTTTCGCGGCGCGCGCGAACTCGTCTTCGTTGACGCCGCGGGCCGACGGATCGAGCGTGCCGCCGGCGGCATTGATGCGCGCGACTTCTTCCTGCGGCACCGACGACGAGCCGTGCATGACCATCGGATAGCCCGGGATCTTCTGCTGGATGGCCTCGATGCGGTCGAAGTGCAGCGACTGCTGGCCCTTGAACTTGTAAGCGCCGTGGCTGGTGCCGATCGCGACCGCAAGACAGTCGCAGCCCGAGAGTTTAACGAACTTCTCGGCATCGTCGGGGTCGGTCAGGGCGGCGTGTTTCTCGTCGACCTTGATGTCTTCCTCGACGCCGCCGAGCATGCCCAACTCGGCCTCGACCGACAGGCCCTTGGCATGGGCGCGCTCGACCACGCGTTTGGTGATGGCGACGTTCTCGTCGAACACTTCGTGCGAGGCGTCGATCATGACCGAGCTGTAAAAACCCGAATCGATGCAGTCGTAGCAGGTCGCCTCATCGCCGTGATCAAGATGGACGGCGAACACGGCTTCAGGGTAGCGCTCTTCGGCAGCGCGGATGATCGCCTCGATCATCTTGGCGCCTGCGTATTTGCGCGAACCTTTTGAGAGCTGGATGATGAACGGCGCCTGCGATTGCAGACAGCCTTCGAACAGGCCGAGCGCCTGTTCCATGTTGTTGATGTTGTAGGCTCCGACGGCGTATTTGCCGTACGCGAGCTTGAACAACTGGGCGGTGGTGACGATCATTGTAGGTTCCTCATGAATTGAAACAGCAGTGAACAATTGCTGCTGGATGATCTCTGATTGCCGATTGAACACAATCAGAAATCATCAATCAGCAATCCCAGTGATTTTGATCCCGCTGCTCTTGACCTTGTGTCGGATGTTCAGCCCGATCAGCACCGAGGTCAGGCCTTCAGGCACGACCGAGTTCGCGAGCGGGCCGGCATCGAAGGCGGTCATGCCCGCGTCCTTGGCCAGGCCGATCACGCTGGCCTTGGATGCCTTGTCATCGCCGCAAACCAGCACGTCACAGTCGACGGCATGCCCGAGTTCCTGGAGATGCTCGGCTGAGATGTTTTGGAAGGCTGTCACTACCCGGACCTCCGGCCCGAGCAGTGCCTGGGCTTCCAGGCTGGCCGATCCGCCAGGCGGCAGAGCCACCCGGGTCACCTTGCCAGGTACAAGCGGCACGGTGACGTCGACCAGGATCTTGCCCTGGCAGGCCTCCCTGACTGACTCGAGCGTGGCTGCGTGGGCGGTGTAAGGCACCGTGAGCACGACGATCTCGGCCGCCGTGGCCGCGTCGGCGTTGGCCGCACCCCGGGCGCGCTCGGCCCCGATCTTGGCATTGATCGCCTCGGCCGCGGCCTGCGCCCGGGCAGCGTCTCGCGAACCGATGATGACGGTGTGCCCGGCCTGCGCCCAACGCAAAGCCAGCCCGCCACCCTCAGGCCCCGTGCCCCCCAGCACCGCAATCGTGGTTGTCATGCGGTTGTCCTCCTCCGAAGATGTTTCGCGCATTGTACCTTGTCCGCGTGATGACCGCGGCCGTCGCCCACTCGGTGTGCACGGGCAAGCTGAGGCTGTTGGCAATCCTATCCGTTGAGGTAAGGAGCCGGGCAATCGCATTTATTTCGCGAGGGCCTGTCTTCACCACGAACTGAAGGAACTGTTCGGCCCGGTTGGGAGAAGGCTGGCGAAAGACGAGGGTGTGCGGGACGGTATCTGGTCCCACACGGGGTGTTCGAGGGGCTCCGGCGCAGCCGGAGCCCCTCGAACACCCCGTGTGGCGTCACGAAACTCCCCGGTTGGGCCGCAGAATGACCGCATCTGCCGTGATTCGTGACGGTCGAGGTCCAGAACGGGCCGGTTTGCGTCCCGGGAGGCGGTCGGCTATGATGGTTGATGGCTGCGAGCCAGTCAGGGGACGGCATGGTGCCGTCCCGATTTGTTTGCGATAATTCGAGCGCCATGACAGACGCCGTCCAAACCCCTCCTTCCGTCGCGCTGCCGTACATCATTGGTGTGCGGTTCATGCGCGTGAGCAAGATGTACCACTTCGATGCTTCGGATTTCGTCGAGGTGCGCCCCGGCGATAAGGTCGTGGTCGAAACCACGCGGGGCCGCCAGCTGGGCGAAGTGGTCCAGCGGATCCCGCCCGAGAAAGTTGCGCCGCCGCCCGGGGGCTACAAGCGCATCCTCGGCCCGGCGACGGCCCGCGACCTGGCCATGGAGAGCCACTGGAAGGCGAAAGAGACCGCGGCCATGATCGATTGCCGCGCCCGCTCCTTCGCCCTGGAGCTGGATGGCATCAAGATCGTCAAGGCCGAGTTCAGCTATGACGGCTCGCGCCTGACGTTTCTGTGGGCCGGCCCGGACGACGAAAACGCCCGAGTCGATCTCAAGTCGCTGCGTGAGGATATGCAGGCTGCGTTTGCGCAGCAACTGGTGACCTTCCGCCAGATCGGCCCGCGCGATGTGGCCAAGATCGTCGGCGGGCTGGGCGCCTGCGGCCTCGAAAACCGCTGCTGTTCGATGTTCCTGACCGAGTTCAGCCCGGTCAGCATCAAGATGGCCAAGGAGCAGGGGATCTCGCTCAACCCGGAGGAGATCACGGGCATCTGTGGGCGTCTGCGCTGCTGCCTGGTGTACGAGTATGAGCAGTACGTCGAGGCCCGCAAACAGTTGCCGAAGCGCAACAAGATCGTGATCACCCCCAAGGGCGTGGCCAAGGTGCTGGATGCCAACCCGCTGAAGGCCACCGTATACGTTCGCCTGCAGGACAGCGACGACGACCGAATGTACGAGTTCCACAAAGACGAACTTCAGCCACGGGATGAGCTGGAGGCGCTCCAGAACAAGGCCGCCGATCCTTGCGACCGCCACGAGAACGGTGGCTGCGATTGCGGCAAGGCGGACCGGCCCCGCCGCAAGTAGGGGGCACCGCATTCCGCATGGACGTGTGGCCTGAGCTCCCCGCCGCGCCTCAGCGGATCGTCTCGCTCGTACCGTCGCTTACAGAGACGGTGTGCGATTTCGGCCGCCGCGACGGCCTGGTTGGTCGCACCGATTTCTGCATCTTTCCAACCGATCTGCACGACGTGCCTACGATCGGCGGCACCAAGAACCCCGACCTCGATCGCATCCTGGCCCTCAAGCCCGATCTGATCCTCGCCAACCACGAAGAAAACCGCCCATCCGATCTGGAAGCCCTCAGCGCTGCCGGGATCCCGGTAGCGATTTCGTGCCCGCTGACCGTGGCCGCGGGCCTCGCGATGCTCTGGCGCCTGGCGGCATTGTTGGGTGTCCCGGCCATGTCGCAGCGTGTGGATCTGATCGAGCGGGCCTACGAGTGGCAGGTGCGGGCGGCCGAGGACGCCCAGCGCCGCACGGTCTTTTGCCCAATCTGGCGTGCGCCTGACGGCGCCGGCCCGGCCGACTGGTTCATGACGATCGATCGACGCACTTACGTGCACGACATGCTGCGCGTGCTGGGGCTCGACAACGTCTTCGCGGACCGGGTCCGTCTGTACCCGCTTGAGGCCGATCTGGGCCGGGCGCCGGCCCAGGACCCCGGTCTTCGCGACACCCGCTACCCCAGGGTGTCGCCGGCCGAGATTGCGGCGGCCGATCCCGAGGTCGTACTCCTGCCGACCGAGCCATACGCATTTGCTCAGGCCGATGTTGAGGCCCTGGTCGCACAATTTCCCGGGATCCCGGCGGCGCGCCAACGACGGGTGCTGATCGTCGACGGCACCTATTTGACCTGGGCGGGCACCCGAATTGCACGGGCTTTGAGCGCACTGCCGGCGCTTCTGAGCGGGATCGGCACAACAACCTGAGGCCCTGCTCCGCGGTGCATGAACGAATGGAGGAAGACACATGACAAAAATGAACGCGAGACGAATGCTTCTCCTGGCCGCTCTGGGCGGCAGCGCGCTGTTGAGCGCGTGTGGCGGAGGCGGTGGCGATAGCACAGCCACACCCTTGTCGGTCGTCGAGCCGCCCGTGGGTGGGTATCCGGCCGAATCGACCGAGGGTGTCACGCCGCCGCCGGTGGAGACTCCCTCGGGTGGTTACCCGGGCGCTGACGAAGGCCCGGACAATCCCGAGAGTGGATATCCAGCGCCCTGAATCCCGTGAGCCTCTGATCCCGTGGCTGCGTTGCGACCGTGGATCGGGCGACGGGGGGATCCGCACGGGTCCGGCAGGCCGGGCGCTTCTGGAGTAAGCCTCATGGAGACCGAGAGTCCACTGCGGGTGTTCACCGAGCTTGAGTTGATGCGCTACAACGGCGAGCGCGGCCAGAGGGCCTTGATCGCCTTTCGTGGCGACGTGTTCGACGTTACCGATTGCCCGCAGTGGCGCACCGGTCTGCACAAAAACCTGCACTTCGCCGGGATTGACCTGACCGAGGCCCTGGCGGACGCCCCGCATGCCGCCGACGTCTTCACACGCCCGTGTGTCAAACGGGTTGGGCGTCTGCAGCCTCATCGAGAGTGAGCTCTCACGCCGGGATCTCAGGCCGCACGATCGTGGCAATCTCACTCCGCGAGATCGCGGCAATCTCATCTTTTTCACCGCCCTGAATTGCCCTCCACCAGCCTTTGCGTCCAAATCTGACCGAAATATGCCAGCCGCAGTCCACTTGACCGCGCAACAGGGCGGGTGTATCCTTTTGGGTAATTCGTTCGATGAATCGTATTAATCGGTGGAATGATGGTTGTTGATCGAATTGACTCCGCGCTCCTGCGGTACATCGCCGAGCGCGGTGGACATGCAGGCTCACAATTGCCCTCGATCGAAAAGCTCTCCGAAGAGCTTGGCGTCAGCGCCGGGAAGCTGCGCGAGCAGCTCGAGGTGGCTCGTAGCCTGGGGTTGGTCGAGGTCAGGCCCAAGCTGGGCATACGCCTGACCGACTATAGCTTTCAGCCGGCGGTGCGCCAAAGCCTGTTCTATGCCCTGGCCTGCCGACAGGCCACGTTCGGCCAATTCAGTGTGTTGCGCCAGCATCTCGAAGCCGCATTCTGGCACGAAGCCGTTGCGGCGCTGCGTCCCGAAGATCACGCCCATTTGCAGCGACTGATCACCGACGCTCAGGCCAAGCTCAACGGCCGCCCGATCCAGATCCCGCAAACCGAGCATCGCGAGCTGCACCTGACGATCTTCTCGCGGCTCGATAATCCGTTTGTCACGGGCCTGCTGGCGGCTTACTGGGATGCGTATGAAGCCGTCGGCCTGAGCCTGTATTCCGACTACGGCTACCTCCAGGAGGTCTGGTCACACCACGCCCAGATCGTCACAGCGGTCGTCAACGGTGACGTGGATGGCGGACATCGTCTGCTGGTCGAGCACTGGAACTTGCTCGCCCATCGCGGCGAGGCGGGAACCGTGGCGACCATGGCCTCGATCGGTTAACCCACACCCGAAAAACCATCTATTCACCAGGATGTGAATTAGGAGATGAGATATGGCATTGAGTGAAGTCGCTGGGTCGCAGCAGACCGAGCGCGACCCGGTGGTCAACAACTTTTCGATCATGGTGGCCACCAAGAACGGTTCAGGCAGTCAGACCGCAAACACCGCGCTGCTGCGCGCGCTGTTCAAGATGGGCATCCCCGTCACCGGCAAGAACCTGTTCCCCTCCAATATCCAGGGCCTGCCGACCTGGTACACGATCCGGTTGAGCGCCGACGGCTTTGCCGCGCGGCGGCCGCGCTCCGAGATCGTGATCGCCATGAACCCGGCCACGGCCATCGAGGATTACGCCGGTGTTGAGCCGGGTGGGGCGTTCTTGTATGCCGATGACATCAAGATGCCGATGGACCGGACCGACATCGCGCACTATGCGATCCCGGCCAAGGCGATCTCGATCAAGCACGAGAAGGACCCCAAGCTGCGCGGGTACGTCGCCAACATGGTTTACGTCGGCGCGCTGGCGCACCTGCTCGGCCTGCAGCTCGAAGAGCTCGAGTCGGCCCTGATGTACCACTTCAAGGGCAAGCGCAAACCGGTCGACCTGAATATGGCCGTCATCCGCGCCTCAGCCGAACATGCGGCAGCCAACTACAAGAAGCACGACCCGTTCACGGTCGAGCGGATGAACAAGACCGACGGCATGCTCATGATCGACGGGAACACTGCCGCCGCGCTGGGCGCGATCTACGGCGGTTTCACGTTCTGCGCCTGGTACCCGATCACGCCCGCCACCAGCATGCCCGAGGCCCTGATCTCGTTCTCGCCCGGGCTGCGAACCGAAGCCGATGGCAAGCGCACCTACGCGATCGTCCAGGCCGAGGATGAACTGGCTGCGCTCGGCATGGTGATCGGCGCGGGCTGGGCCGGCGCGCGTTCGGTGACCTCGACCTCGGGCCCTGGCATCTCGTTGATGGCCGAATTTGCGGGCTACGGTTACTTCGCCGAGATCCCGGCCGTGATCTGGGACGTGCAGCGCATGGGCCCGTCGACGGGTCTGCCGACCCGCGTCTCACAGGGCGATGTCCTCAAAACGTACTTTCTGGGTCACGGCGACAGCCGCCATATCTGCCTGATCCCGTGCGACCCGTACGAGTGCTTCGAGTTCGGCTGGAAATCGTTCGACGTGGCCGAACGCTTCCAGACCCCGGTGTTCGTGCTCAGCGACCTCGATATCGGCATGAACCAGTGGATGTCCAAGCCCTTCGACTATCCGGACCTTCCGCAGGATCGCGGCAAGGTGCTCGGCGCCGAGGCGCTCGACCGGCTCGGCGGCTTTGCGCGCTACAAGGACGTCGACGGCGACGGCATCCCGTATCGGACCCTGCCCGGCACGCCGCACCCGCTGGCCGCGTACTTCACGCGCGGCACCGGACATACCGAGAAGGCCACGCTCTCCGAGCGGCCGGCCGACTGGACCGGCAATCTGGACCGGATCCGAGCCAAGTTCGAGACGGCCCGCGCCGAGCTGCCGCAGCCGATCGTGTCGCTGGCCGACGGCGCAGAGGTCGGCCTCATCGCCTACGGGTCGGCGCACCCGGCGATCGAAGAGGCGCTCTCGCGTCTCGAGCAGACCGGCTTGAAGGCGTCGTACCTGCGTGTTCGCGCGCTCCCGCTGGCCGAGAGCATCAAAGACTTCGTCGCCGCGCACAAGCGCGTCTACGTTGTCGAGATGAATGACGACGCGCAGATGTTGCAGTTGCTGCGCCTGCACCTGTCCGGTGTCGAGGGCGACAAGCTCCGCGCCGCCAACCTGTGCGATGGCCTGCCGCTGACCGCCCGCTGGATCACCGAGACCATTCTTTCGAAGGAGGCGAGCCAATGACAGCCGCTGCCCCCGCCGCCAAGAGCAATGTCAACATCCTGGGCCTGACCAAGGCCGACTACAAGGCCGCCCCAAGCACGCTGTGCGCCGGCTGCGGCCATAACTCGATCGCCGACAAGGTGATCGACGCAACTTTCGAACTCGGGCTCAAGCAGCACGAGGTCATCAAGCTGTCGGGCATCGGCTGCTCGTCCAAGAGCCCGGCCTACTTCCTCGGGCGCTCGCACGGCATCAACACCCTGCACGGGCGCATGCCCTCGGTGGCCACCGGCGCGTTGATGGCCAACCATCAGCTGTACGGCGTCGGCGTCTCCGGCGACGGCGACACCGGCTCGATCGGCTTTGGCCAGTTCAAGCACATGGTGCGCCGCAACGTCCGCATGGTCTACATCGTCGAGAACAACGGCGTGTACGGCCTGACTAAGGGCCAGTTCTCGGCCACCGCCGACGTCGGCCAGGAGCTCAAACACGCCGGGCGCAATGAACTGCCGCCGCTGGATCTGTGCCTCGAGGCCATCATCGCCGACTGCGGCTTTGTGGCGCGCTCGTTCGCGGGCGATCCCAAACACGTCACGGCGCTGATCAAGGCCGCTTTCAACTTCCCGGGCACGGCCGTGCTCGACATCATCAGCCCGTGCGTGACCTTCAACGACAAAGACGACTCGACCAAGAGCTACGCGTGGGGCAAGAGCCACGACGAGCGCGTCAACGATTTCACGTTCGTGATGCAGCAAGATGAGATCACGGTCGAATATGAAGAGGGCGAGACCAAGGCGGTCGAGCTGCACGACGGCTCGCAGATCATGCTGCGGAAACTCGACGGCAAGCATGATCCGACCAACCGCGCCGCCGCGATCACACTGCTCGACGAGGCCCGCGAAAAGCAGCAGTTCATCACCGGCTTGATCTATCTCAACCCGGCCCGTGCCAGCCTGGCAACCGCCGCCAACCTGATCGATTCACCGTTGGCCTGGCTGCCCGAGAGCCGGACGCGCCCGTCGCGCGAATCGCTCGACAAGATCGTAGCCAGTCTGAAGTAAGATCTGGCGGGGATGTGCTGACCAACGCGGGCCGGCGGAACCGGCCCGCGTTTTGTTGTGAGTGGGGGGGGCGAGGAATGTCCGTTTTGAAAGAAATCGCGGGATTGTTCAGGCTGTCTGCGACCTGGGTCGCCCTGGGGTTGGTGGGCGGCTATCTGGCCGGTGTGATCGTCGGCCAGCAACTGGGCGGATCCGATCTGGTGGGCTGGCAACGCGTGGCGGCGGCCGACGTCGCCGCGGTCGAGGTCGTCAGCGTGACGGATGAGTCAGTCGTGTATGTCCGCGCCGCAAACGGTCAGCACACGCGTTGCACGCCGACGACGAACGGGATGTTCGATTGCGTCGCGGTCGAAGACTCGGCCGTCGAGCCGACCCCGCCCGAGTCGGCCGCCTGTGGCGATTACGAGCCCGGCGACCCGGCCGAGACGCCCGGCTACGTGGTCAGCGCCGTGCATCATCGCGTATGCACGGCAGAGAGCGCCACGATGCTCGACGTGATCGCGATCTCGGATGGCAGCGTGTGGATCTGGAACACCGGCACCGGGGCCTGGTTTAACTTCGGGGCTTCGACGGCTGCGCCGCTGGTCGGGTCTGTCCTGGGGGGCTTGCTCGCGATCGGGTTGCTGCGCCTGCGCAAGAACTCGGACCAACCCGCGTAGACGCCAGGCCTTCTGTTTCCGACCCGGCTGAGCGGTCACGAAGGCACGTCAAAAGCGGAAGCGTCGGCGCTTCCGCTTTTGGCGTTTCTTGCGAGGGCGTGTAGCTCACGACGGTCGCCTTGCCGGTCTCAGCACGCCGCAAAGTAGATCGGAATGGTCGTTAATCCCGATACACCATGGGAGACGATCATGAAACGCAACGCCATCCTGCGGGTGATGTGGGTGTTCGGGCTGGCCCTGAGCGGAGCCGCGGCCACGGGCCCAGCGTCGCCGGCAGTCGCGGGCACGACCATCACAGTCACCACGACGGCTGACGAACTCAACACCGACGGAGACTGCTCGTTGCGGGAAGCCGTCGCCGCCGCCAATTACGACGTCGCAGTCGACGGCTGCCCGGCCGGGAACGGCGGTGATGTGGTCGATATTCCGGCCGGCACCTTCCCGATCGCGGCGACGCAGCCGGGCCCGGGTAACAGCGGCGCCAACCCGTTGGTGTTGATCGGATCGGTGACGATCAGGGGCGCCGGCGCATCCGCCACCCGGCTGGAAGGCGACGGCTGGACCTCCATCTTCGCGGCTCAGGCGCCGAGCTACGCGCTGGTGTGTGACAGCGTCAACGACACAGTTCGACGGTACCGTCTCGATGGCAGTTTCTATGGAACGACCGTGACCGCCGGCAGCGGCGGCTTGAACATGCCGCTGGCCGCGGTGGTTGACGGCCCGGACCTGTACGTGGCCGGTTTTTTGAGCGGCATCGATCGCTATGATCTGAGCACCGGCGCACACGAGGCGGATCTGGTCGGCACAACGGCCAACGGCCACATCTTTGCCCCAACGGATTTCGCGCTTCGCGACAACGTGATTTGGGCCACCAGCTATCAACCCGGCGTCGACGGCGGGATCTATCGGTTCAACCAGCTGAACGGGGCCTTTCTCAGCCAGCCGATCGTCAACGGCAGCGGCGGCCTGACGATCCCCAACAGCGTGCTGCTCGAACCCGACGACGACGTGCTCGTCGTTGATCCGGCCAGCCACCGGGTGCTGCGCTACAACAGTGCGGGGACGTACGAGGCCGTCGCTATCGCTACCGGGCCGGGCGGGCTCAATCAGCCCCGTGGGCTCACGGCCGGCTTCCAGACCCTTCCCAATCGTCTGTACCTCACCAGCGAGAACAACGACAAGGTCGCGGCCTATCTTTGGAACACGGGCACGCAGGCCTGGACCTACCAAAGCGACATCGTGCCAGG
The DNA here is from genome assembly GCA_016789175.1 of Anaerolineales bacterium. Classification (GTDB taxonomy): domain Bacteria; phylum Chloroflexota; class Anaerolineae; order Anaerolineales; family UBA6663; genus UBA6663. Next base: position 22,405 of record JAEURK010000207.1, read on the forward strand.
CGGCAGCGGTGGGCTGGATCGACCGACCGGGGTGGTGGTCGGACCGGACGGCATGTTGTACGTGATCGCCCAGGGTACTCATCAGATCCTGCGCTATGACGCGCGTACCGGCCAGGCGTTGGGCGCGCTGGTCACCGCCGGCGGCGGGCTGGGTGCGCCGAGTTGTCTGGCCTTTGCCGCTTCGTCGGAGCAGCCCGTAGTCGTGGTGCACGACCTGACTGTCGCGCACTCGCGCTCGGCCTCGCTCGCCGTCAGCACGGGTGTCGACCTGACCGTGGAGCGCGCCGTGTTCGAGGGTGGCTTCGAGATGCTGGGCGCGATCCAAAACCACGGCACCCTGACCGTGCGCGAGACGCTCTTCAGCGACAACCAGGCCAGTGGCGTGTTGAATACCGGCGGAACTGTCTTCATCTACGACTCGACGGTGACCGGTGGCAGCTCGCAGCAGGTCACGCTCGGCTCGGGCCTGACCAACGACGGCGGCACCATGATCGTGTTCGATAGCACGCTCTCCGGCAACGCCTCGTTCGCGACCGGTATCGTGCGCAACATGGGTGAGGGCGTGCTCTTCCTCAGCTTTGTCACGGTGACGGCCAACACCCTGCCGGGCGGGTTGGGCGACAACGGCGTGGTCAACGTCGGTGGCGACGTGTTCATCGGCAGTTCGTTGCTGGCCGGCAACGCCGGCACCACCTATGGCGTGGACTGCGCCGGGACGATCACGAGCATGGGCTACAACCTGATCGGCAACAACCAGGATTGCGACCTGGCCGCGTTGCCGACCGACCAGGTCGGTACACCGGGCGCCCCGATCGATCCGCTCCTGAGCCCGCTGGATGATCACGGCGGTCGGACGCCGACCCATTTGCCGCTGCCCGGCAGCCCCGCGATCGACCGCGGCAAGACGACGCCCAGCGGCTTCCTGTCGTTCCATTGTGACACCGCCGATCAGCGCGGCTTTGCCCGGCCCTTCGACGGGGACGCCGTGGCCGGCGCGCTCTGCGACGTCGGCGCGACGGAGTACGTGGTCTTCACGACCCTGGTGCCGGCGCTGCTCAAGGATTAGGACATCGGGGCACATCGGGAGACACCCGGTGTCTCCCGATGTGCCCCGATGTAGAATCGCTCGCATGCGTATCGGCATCGACATCGGGGGCACGTTCACGGATCTGGTTCTGATCGACGACGCCACCGGCGCGGTGCTGGTCGGCAAGGCCCTGACTACGCCCGCTGACCCGGCCCGCGGCTTCCTCCAGGTGCTGCACGAGGCCCTGGCCCGGGCCGGTCGCCCCCTGACACAGGCGCGCACGCTCGTGCACGGCACCACGCTGGTGACCAACGCCCTGATCGAACGCTCCGGGGCGCGCACGGCTCTGCTGGCCACCCAGGGCCACCGCGATATGGTCGAGATCGGACGCGAACAGCGCTTCGATCTTTATGATCTGACACTGCAACGACCGGCGCCGCTCGCGCCGCGCTGGCTGCGCTTCGATGTCCCCGAACGTATCCTGGCTGATGGCTCGGTGCGCGATCCGCTCGACGTCGCGTTCGTCGAGGCCCTGGCCATCGAGCTGGCTGCCAACGACGTCAGCGCCGTGGCGATCTGTTTCCTCAACAGCTACCTCAATCCGCTGCATGAGCAAGCCGCGGCCGCCGCGATCCGCCGGGCCGCGCCCGGGCTGCGGATCACGCTTTCGGCCGAGGTCGCGCCCGAGATCCGCGAATACGAGCGCGCGACGACAGGCCTGGCTAATGCGTATGTCCAGGCGCGTCTCGAGGACTATCTGCGGTCGCTCATGGCTGAGTTGGAGCGGGCCGGGTTTCGCGGCAGCTTCCTCCTGATGCAGTCGGCCGGCGGGCTGGCCGCGCCGGAGACGGCGGCGCGCTTCCCGGTGCGCCTGCTCGAATCGGGCCCGGCCGGCGGGGTGCTGGCGGCCGCGCGAATCGCCGAGCAGGCCGGCTTCAGCGATGTGTTGGCCTTCGACATGGGCGGCACCACCGCTAAGCTTTCGGTGATCGAGGGCGGGGTGCCGCTGGTGGCCCGCGACTTCGAGGCCGATCGCGTCCATCGCTTCAAACGCGGCTCGGGGCTGCCGATCCGGGTCCCGACGATCGACCTGATCGAGATCGGCGCGGGCGGCGGCTCGATCGCGCGGCTCGATACGCTCGGCCTGCTCAAGGTCGGACCTGAGTCGAGCGGCGCAGACCCGGGTCCCGCCTGCTATGGCCGGGGCGGCACGGCCCCAACCGTGACCGACGCCGACCTTGTACTCGGGTACCTCGATCCGGATTTCTTCCTCGGCGGCGCGTTGGCGCTCGACGTGGCCGCGGCCCGGGCGGCGCTGGCCACCCTGGGGGCGCAACTCGGCCAGACTGTCGAACAGGTCGCCTGGGGCATCCATCAGGTCGTCAATCAAAGCATGGCCAACGCCGCGCGCCGCCATGTGCTCGAGCGCGGGCAGGACCCGCGGCGCCTGCCGGTGCTGGCCTTTGGGGGCGCCGGCCCGGGCCATGCGACGCGCGTGGCGCAGGCCCTGGGTGCGCCGGGCGTGATCGTGCCGCCGGCCGCGGGTGCGCTGAGCGCCCTGGGATTCCTGGTGGCGCCACCGTCGTTTGAGGGCGTCCGTTCGTTCCCGGGCGAGCTGGCGCGTCTCGAGTGGGACGCGGTCGAGCGCTTGCTGCAGGAGTTGGCCGACGTCGGGGATGCCCAACTCAAGGCGGCCGGCGTCGAGCCCGAGCGGATCACACACACCCGCTTCGCCGAGTTGCGCTACCTCGGTCAGGGTTACGAGATCAGCGTGCCCGTTCCGGCGGCCGGATCGACCCAACCGCTGGCGCAACTGCAGACGGCCTTTGCCGCCGCCTACCAGCGGCTGTATCAACGCCCCGGGCCGCCGGTGCCGATCGAGGCCGTCTCGTGGCGCGTGGTCTCATCGGGGGCGTCGCCACAGCTGGCCCTGCCGCGGCTGGCGGGCGGTGATCCCGAGTCGGCTCGCAAAGGCGAGCGCGCCGCGTACTTCCCGGAATCCGGCGGCTACCAGGCTGTGTCGGTGTACGACCGACAGCGTCTTGGGGTTGGCACGCGAGTCTCCGGCCCGGCCCTGATCGAGGAACGTGAATCGACCATCGTGGTGCGTCCCGGTCAGCTGGCGCGTGTCGACCGGCTGGGGTGTGTGATCCTGGACGAAGATCCAGCGATGACGGGAGACCCGGCATGACCTCTGTTTTTGACGCCGCCACCCTGGAAGTGCTCTGGGCACGTCTGCTGGCCGTCGTGGATGAACAACAAGGCGCGCTGATCCGGACCGCGTTCAGCACGGTCGTGCGCGAATCGCAGGATCTGGCCTGCGGCGTGTTCGACACGCGGGGGCGCATGCTGGCCCAGTCGCTGACCGGCACGCCGGGACATATCAACGCCATGGCCACCGGTGTGCGCCACTTCCTGGCCGCCTATCCTCCGACCACACTAAGCCCCGGCGATGTGCTGGTCACCAACGACCCCTGGCAGACGGCCGGACAGATCAACGATTTCACAGTGCTCACCCCGGTCTTTCGCGGGCGGGAGTTGATCGCGTACTTCGCAAACACCTGTCACGCGCCCGATATCGGCGGGCGGTTGCTGTCGGCCGAGGCCCGTGAGGTGTACGAAGAAGGCCTGCGGGTCCCGATCACGCGCCTGTTTGCGGGTGGGGCCCCGAATGCCGAACTGCTCAAGCTGATCCGGGCCAATGTGCGTACGCCGGACGAGACTGTGGGCGACCTTTACGCTCAGGCGGCCTGCAACGCCGTCGGTGGTGAGCGGCTGTTGGGCCTGTTCGACGAGTTCGGGTTGACCACCCTGGATGGGCTGGCGACCGAGATCATGGATCGCTCGGAGCGGGCGCTGCGAGCGTCGATCACGGCCCTGCCGGACGGGGATTATGCGGCCGAGGCCTGGAGCGACGGCTTCGAAGAGCCGATCGTCATTCGCTGCAGGGTGAGCGTGCGCGGGTCGGATCTGGCGATCGACTTCGCCGGTTCATCGCCGCAGAGCCCGCGCGGTATCAACGTCGTGTTGAACTACACCCATGCCTATGCGTCATTTGCCGTCAAGGCCGCGCTCAGCCCGGACGTGCCGCACAATGAGGGCGCGTTTCGCCCGGTGCGGGTGAGCGCGCCGGCCGGCTCGATCCTGAACTGTCGCCCACCGGCGGCCGTGGCCTCGCGCCACGTGCTCGGGCACTTCATCCCCGGCGTCATCCTGCAGGCGTTAGCGCCGGCCCTGCCGCGCGCCGGGCAGCTGGCCGGCGGCGCCGACGCGGTCTGGATCTCGGTCTGGCGCGGCGAGGCCGAGCGCGGACGGCCCTTTACATTCACGCTCTTTCAGTGTGGGGGCATGGGCGCGCGAGCCGACTCGGACGGATTGAGCACGACCGGGTTCCCGAGCGGCGTTGCCGGCGTGCCGGCCGAGGTGATCGAGGCCCTGACCCCGTTGGTGGTCGAGCGCCGCGCCCTGGCGACCGACAGCGGTGGAGCGGGGCGCTGGCGCGGCGGGCTGGGCCAGCACGTGGTCATCGGCCGGCGCGGTGCGAACCCCTGGGGGGTATCGGCCATGATCGATCGCACGGGCCATGCGGCGGCGGGCGCGGCCGGCGGGCTGAGCGGCGCGAGCGGGCGCTTCAGCGTCACCGACAATCCCGCCGCCCGACCCAAGGAGCTGGCGGCGATCGGACCGACCGGCCGGGTGCTGTTGACCCTGCCGGGCGGTGGGGGCCAGGGCGATCCCGCCCGGCGCGAGGCCGCGCGGGTGCTGGCCGATGTCGTCAACGGCTATGTCTCGCCCGAGGCCGGCCTGGCGGCTTACGGCCGGCGGATCGTCTACAGTGGCGACCCGGACGACCGCGTCCGACCGCCGGAGCGCTGGATCGTCGAGTGAGATACCGGGGCACCCCTGGTCTCTTGACGCCGACGCCGATCTGTACTATACTCCCCTATAGTATCGGAGGCGGTAATGGACGACGCTGCGCGAGACGATGTCAAACGAAGGCTGCGACGGGTCGAGGGGCAGGTGCGGGGCGTGATCAAGATGCTGGATGAGGGGCGCTCCTGCACCGAGGTCATCCAGCAGCTCGGCGCGATCAAGGCTGCGGTCCAACAGGCCAGTCTGTCGATGGCCCGGACCTACGCGTGCGAGTGTCTGGCTGAGGACCCCGGCAAAGACCAGGTCAAGCTGGTCGACGAGTTGATCGACGTGCTTTCCAAGGCACGCTAACCACACGGAAGGCAAGCTATGGCGACAAAAGAAGGACGCGCGATCTGGCAGGGCGAGGGGATGAAGTTCACGGGAACGGTGCCCTCCGGCGCCAGCCTGACGTTCAACAGCGAGGGCGATGCCTTTCGCCCGATGGAGATGCTGGTGCTCGGCCTGGCCGGGTGTACGGCCATGGACGTGATCGACATCCTGCGCAAGAAGCGCCAGGCCGTGACCGCGTTCGAGGTCGTAGCCCGCGGCGAAACCGCCGAAGAGCACCCGCACATGTACAAGGCGCTCGACGTGACCTACATCGTCACCGGCACCGACATCGACCCGGCTGCGGTCGAGCGTGCGATGCAGCTCTCTGAGACCAAATACTGCGGCGCCATGGCCACGTTGCGCCAGGCCGCGCCGGTCACACTCAAATACGAGATTCGTGTCGCGAACCCGCAGTGAGTGCTGATTGCCGATAGTCAACGCACAATCGGCAAGGTCAATCAGCAATGAGCAAACAGCGATAGCACAATGGAGTAACCATGTCTGACCCAATTTCCGAACCCATCCACGTCACCGATGCCGCCTTCGAGAAGACCGTGCTGCAAAGCCCGACGCCCGTGATCGTCGACTTCTGGGCGCCCTGGTGCGGCCCGTGCCGGGCCGTGGCCCCGCACCTCGACAAGATCGCCAAGGAGTATTCGGGCAAGGTGATCATCGCCAAGGTGAACACCGACGAAGAGAACGAGTGGGCCGGCCGCTTCGGCGTGCAGGGCATCCCGACCATGCTGTTCGTCGCCGGTGGCAAGGTCGTGTACACCCAGGTCGGCGCGTTGCCCCCGGGCCCGCTGAAGATGATGGTCGACAAGTTTCTGGAGACCGTCAGCCCGGCCGCGGCCTGAACGCCGCCCGTCTGAAACGCAAAAGGGCCGCCGCACCGTCAAGGTGTGGCGGCCCTTTTGTTGTTCAAAGCCCTCAGGTCGGGTCCTTGGTCTTCGCGCCCTCGTCGATCTTCGAGCGCTTGGGCGGTTGTTGGCCGCCCTCGGGCGACTGCGAGCCAAAGAGCAGGCCCTCGACCCGGCGCCAGCCCCGCCGCGCTGTCGAGCGCAAACCCGCAAAGCTGTAGGACAGTTGCCGGCGGAAGCGCGCGACCCCGGTCGGCTCGGCCGGCGGCGTGGCGTCCCAGTGGATCAGGCCGGCGCCCCAGGTCAGCCCGGCGCCGAAACCGACCAGCACGACGTTGTCATCCGGCCGCAGCCGGCCGTCGCGTACGGCCTCGCAGACCGCGATCGGGATCGAGGCAGCCGAGGTGTTGCCATAGCGGTCGAGGTTGAGCACAAAGCGATCTTCGGAGAGGCCGAGCGAGCGGGCCGAGGACTCGATGATGCGCTGATTGGCCTGGTGCGGCACGATCAACTGCACCTGGTCGAGTGCCACGCCGGCCTTGGCCGTGACTTCCTTGATCGACTCGGTCATCACCCGTGTGGCGAAGCGATACACGGCTTTGCCGTCCATCTGCAGCGTGTGCAGGTTGTCGCGCACCGTCTCGAAGGTGGCCGGTTGGCGGCTGCCGCCGGCCGGGACGATCAGCGAGCCGCCGCCGGAGCCATCGGCACGCAACACGCTGGTCAGCAGGCCCCCGGGCGTCTCGCGCGCCTGGAGCACAAAAGCGCCGGCCCCGTCGCCGAAGAGCACGCAGGTGGCCCGATCCTTCCAGTTGATGAAGCGCGAAAGGGTTTCGGCCCCGATAACCAGGATCGTGCGCATCGCGCCGGTGCGGATCAAGTTGGTGCCGAGCGTCAGCCCATAGATGAAGCCCGAGCAGGCCGCCGAGACGTCGAAGGCGCCGGCCCGGCCACAGCCCAGCGCGTCCTGCACGAGGCAGGCCGTGGCCGGGAAGAAGTGGTCGGGCGTGCAGGTCGCGACGATCACCAGGTCGACATCGTTCGGATCGATGTTGGCCATATCGAGCGCGGCGCGCCCGGCCTGGGCGGCCAGGGTCGATGTGCTCTCCTTCGGCCCCGCGATCCGACGCTGGCGGATGCCGGTGCGCGACGTGATCCACTCATCCGACGTATCGACGATACGGGCCAGGTCGTCGTTGGTCATCACGCGTTGGGGCACGCCCATGCCCCAGCCAACGATGTGCGCATACTGAGCTGCCGCCGCGCCGGTCGGCAGAGCGGGGGTGGGCTCGTGTGAGCCGTTCTTTCCATTCAACATGCGAAGGGCCCGCCTTTCGTGGTGCGCGGTTTACGCATGCCCGTTGGTGCTCGGTGCGTAGCGGGCAAAGACGAGGGTGGCGTTGTGGCCGCCAAACCCGAAGGAGTTCGACATCACGTAGTTGAGCGTCTTGGCGCGCGCGGTATTCGGCACGTAATCGAGATCGCAGTCGGGATCGGGCGTCTCGTAATTGATCGTCGGCGGCATCTGATTGTGCAGGAGCGCGTTGACGCACAGAACGGCCTCGACCGCGCCGGCCGCACCGAGCAGGTGGCCGGTCATCGACTTGGTCGAGCTGATGGACACTTCATAGGCGTGCTCGCCGAACAGACGCTTGATCGCCGCGGTCTCGGCCTTGTCGTTGAGCTGCGTGCTGGTGCCGTGGGCGTTCAGGTAATCGATCTGGCTCACGTCCAGCCCGGCCTGGCGCAGGGCGCCGCGCATGCACGCCATCGCACCGGCGCCGTCTTCACGCGGGGCCGAGATGTGATATGCGTCGTTGCTCAAGCCATAGCCGACGACCTCGGCCAGGATCCGCGCGCCGCGTGCCCGAGCGATCTCTTCGGACTCGAGCACGACGATGGCCGCGCCTTCGCCCATGACGAAGCCGTCGCGGTTCTTGTCGAACGGGCGCGAGGCCGCGGTCGGCGAGTCGTTGCGCTTCGAGAGGGCGGTCATCGAATTGAAGCCGGCCACGGCCACCGGCACGATCGCGGCCTCGGCGCCGCCCGCCAACATGGCGTCGACGCGTCCGGCCCGGATCGCCTCAAAGGCCTCGCCGATGACGTTGTTGCCTGTGGCACAGGCCGAGATGATCGCCAGGTTCGGGCCGCGGATGCCGAAGGTGATCGCCACCTGGCCGGCCGCGCTGTCGGGCAGCATGAGCGGCACCGCCATCGGGCCGACCCGCTGCGGGCCCTTGGTGACCAGCGTGGTGACCTCGTCGCTGCACGTGTTCAGGCCGCCGATGCCGGTGCCGATGTACACGCCGATGCGATCGCGGTTGTCGTCGGTGATGGGCAGGCCCGAGTCCTTGAGCGCGTCCTCGGTGGCCGCCATGGCCATCTGCGAGAACCGGTCCATTCGCCGGGCCTCTTTGCGCCCGAAGCGCGCAACCGGATCAAAGCCCTTGACCTCGGCCGCGATGCGGGTGTCGAAGCCCGTGGTGTCCCAATGCGTGATCGGACCCGCCCCGGATCGGCCGTTGACGGCCGAATCCCACGCATCGGCGGGGGTGTTGCCTAAGGGGCTGATGCAGCCCAAACCGGTGATGACAACTCGATGGGTCATGTTCTTCCCGTGCCAGCAGCGACAGGGATTTTCGCCGCGCGAGGCGTCGCTGCCGGGCATATTATGTTAGTCTTTTCTGCGCGTCAGGCAGTATAACACCCGGACTCCGGTCAGGATGCGGCCTGGCTGGCAGCGTGCCTGAGCACGCGTCTTTCGCCCGGATTCCTGCTGGACGGCTGAGCCCCAACGGGTGTTGCAGCCATTGGCGTGGGTTCAGACCACCCGAAATTGACGACCGCTGGGCGGTGGGTTACACTCTTCCCGCTTTCCGGAGACGATGCGGTGTTGATCTTATTGACTGGGGCGACGGGCCAGGTCGGGCGCGCGCTTTTGCCGCGCCTTCTGGCCGCCGGCCATGACGTCCGCTGTCTGGTGCGGCCGTCGCAGCGCACGCCCAATCTGCCGCCCAATGTGCCTGTCCAGCTCGCGCTGGGCCGGGTCGAGGACGAGCGCGCGGTGCGCGGCGCCCTGGCCGGTGTCGAGGCCGTGATCCACCTGGCGAGCGCAGAGTGGCGCGGTCATCGCGGCAACCTGGTCGCGACCGATGTCGAGGGCACGCGCCTGATCGCTTCGGCGGCGGCCGAGGCCGGCGTCAAGCGCCTGATCTACGTGTCGCATCTCGGCGCCGATCGCGCGTCCGGTTATCCGGTGCTCAAGGCCAAAGGCATCGCCGAGGAGTTCATCCGCCAGAGCGGCGTTCCCTATCTGGTTCTGCGCAGCGCCATGCTCTTTGGGCCGGAGGATCGGTTCGTCAACGTGATCGCGCTCCTGGTCAAGCTGGCCCCCGGCGCGCTCCTGCTGCCCAGCGAAGGACGCACGACGCTCCAGCCCCTGGCCATCCAGGATCTGGTGACCTGCCTCGAGTGGAGCTTGCTCGACCCTGAGCTGACGGGCCGCACGCTTTCGGTCGGCGGCCCCGACATGTATACGGTGAAGGAGTTGTTCGAGCAGGTCATGGATGCGCTCAAACGAAGCCACGCGCTCTGGTCGGTCAGCCCGTTCTTCTTGCGAACGACCAGCTGGTTGATGGAACAAACCCTCCCGCGGGCGCCGATCACGAGTTTTTGGCTCGATCACCTGGCCCTGAGCGGCGTGACCGAGTTGACCAGCATCACTCAGGCCTTCGGGTTCAAACCGACCCATCTCAACCGCTCGCTCGGCTTTCTGCAGGCTCACCGGTCCTGGCGCGAATGGCGCCGTTTGAGCACCGGGTGACCCGGCGCGCCGTCCTGAGGTATCGTCATGCCCATCGAGATTCGACCGATCCAGACCCTCGACGACTTCGTCCAGGTCGAGGACGTCCAGCGCGAGATCTGGAGCGACTCCGAAACCCAGATCGTGCCGCGCCATCTCATCAATGTAACGGCCCACAGCGGCGGCGCCGTGATCGGTGCGTTCGACGGCGAGCGCCTGATCGGATTCGTCTACAGCTTTATCGGCACCGACGAGCACGAGCCGCGCCGCCCGGCGATGGCGCACCTCAAGCATTGCTCGCACATGCTGGCGGTGCTGCCGGAGTATCGCGGCCACGACCTGGGGCTCAAACTCAAGCTCGCGCAACGCGACTTCGTCAACAAGCAGGGCATCCGCCTGGTCACGTGGACATTTGACCCGCTCGAATCGAGGAACGCGCACCTCAACATCGGCCGCCTGGGCGCGATCGTCACCACGTACGCGAACGACGCCTACGGCGAGATGGTGGACGGCTTGAATGCCGGCCTGCCCAGCGATCGCTTGGAGGCGGAGTGGTGGATCACGTCGCCGCGAGTGCGCGAGCGGCTCGAGGGCGGCCGGGCAGCGCTCAATCTGGTCGCATACCTGCAGGCCGGCGCCCCGATCGTCAATGCCTCGACGACCGCACCCGATGACGGCCTGCCGCGCCCGCCGGAAACGCTGACCCAGCCGACCGGCATGTTCGCGCTGGTCGAGGTGCCGCGCGACTTCCAGTCGCTCAAAGCCTACGACGGCGTGCTGGCTCGCGACTGGCGCTTCAATGTGCGTGAGGCGTTCTGCTCGTTGTTCGAGGGCGGTTACATGGTGACCGATTTCTTTGCCGAGGAGCACGGCGGGCGATTACGTTCGTTCTATGGCCTGGCGCCGCGGGATGTGCCGCGCGAAGGCTAAGCCGTGCCGGTCGCCGCAGACTGCACGCCGACATCCGGGTCACGGGCCAGCTGCGCCAGCGCCGCGCTCCCGTGAGAACTGCCCAGGCCCCGCAACCCGCGAGCCGCCGCCGCGCGCTGAACCGGGTCGCGACTGCGCGCCGCCAGGAGCAACGCGCGCAGGGCGCGATCGGGGTCGTGCCGCAACTCGTTGATGACGCTGCCGCGCAGTTCCTCGTGCGCCAGCAAGGCCACCAGGGCCTCGTACGCCGCCTGATCACGGCAATGACTGAGCGCCAGAACGGCGCGTTCGCGTACGGCCGGCTCGGTGTCACGGGCCAGCGCCGCCAGCAACGGCGCCGCTTCAGAGACCGCGATCTCGCCCAGGGTATCCGCCAGGGCCAGCCGCACGCTCGGGTCCGGGTCATGGCGGAGCGGCGTCAGGAGATCCAGCACACTGGCATCGCCGTTCGAAATGACCGCCAGCGCCCTCAAGGCGTGCAAACGCACCTGGATCTCGTCGTCGAACACGCCTGCGCGCAGCACCGGCAGCAGCGTCGGATCGGCATTGATCTCCAGGCCCTGATAGGCTGCGTCGCGCACGGCGCCGGCGCGATCGCTCGTGCCGAGCAGCAGGATCTCGCGGGCGCGGATGTCATCCAACCGCGCGCAGGCTGCCATCACCGCGCGGCGCACCCACGGGTCCGCATCCTGCGCCAGCTCGCGCAACGGGCCGAAGGCGCGGTGATCGCGCAGGCGGCTGAACGCGCCGACCAGAGCGAGTCGCACGCGCCACTCGGGGTCGCGAGCCAGCGGTTCGAGCGCGGCCAGAGTGCGCGAGTCGTTGATATGACTGAGGGCCTCGATCGATTTCTGGCGCACCAGCCAATCCCGATCGCCGGTGGCCTCGATCAGCACATTGACCGCGCGCCGGCCGCGCACGAGTGAGAGCGCGTTGGCGGCGGCGTGCCGGAGCCGCGGGTCGTGACTGCGGATGGCGTTGAGCAGGATGCTGGCCGCCAGTTCGTCGCCAAGCATACTCAGCGCGCGCGCGGCAGCCCACTTGATCGCCTCATCAGCCTGGCTTTGATAGAGCACACCCTGCAGATAGCGCTTGAACTCGTCGATCAGGGCTTCTTCGCCGAGCCCGCCGATCAGGCTGATCGCATGTTCCGCCAGGGCCGGGTCGTTGAGGGCCAACACCAGGGCCGCGTAGGCCGGCTCGCCGCCAAGCCCGGTCAGGGCGCGCAGGACCGCGATGCGCACGGTCTGCGGCTCGTCGTTGAGGTGGCGGAAGAGCGGCTGCGCGCCGCTCGAGTCGCCGATCAGGCCAAGCAGGTCGGCCGCGGCCTCGCGCACCTGCGGCTCCGGACGTTCGAGCGCCTCGATCAACTTGGGCACTGCGACGATGTTGAAACGCAGCAGCGCCTCGAGCGCGGCATCGCGCAGAGCGGAATCGGTGGTGTTGAGACAGGCGATCAGATCGGCCAGGGCATCCGGGCGGCCGAGCCAGCCGAGCACGTGCGCGGCATAGGCGTTGTTGGGCGCGACGCCGGCCCGCAGCTCGCGCTGCAAGGCGACGGTCGAGATGAGCGGGCGCAGACGGGCTGTGCGCAGCAGGCTGGCGCGCCGCACCGTCGGCTCGACGACGATGCGGTAGAGCGCCTCGAGCAACTGTCCACGCCAGCCATCCAGCGCGACATGCGCCGGCCCGCGCGGCTGGGTCGATAACCACTCGAGCGCGCCCATCAACGCTGGAACCGCATCGGTGCTGGCCAACACACCCAGGGTCCGGACGGCGGCCAGGCCGATTTCGGTCTGGCCATGCTCGATCTCGCTGACCAGCCCGCAGAGCGGTTCGACGGCCTGGACATCCCCGCGCTGGCCGAGCGCCAGGATCGCGGCCACCCGCACTCGTTCGGGGCCGGCCGAGCGCGCAAGTTTGAGCAGGGCCAGCGTGCCGCGCTCGTTATCGAGTTGCCCGAGCGCTGCTGCGGCCGCGCAGCGGACGTCGTGGGACTCCTCGGCGTTCTCGAGCAATGCAATCAGGGGCTCCAACGCGCCGGTCCGGCCGAGATCGCCCAGGGTTGCCGCGGCCCAGGCACGCACGTCCGGGTCGGGGTCGTTCAAGGCGTCGAGGACATCGGCCGGGCGGGCCTGTGCTATCTCGAGCAGGGCGCGCCGCGCGCTTTGGCCGGGGACGCGCTCCGGTTGTTCGCGGCCGAGCGCCACCAGTTGATGGATGAGGTCGGGCTCGGTCTGGGCCAACAGGGCCTTGATGATGGCGTTCTGAGCCGGGAAGTGCGGCTCGCTCAAGGCCGCGATCAAGGCCCGGGCGCCGGCGGCCGAGGGGCGCGCGCCCAGGTACTCGGCGGCAGCCTGCCGGACCGCCGGCGCGGGATCGTGCAGATCGGCGAGGATGCGGGTGAGCGGATCAGACATGGCGCTGATCCTTCACGACCATGCTGCCGCCGCGCGATTTGGCGAACAGCTTGAGCTCGGCCCCGATCTCGGCCACCTCGTAATGGCTGGTGACGTCGCGATATTCGTTGTGCACGATCGCGACCGCGATCGAGAGCAGCGCGTATTTGCGCAGGATCCCCTGGCGGTCCTTGGCCGTAATGTAGCCGCGCCGTCGATCGGCCGGGGTGTAGAGCTCGCTGACCTGATGATCGAATTCGGCCACGATCCGGTTCGCGATCGGCTCGGAGCGATCCGGCCGGGTCAGCACGACGAAATCGTCGCCGCCGACATGGCCGACCAGATCGGCGGGGCCGCCGTGTTCATGCGCGGCCGCGACGATCACGCGCGCGGTCATCCGGATGGCTTCATCGCCGGCCGCGAAGCCGTACACGTCGTTATAGGCCTTGAAGTTGTTGAGATCGATGTAGAGCGCGGCGAAGGCGCCGGCGCCCGGCTCCGTCCGCCGCCGCAGCTCTTGCTCGATCACCAGGTTGCCGGGCAGGCCGGTCAGCGGGCTGACGGCCGGCTTGAGCCGAGCCCGGCGGATCAGCGCGACGATGCGCGCCGCCAGCAGTCCGAAGTCGATCGGGCGCGCCAGGTACTCGTCGGCACCGGTCTCGAGCACCTCACGTAGCGGCTGCGAGCCGGGCAAGCTGCCGAGCACGATGATCGGGATGTGGCGGGTACGGGTGTCGTCCAGCAGACGCTGGCAGACCTGCGACCAGCGCATGTCGGGCATGTGCTGGTCGCAGATCACCAGGTCGGGGAGGTCGATCTGCGCGGTCTGCAAGCCCTGCGCGGCGGTGCTCACCGGGCGCACGTCATAGGCCTCGCTGTCGAGATGCAGCCGGAGCAGATGCAGCATCGGCATCTCGGGCGAGATGAGCAAGATGCTGGCGCGGCCGACATCCATAATCGACATGTCACTGTCCGATATACTGCGAAATAACCTGGTTCAACCAGGGCGCCCAGCTCAAGGCGCCGGCGCCGGCCAGGGCGATGATGGTCATCTTCGGCGCTTTGCCCAGTAACGTGAAGATGAAGTACTCATGCACCGGCAGTTTCAACACGCCTGCCACGATCCCGGCCAGATCAAAGAACGGTAACGGCAGAAACCCGAGCACCGTCAGCACCCACGGTCCATAGCGCAAGATGTAGCGGTGCAGTCGGTCGTACATGTCGCGGTTCTCGACCGCGGCGCTGCCGGAGTAGCCCGCGATGTAGCCCGAGAACTCGCCGATCGTGGCCCCGACGCCGGCCACGATCCCGACGATCCACGGGTTGAGCCCGAGCGCGGGCGCGCCAAAGACCAGGACCAGGCCGGGCGCCGGCAGCACGACCGTGGCGTTGGCCAGGATCGAGAGCAGGAAAACACCCGGATAGCCGAACGCGGCCAGTGTCGCGGCCTGATCCTTGATGCTATAGATAAAGACCGACAGGCCGATCACGAAGGCCAGCATGAGCCCGCGAGTCAGCCACAATCGCCAGTTCGGCGACGTCGGAGCGGCCTGCCGATCCGGCTCGGTCACTGCTCGATGATCTCGATCGACTTGATCGCGGCGCCGGGCGTGCGGGCGCGCATCGGGTCGCGCTCCGGGATGCCCAGCACGATGTCCAGCCCTTCAGTGACCTTGCCGAAGACCGAGTGGCGGTTGTCGAGATGCGGCGTCGGCCCGTGCGTGATGAAGAACTGGCTGCCGTTCGTATTGGGGCCGGCATTGGCCATCGACAGGATGCCCGGCACGTTGTGGCGCAACGCCGGGTGAAATTCATCCTTGAATTTGTAACCGGGCCCGCCGGTGCCGGTGCCGGTCGGGTCGCCGCCCTGGGCCATGAAGCCCTTGATGACGCGATGGAACGTCACGTCGTTGTAAAAGCCTTCGCGAGCCAGGAAGACGAAGTTGTTGACCGTGTTCGGCACCTTGTCGGCATACAGTTCGACCGTGAAATCGCCGACGTCGGTCTTGAAGATCGCCTGATAGCGCTTCTTAGGATCGATCACCAGATCGGGAGCAGCAGCATAGTGTTTGGTCACGTGAGAACCTTTCTGATTGGATTGTGGCCGGTGAGCCAGGGGCTCACACGACCAAGCATTATAGTACCGCCGTTGAACTTAACCGGGTGACGTTGCCCTCGGCCGCCCGGGTCAACCGATCGCGCAGCGCCAGGCCCAACCCGGCCGGGCCCGGCAGGCGGGCGAGCAGCAGGTCGAGACCCGCTTCATCCAGGGCCCGCAAGACGTCGAACAACCGCGCGGCGGCCTGTTCGATGGCGCGCTCCGACCCCAACGTCTCCAGCCGTGCCAGGCCGCCGGCTGCCAACGCCTCCAGGTCCTCGGCGAAGGCCAGTGCCCCGACGCGCAGACCGCGCGCCGCAGCCTGCCGCGCCGCCGCCAACATGGCATCTCGACAGGCCTCCGGGTCGCCGTCGAAGACCTGCAGCGGGGTCCGCGGCGCGTAGTGCTTGAGGAACTGGCCCGGCGCCTGAGCCGCGAACGTCTCGGCGGAATACCGCTCGACCACCATCAGCCCGGGCAGGAGCTCCCGCAGGGCTTCGAAGGCCACACCCCCAGGCCGCAGCAGTCGCGGCGGCGATCCGGTCAGATCCACGATCGTGGACTCGACGCCGACCGGGGTTGGGCCGCCATCCAGGATCAGATCGACTCGTCCGTCCAGATCGGCCAGGACGTGCTCGGCCCGGGTCGGGCTGGGGCGCGAGAAGCGGTTGGCGCTGGGCGCGGCCACGGGCACGTTTGCTGCAAGGAGCAATGCACGTGCCACAGGATGCGCCGGGATCCGCACGGCCACCGAATCGGCGCCGGCAGTGACCGCAGCCGGCAAGTTCGGATGGCGCGGGACGATGACGGTCAAAGGCCCAGGCCAGAACGCCGCCGCCAGGGCCGGCAGACCCTCCGGCAGGGCCCGTGTGACCTGGGCCAGGCCGCCCAGATCCAGGACGTGCACGATCAGGGGATCGGTTGCCGGCCGTTCCTTGGCCGCGAAGATGCGTTCGACCGCCCGGGCGGACAGGGCCGTTGCGCCCAGGCCATAAACGGTCTCGGTGGGAAACACCACCAGGCCGCCCTCCAGCAGCACCCGGGCCGCCTCGGCGACAGTGCCGGGTTCCGGATGCTCGCGATCGACGGTCAGGACGCGAGTTGTGGTCATCGCGGCCGATTATAGGTGAGGGGACGTGCGCTCGGGGACCAGAAGCAAACCGGGCGGATCGGGAGTAAGATACGCATTATGACACCTCGTTCAGTTGCTCGCACGCATGTTCGCCTCATGCGGCTGGTGCCGTTGGGCCTTCCGGCTATCCTGGCGCTCAGCGCGTGCGTGCCCCTGATCCAGTTGCAGCCGATCCCGACAGTCGCGGCGCCGCTCTCCACGTTGACGCCCAGCGTGACAGTGGCCCCGCCGACCGGGACGCCGACCCGCAATCCGAGTTTTGGCTATCTGATCGGTGGGGTCTGGAGCGACGCCTGTGATCCTTCGGCGTCATCGGCCAACCCGACCCCGGCCTGCATCCCCGACTCGTATGGCGCGCTCTATGGCAATGGCGTGCGCGACGCCGGCGAGACGGGTATCGCCGGAATAACAGTCAACCTGGGAGTCGGCGCCTGTCCGTCGAAAGGGCAGGCCGAGACCTTGACCGACGAAAATGGCGACTTCGTGTTCAAGGACGTTGCGCCGGGCACTTACTGCATTTCGGTCGATCCCGAGGAGAACCCGCAGCTGGACCGTGGTGGCTGGACGTTCCCGCAAACCGCCGATCGTCGCGGGGTGGCGGCATTGTCCGTTGCAGCCGCCTCCGGCGTCGATTCGACCGGCATCATGTTCGGGTGGGACCTGTCGGTGCAGCCGACGCCCACGTCCAGCCCGACCCCGCGCGAGTCGGCCACCATCACGATGACGCCTACCCGCACGCGCAGCGCCGCGCAACCGATCAAGATCCCGGCGACCTTTACGCCGATCATGTCCGCCACACTCACGCGCACCATCACACCGACGCCGACCATCACGCTCACGCGCACCCACACGCCGACGGCAACTTCGGGCACGCCGACCGCGACCGCGACCTGGGTCATCGTGACTGTCACTTACACGCCGAGCCCGACCCCATCGCGCACACCAACGGGGACGCTCTCGCCGACGGTGACCCTGACGCGCACCATCACGCCGACCTCGACCGCCACGGCGACCGCGACCATGACTTCAACTGCGACCGCCACGGATACGCCGACGATGACGCCCACGGCGACCGACGGCACGCCCACGCCGACCTCGACGAACCCGCCGTAGAGCTCCGAGATCGACACCACGATCGCGCCGATCGGTCGTCCATCGGGCAATTCGCCCCTGGACGATCGATCATCATTTAACTCAGAAGGCGGGGAGGTTCAGCGCAGCAATGCTTCGACGCGTTCGAGGGCCGCGTCTGGGCCGGGCAGCGCGACGAAGTCAAGGCGGATCCGTTCGAGCGCGGCTCGATAAGCCGGATCCGTGATCAGCGACGTGGCCGTTGCGAGCACATCGGCGGGGGTCGCGGCGACGGGATCGAGCCAGCGCCCGAGGCCGAGAGTTTCGCAGCGCCAGGCGTTGTGCGGCTGGTCGGCCCCCATCGGAAGGATCAAGAGCGGCACGCCGTGTACCAGAGCTCCGGCCACACTGCCGGACCCGCCATGGGTGACGATCAAACTGCAATGGGGCAGGAGGTCGTTCTGCGGCACATAGCGCTCGATGCGCACGTGCTCGGGCTGAGGACCGAACTCCAGTGGGTCGATCTCGTGGCCGACCGTGACGATCAGGTTCATGGGCAGCGCCTGCAAGCCGGCCAGAGCGCGGTTGAACAGGTCGCCCGACTCGAGATTGAAGACGGTCCCCAGCGAGAAGTACACCAGCGGAGCCTTGGGGCGCATCCCGGCCCAGACGGGCGGCGCCGTCGCGCGCGCAGACGCCTGCGGGTTGTAACTGAAAGCCGTCGGAGGTAAGGGATAGCGCGGATCGCGAAACGCCGGTGGGAAGGGCGAGAGCACCAGATCGCGTTGCAGCATGGCCAACGTCGGGTCCGGTTCCAGGCCCAACGCCACGCGGACCGCGTTGAGCGTGTCCGAGAGGAGGTCAGCGCGCACGAACGATCCAGCCGCCATGACGTTCACGGTCACGCGCGGGAGAGCGAGGCGTTCGGCGGCCAGCAGGCTGCCGAAGTCGGCCTCGTCGCACAGGATCACATCCGGCCGCCACTCCGCGCAGAAGGCGATCAGCAACGGCACCTTGTGGCGGGGCGCGGCCCCGGCAAAACGCTCGCGGAACTCGTCGTCTTCGCGGGCGGGATCGAGCTGACGCAATGGGCTGCGCTCGGGCGCGCCACCGGTCGCTGCGCCGAGCGGATAGGCGGAAAAGCCCGCGGCCTCGACGGCGCCCACCAGCGCCGGCCCGCAGGCGAAGGCCACCGTGTGTCCGGCGCTCTGGGCAGCCCGCGCGATCGGGACGAGGGGCGCGAAGTGGCCGTGCCCGCCCATGAACGAGAACAGCAGGCGGCTCATGGCACGATCGTAACCCGCGGCCAGCGCTCGGCGTATCGTTTGGTCGCGATGCGTTGACGGTACCATTCGAGGCTCACCCGCGTCGGGTTGCGGCGCACGATCATGGCGAACAGATCCTCCAGGCCGCAGGGGGCGATGATGCGCGGTGTGCCGTCGGGCTCGATCGTGATCGCGACCGACGTCGCGGTCTCCGGCCAGGTGGCGATCGCGGCCTCGAGTGAGGTCAGGGCCGGCACCGCATAACCGAAGGCCTGCGCATACCAGAGGTGCACGCTCGCCTGGTTGGTGACCTCCCAGGGCAGCTCCGGGCAATCGGCGACCAGCGTGGCTCGCAGCCGAGCCTCGGACTCGGCAGTCAGGTCCTGGGGATCGAAATAGGCTACATCGAGATCCGCCAGATGCGATGGGGTCGCGTAGCCATGCAGATGATCCCAGACCAGGTTGCGCACGGCGCCGGCGCCCACGGCCCACGACTCGAGGCCCAACCGGCCGACTGCCGTGAGCGCGCGCCGGAACCAGGGTGTGGCCAGCGCGAGCTCGATCAGGTCGTGAGCGCGGCGTTCGCCGTCGGCCATATTGCCGGCACACTCAGGCTTTGGTCGAGGAACCGCCAAAGAGCGGGATCTCGACGCCCAGGCCGCGCTCTCGCGCGAGGTCGTAGACCCGGACCGCCGTGGCGATATCCCAGGCCGAGAGGCCGTGCGACTCGAAGAGTGTGATCTCGTCGGGCGCGGCCCGGCCGGGAACACGCCCGCAGACCACGTCCGTGAACTCGAGCACGTCTTCCCAGCGCAATGCCCCCTCGGCCACGGCTGCGGCCAGATCGCCGCTCTCGAGTCGGGCCTGTTCGACCGAATCGGCCACGACCCGCGCCGCTCGGGCGACTGTGACACCGTCGATCTCGCGTCGCAGGAGGTGATTGCTGCCGGCGGCGTTGACGTGCGCTCCGGCCTTGAGCCAGGCGCCGTCGAACACGGGCGCCGAGGCCGAAGTCATCGTCACGACCACGTCGGCGGGCTCGATTGCGGCGCGCGCGTCGGCCACAGCCTGCACCTCGGCCGTGAGCGCACCGCCCAGCGATCGCGCAAAGGCCGCGCGCCGGGCAGGGTCGCGCCCATAGACCCGCACTTGCTTGATTGGGCGCACCGCACATACGGCCAGCACCTGGGTGAAGGCCTGGCCGCCGGTGCCGATCACGCCCAGCACCTCCGCGTCCGCGCGCGCCATGAACTTGGTCGCGACGCCGCTGGCCGCGCCAGTGCGCAGACGGCCGAGCCAGTCCGCCTCGATCAGGGCCAGCAACACGCCGGTCGAGCCGCGATAGAGCGGGACCAAAAAGCGCGGCGCCCCGTGGCCGGTGGCATACAACTTCGCGCCGAAGGCGTCGACGCCGGGCAAGCTGCTGGTCATGTAGTGCAGCTGTCCGTCGGGCACCGGCAGCCGGCGGCGTGGGTGGTTCACACCTTGCGCGCCCAACGCTCGCTGCGCGGCTTCCACGCACGCGAGCGCCAGGTCCATTGTGAGCACGGATTCGACGTCGCGTTCAGTGAGCAGGAGGGTCATTGGGGTGAAGAGGGAGGAGGGAGGAGGGAGGAGGGATTTCTCCTCCCTCTACCGCTCCTTCTACAAATATGCCTTTGCGACTCGAGCCGCCAGGCGAGCGTTGTTGAGCACGAGCGCGATGTTGACCCGCAGGCTTTCGCCGTGCGTGGCGGCGTGAAAGTGCCCGAGCAGGAAGGGCGAGACGGGTTTGCCGCGCAGGCCACGCCGGGTCGCTTCGGCCAGCCCTTCGGCCAGCACGCGATCGTGGAGCGCCGGGTCGAGCTGTTGCTCGACGGGCAACGGGTTAGCGATCACCAGGCCGCCGCGGGTGTCGTGCAGGGCCCAGTGGTGACGCATCGTCGCTGCGATTTGCTCGGGCGTATCGACCTGCCAGTCGAGCGGGAAGCCTGAGTCGTTCAGGTAGAAGCCCGGGAACCGGCGGGTGCGATAACCGAGCACCGGCACGTTGAGCGTCTCGAGCCGTTCGAGCGTCGCGCCGATGTCCAGAATCGATTTGCACCCGGCGCACACCACGGCCACCGGCTCGCGGCCAAGCGTCATCAGGTCGGCGCTCTCGTCGAACGTGGTCGAGGCTTCGCGGTGCACGCCGCCAAGGCCGCCGGTCGCGAACACACGGATGCCGGCCCGCGCCGCCAACAGCATCGTGCTGGCCACGGTCGTGGCGCCGTGCGAGTTCAGCGCCATCGCGATCGGGACGTCGCGCACGCTGAGCTTGGGCACGTTGGGCGACGCGCACAGCGCGCCGAGCTGCTCGGCCGTCAGGCCGATGGTGGGTACGCCGGCAACAAGCCCGATCGTGGCCGGCACGGCGCCCTCGGCGCGGATCACGTCTTCGATCTCGCTTGCCACGCGCAGGTTATCGGGCGCGGTCAGGCCGTGCACGATCAAGGTGGTCTCGAGCGCGACGACGGGCTGGTGGGCATCGAGGGCGGCTTTGACTTCAGGAGAGTAGGTGAGCATGGTGTTCTGTGGGAGGTAGGCGAAAGGAGGGAAGAGGGAGGAGGGAGGAGACCCTCCTCCCTCTTCCCTCTTCCCTCTTCCGTTCCTCAGCTGCCTCGCTGGTAATTCGGCGACTCGCGCGTGATCATCACGCTGTGCGGATGGCTCTCGATCAGGCCCGAGTTGGTGATGCGCACCAGACGGGTGCGAGTGCGCAGATCGTCGAGGGTGCGCGCGCCGGCGTAGCCCATGCCGGAGCGCAGGCCGCCGACCATCTGGTAGACCGCATCGCG
>JAEURK010000212.1 GCA_016789175.1 Anaerolineales bacterium
CGAGGCCGATGTCGACGACGACCCACTCGCCCAGGCGATCGTTGGCCGGGAAGCCGATGAACCCGCGTTTCGGTGCTGCGAATGTCACAGTCAGATCCGCCGACGTCAGGCGCGCATCACAGGCTCCGCTATCGCAGTCCAGCCCCGACGGGCAATCGATCGCCAGGACGTAAGGTCGTTCACCGTCGGCCGCCAACCGCTCCCGCAACGCGTCCAGAACCGCCGCCGGGCGACCGCCCAGCGGCATGCGGGCGCCCGTGCCCACCAGCGCGTCGACCACGACAGTCGCGGATCCGAGCAGACGTGTCAGCACGCGACGATCGCCATCGCGATCGGCATCAGCGACCAACATCGCCTTGTGGCGCAGGCGTTGGATCTTCGGGTCCGCCTCATCCGGTTGCCGCGTGAGATAGACCGCCACCGCGGCGCCGGCATTGCTCAGGTAGTGCGCGCATACCAGACCATCGCCGCCGTTGTTCCCGGATCCGGCCAGCACCACGATCTTGTGCGCACCCGGGTCTTCGAGCCGGGCCAGCAGTGTTTCGGCCGCGCCGCGTCCGGCCCGCTCCATCATCTCCGCATAGCTGTGGCCGGCCGAATCCGCGGCGGATTCGGCGGCGCGCATCTCGGCTACCGTCAGGATCTTCATGAGCAACCTCTCATCCAGGGAGTATAGCGACTAACCGGAGCCTCTGTCGCCGACCTGTCAGCCAACGTCGGCCAGGCGACAGCTCCCTGACAGCGCCCGCCTCCCCGGCGGCGTCGGGCTGCGGTATCTTTTCCCGGCTGTGCAAACCGCACCGTTTTCTTCTGGAGGAGCTGTCGAACGATGACGTCACTGAACGCCCCGGCCCCCTGGCACACCCTGGACCACGAGACCACGCTCGAACACTTCAGCGTGGTTTCGGCTCACGGCCTTTCCACGGCCCAAGCCGAGCAACGCCTGGCCGACCACGGACCGAACGAGCTGATCGAACGCGGCGCCAAGAGCCCGTGGGCGATCTTGTGGGAGCAGGTCACGGCCATCATGGTCGTCATCCTGATCGGGGCCGGGCTGCTCTCCGCCGTGCTCGGCAAGTGGACCGAGGCTATTGCGATCCTGGCCATCGTCGTGCTCTTTGTGGCGCTTGGCTTTCTGCAGGAGTACCGGGCCGAACGCGCCATCGCGGCCCTGAAGAAGCTGACCGTTCCGCTGGCCCGCGTCATTCGCGATGGGCAGATGGTCGAGCTCCCGGCGCGTGAACTGGTGCCGGGCGACGTGATCGCGCTCGAAGCCGGCAACCTGGTGCCCGCCGACGTACGGCTCCTTGAATCGGCCAGCCTGCGCGTGCAGGAGGCCGCCCTGACGGGCGAATCCGAGCCGGTTGACAAGGCCATCGCGCCGATCGCGGCCGGCGATGCTCCTTTGGGCGACCGCCTCAACATGGCCTATCGCGGCACACAGGTCAGCCACGGCCGTGGGCGGGCCGTCGTGGTCGCGACCGGTATGCAAACCGAGTTGGGCCGCATCGCGGATCTGATTCAGGACGTGCGCCAGGGCCAAACGCCGCTTCAGCGCAAACTGGATCAGGTCGGCAAACTCCTGGCCATCGTGGGCACCGTGGTAGCCGTCTTGATCCTTTTGATCGGCGTCCTTCGGGGCGAGAGCTTTCAAGACATGGTCCTGACCGCGATCAGCGTGGCCGTGGCCGTCGTGCCCGAAGGGTTGCCGGCAGTCGTGACGTTTACCCTGGCGCTCGGCGCCCAGCGCATGCTGGCTCGCAATGCCTTGATCCGCAAACTACCGGCCGTCGAGACGCTCGGCTCCGTCACCGTGATCTGCAGCGACAAGACCGGAACCCTCACCGAAAACCGAATGACCGTGACCGTGGTCGAGACGGCCGGCGAGCAGGTCGACCTCGCTCACCTCGAACGCGGCCAGGCCGTTACCCCCAAGGCCCGGCTGGTGCTGCTGGCGGGCGCACTGGCGAACGATGCCCAGCTGCAGCGCGGCCCCGACGGCCAGACCACCTTTCTCGGTGATCCGACCGAGGGCGCGCTGCTGGTCGCGGCCGAACGCGCCGGGATCGATCCGCATGCCGTGCAGAGAGCGCTGCCTCGCGCGACGGAGCTGCCGTTTGACTCGGGGCGCAAGCGCATGACCACGGTGCACGACGTCCGCACCGCAAACGGCGCCACGCCGCCCGAGCTGGCTGAATTGACGCTCGGCCACACCGTGCCGGCGTACGTGGCCTTCGTCAAGGGCTCGGTGGACGGTCTGCTGGATTGCTCGACCTCCGTCTGGGATGGTACGACCCGCCAGCCGTTGACCGACGAATGGCGCGCCCGGATCAACGCCAGCAACCAGCGCCTGGCGGCCGCAGGTCAGCGCGTCCTCGGTTTCGCGGCTCGCGCCGTCGCCACACCCACGGCCGATCCCGCCCTCGAGACCGATCTGGTCTTCATCGGCCTGGTGGGCATGATTGACCCGCCCCGCCCCGAGGCCCGGGCCGCCGCCGCTATCGCCGCCCGAGCCGGCATCCGGCCGATCATGATCACGGGCGACCACCCTCTGACGGCCCGTGCCATCGCCCAGGATCTGGGGATCACGTCGGACGATCGGGTCGTCACCGGGGCCGAGCTCGAGAAGTTCAGCGATGCCCAGCTCTCCACCGCGGTCCAGACCACATCGGTGTTCGCACGCGTGGCGCCTGAGCATAAGCTCCGCATCGTGGCAGCGCTCCAGGCCCAGGGCCACGTCGTCGCCATGACCGGCGACGGCGTCAACGATGCGCCCGCGCTTAAGCAGGCCGACATCGGCGTCGCGATGGGCATCACCGGCACCGACGTGTCCAAAGAAGCGGCCGCGATGGTGTTGCGCGATGACAATTTCGCTACGATCGTCGCCGCCGTCGAGGAGGGCCGGACGATCTACGACAACGTTCGGCGCTTCGTCAAATTCTCGCTCGCGGGCAACGTCGCCAAAGTCCTGGTCATGCTGCTCTGGCCGGCCGTGATCGCGCTGCTCTCGGTCCCGGCCGCGATCGACCCGGTGGCCCTGCGGCCGTTGCAGTTGCTATGGTTGAATCTGATGACCGACGGCCTGCTCGGGCTTGGTCTCGGCGTCGAGCTGGCCGAACGGGACGTAATGCGTCGCCCGCCGGTCTCGCCACGCGCCGGGATCTTCAGCGACGGCCTCGGCCAGCATGTGGCCTGGCTGGGCCTGTGGATCGGCGCCCTGACGCTCGGGGTCGGTCTCGTCTATGCCGCGCTCGGGCGCTCGGAGTGGCAGACGATGATGTTTAGCACCCTGGCCTTTGCCCAGATCTTCCAGGCCCTCGGCACGCGCTCGATCCGCGACTCGTTCTTTCGGTTGGCGCCGCTTGGGAATCGTCTGCTGATCGGGATGGTCGGGCTCGTGACGGCGCTCCAGTTGATCGTGCTGTATACGCCCGCTTCGGAAGCTTTCTTCGGCGTGCAGGCGCTTGCGCCGATCGACCTGGCGGTTACGATCGGCCTGGGCGCGGCGACCCTGGGCGTGATGGAGATCGAGAAGGCGTTGTTGCGGAGACGGCCGGCGCGCGACTAAGGCGGGGTCGGCGTCGCCGGGGCGACCTCAGTGTCGGTCGGCGTGGCTGTCGGCACCGGGGTCCAGGTCACCGTCTCGGTCGGCGGCACGGTGTTCGTGGGCGACGGCAGCGGTGTGCTCGAGGGCACCGGCGTATCGGAAGGCAGGGTCGTGTTTGTGGGCTCTGGCGTGTCCGGCGGAAACGTCTCAGTCGGAGCAGGCGTGTTGCTGGGTGTCCCCGGCGATGGCGGCCGCGGCGTGTCGGTCCTGATCGGTGTTCCGGTGGGGCGGATGAACACCGTTGGCTCGATCGGTTTCGGCGTGTCGTTTGGGGACCGAGACGCTGTGGCTGTCACAGTCGGTGTCGCGGTCGTGGGCAAAGGCGCCGTGGTCGGCCGGCCCTGAGTTGCCGTGGGAGGGATCTGGGTTGGCTTTGGCGCCGTGGCGGTGGGGTTGGGCGGGACCACCACAGCCGGGAGGGTCAATGATGGGGTCTGGGTGCTGGTCGACGTCGGGCGCGGTGTGACCGTCGGGCCGAAAACGACCGGGGCCTCGGTCGGCCCAGCCGTGGAAAGCGCCAGGGTCCGCTCAACCGCGATCTCACTGACGATGTCGGTGGAGATAGCCGGCACGGCCGCGAACTGCCAGGCGCCGTAGTTAGCACCGATGCCCTGCAAGACGCGGAACTCCTGACCCTGGCTCAAGCTCCACAAGGCAGCCTGCGCCGAGCCCCACAGACCGGCCAGTGTCACCACCGCCACCCCGACCGCGATCAATCCGATCCGTACACGCCTCGACATCGTCTATCCGTCCAGATGGCTCACATCACGCAAGACCATCACCCAGCCCGAGCGTGAACTGTTGGCCGGTAATGGCGCCAGCGCCACCGACTGCAATTGCTTATTCGACGGCCAGCGCACTTCGAATGTTTGGGCGCCCGGCTCAGGCCGCGCCCGCCAGCTTGCCAACAACGTGCCTAAGAGCGAGGGCAGCACCGTGTGGGCCATCTGGCCCACCGGCGTTTCCTGACCGAGCATACGAGCTGCGGCCGGATTGCAGACCGTGAGCACATCCCGGCTGTCCGCGGCCAGGATCGCGTCACTGCTATAGTACACCACGGTTTGAAATTGAGCCGCTTGTTGAGCCAGTTGATCGCGCAGCCGGATCTGCTCGACTTGAAGCTCGCGATGAGCTGCCGCCCGTTCGACGGCGACCGTCAATTCGCCGATCGCTTCCAGGGGCTTCAACAGGTAATCGTAGGCACCTTCCGCGCGCAGCGCTGCGATCGCCATCTCCAGCGTCGTCGCTGCCGTGATCACCACCACCTGGAGTTGCGGCTCCAGCCGGCGCGATTCGCGCACCAGCTCGAGGCCGTTCAGGCGCGGCATCATCAAATCGGTCACCATCACACTGTATGCGCCAGGGGAACGCCGGATCAATTCCAGCGCTTCCAGGCCGTCGACGGCCACGTCCACCCGATAGCCAGAGCGACTCAGATGGGTGGCCATCAAGCCGCGGAATGAATCGTTGTCGTCCACCACCAGGATACGCAAGTCACTCATACCGGTTGCTCCGGAGCTTGTTCGCGGATCGGCAGCCGGATCGAGAACGTGGTGCCGCGATCTCGCTCGCTCGACGCCCAGATCTCGCCCCCGTGCTGACTGATGATGCCGTATGTCACCGACAGGCCCAGCCCGGTGCCTTCGCCTTCCGATTTGGTCGTATAGAACGGATCAAAGACCCGGCCAATCTGCTCGGGCCCGATCCCGACTCCTGTGTCTGCCACGGTCAACAGGGCGTGCTGGCCCATGACGTTCAACGCGATCGTCAGTGCGCCGCCGGACGACATGGCCTGGACGGCGTTTTGAATGAGGTTGATCAAGACCTGCTCGATCTGGCGGCTATCGTACACCGTCATCACCGGAACATCCGGCAGATCCGCAATCGAGCGCACGCCGGCTTGCCGCATCAAATACTCGGTCAAACGCAGGGCCGCCTGCACCGTCTCGCGCAGGTCTTGATGTTGCCACTTGGGCGTCGACTGGCGGGCAAACATCAACAGGTCGCTGACGATCGCGTTGGCGTGTGACGCGTTGTCGCGGATCAGACCGATCTGCTCCCGAGCGAAAGCGCTCAGGCCCGGATCCTCTATTTGGACCAACTCAGCGATGCCCTTGATCACGGCCAGCGGGTTCTTGACGTCATGGACGATCCCGGCCGTTAATTGGCCGATCGAGGCCAGCTTCTCGGACTGCACCAGTTGTTGTTGCGCCTGTCGCAGACGCTGGTTACTGTCCTCAAGCTGACGCGCGCGTTCGGCCGTTTCGCCATGCAGGCGCTCGGCCTCATGGGTGCGTTCGGCCAGGCGCTCGGTCATCTCCGAAAACGCCAGCGCCAGGTCCGAGATCTCATCGTCCTGCGGCAAGGTCAGACGCTGATTGAGATCGCCTTCCGCAACCGCATCCGCCAGGGTGCGCAGCCGATCCACGGGGTCGACGATGCTGCGGTAAATGCCATAGCCCACACCCAGCACCGCCAGCAGCCCAACCCCAAACAGCCCGGACAGGAGCAACCGCAGCTCTTCCTCCTGGCGCCGAAGCGAAGAGGCGTTCAGACCGACGCCTAGGAGCGCGGCCGGCTCATCGCGAAGATTCAGCGGTACGGTCAGCACCGCGTACGGTGAACCACCCAGATTGACCTCGCGCGACTCCGCGACAGTCGGCGCTTTCAACAGACCCTGCGCCACATCGGGTTCAACCTCGAGCGGCGTCACATCGGATGCGCCCGGGGGCAGAACGGCATCCAGGGCTCGCCCTGAGGAATCCAGCGCGACCAATACATCGGCGCGCGAGACACGGGCCACGTCCCGCAAGACCTGGCTCAGGTCTTGCCCCAACATCACCACCCCGAGGTGCGCGCCGGTTCCGTCGCTGATCGGGGCGCTCGTGAACAGGAATCGTCGGCTCTGAACCGCCAGGATCCCGACGAACTTATCCCCGCGGGCGTCTTGCTCACCGGCCAGCACCCGACGGACGATGGCGACCTGCGATAGATCCGCCCCGCCCGAGCGGGCATACTCGGCGCCGCCGGCGGTCAGGGTCAAGGTCACCAGCTCTCGGCCCGTGGTGTCGATCAACGTGACCACCGGCAAACCGGCGTTCAAGGCCAACGGCGTGACGAGATCGGCCACCCTCTCGGCGGAGCCGGAAGCCATGGCTTCCGGCAGCCCTTGTGTGAACGCCAGCAGACGCAAGCTCTCGAGCTGGCTGCGCTCGATCCGCGCCAGGCCGTCTGAGGCACTGTCCTGCACCGCCTGGAGTTGGCCGTTGAAACCAAGGCGGGCCGAGCCCGAGACAAGTTGGGTGATGATGAAGATCGCGACGAGCGCCAGGGCCAGCGTTAACAGCAGGTATGGGAGGATCAGCTTGACCTGCAAGCCGAAACGCCAGCGTCGGGCACGCTTACCGATTGGGGCCGCGCCACGCTCCGACGCGGCCACGGGAATCGGTTTCGACCGGTTCAGGGCCGACTGACCATCCATAACGTGATTCTACATCACGCCAGGGACAATCACACGCCTATTCCCAGGCCACAATCAAACCGACATCCAGGCCATCTGGGGTTTGAAGTGCCAGGCCGGCAACCACCCGACCGCGGCCGCCACGAGGTAAAGCCCGGCCAGGCAGATCAGCACGCCCGAGACCCGATTGGCAACAGCGAGCAGGCGCTCGCTGAATCGCACGCGAAAGTAGCTGACGACGCTGGTAAGGATCATCCACCAGGTGAAGGCGCCCAGCCCGACGCACACGGCCAGAACCACAGCAGACCCACGACCGGTCGCCAGGCCCATCAGCCCCGATGAGGTGAAAAGGCCTGCGAACAAGGCGAGATTGAGGGGGTTGGCCACGGTCAGGAAGAACGTGGAAAGGAAAGCGCCCAGCAAGCCCGTGAACTCGACCCGGGCCTCGCCCAAACGCGGGCGCTCACGGAAAGTCCGAAAACCGTAGACGACGAGCAACGCCCCGCCAGCCAACCCGAACCAGATTTGCTCGCGATCCAGCAGGTTCTGCACCAGGCGCAGGCCCAACAAAGCCAAAAAACTGTAAGTCAGGTCGGCCGCCGCAGCTCCCAGCCCGGCCGCATATCCGGCGATCCGATTCTGGCGCAGGGTGCGCTGCACGATCAACAACCCCACCGGTCCAACCGGCACGGCGGCCATGAAACCCAGTAAAAGCCCGCCGAAAACAAGTGCGATGGACATAGGCCAACGAAAAAGCGAGCGCCCGACACCGCGTGGTTTGGCGCTCGCCTCCGACTACGGGTTCAGCCAGCCGGGTTGACTTCGTTGTTACGTCAACCGCCAGCCAGCACTTCAGCGTTTAGCGCGACAAGCGCCTGATCATACTCGTGCTGCGCGCGCTCGACAAGCGGATCGGCGCCGGAAGTGTCGCCGCTCGACGCCATCAACTCCAAGGCCTCGCACACGTCGCGCAGACGCCGCGCGCCGAGATTGCCCGCTGCGCTCTTCAAGCTGTGCGCGGCGCGACGCAAGGTGACGGCATTGTGGGAGAGCAAGGCACCCCGCATCTGCGCCAACAGCTCGGGCGCCTCGATCGCCAGGGCCTCGACCAATTCGGCCACGAAGTCGGGCTCGCCCGGGATCTGGGCCTGCCGCAACATCGCCAGGGTCTCGACATCAACAATCAGGGTATAGGCCAATTCCGACATAGCGCCTCGTTTCTCAACGGCTATCAGGCAGTGACGCGCGTGCCCCACTTCTTGATCATGGCCACAAGCTCCGGGATCTGGATCGGCTTGCTCAGGTAGTCGTTCATGCCCGCGGCCATACACAGCTCGCGATCACCTTGCATGGCGTTGGCCGTCAACGCGACGATAATCGGTTGCGCCTCCTCCGACAAAGTCGCACGGATCTCGCGCGTCGCCTCTAGCCCATCCTTCTCGGGCATTTGCATGTCCATCAAGATCAGGTCATAGGGTTGGCGGGCCAGCGCAGCAATTGCCTCGGCGCCATTGGCTGCCAGGTCGGCGCGATAGCCCATCCGTTGCAGTAGCCGCAAGGCCAGTTTCTGGTTGACCAGGTTGTCCTCGGCCAACAGGATGCGCAGCGGCAGGCGCTCGGCCAGATCCGCCTCGAGCGTCTCAACCGGTCGGGCGGGGAGCGCGGTGACCGGGATCGCCTGCTCGCTGAACACCGAAACCAGCGTGTTGTAAAGGACCGAGGCCTTGATCGGCTTGTTGATAAACGCTCGGAACAGGTTCGCCGGGAACTCTTCCTCGCGGCGTCCGATCGACGTCACCATGACGATCGGCACCTTGGCCGCATGCGGAAAGGCCCGGATCGCGCGCGACAGGTCGACGCCATCCATGTCCGGCATCTGCATGTCCATTAAGATCACATCCGGGCAGTATCCGCCCCGGAAGTACGCCAGCGCGCCATCGGCGCCATCGAG
>JAEURK010000217.1 GCA_016789175.1 Anaerolineales bacterium
ATACTGTGCCAATGCTCCTGGCCCGTCGCCGGCGGCGACCACGCGGTACCCAGCTTGCTCGAGATACCCGCGCATCACCTTCACGATCTGGGGCTCGTCATCGACAACCAGGATGGTTTGCATGGCTGAAGTATAGGCGGGTGAAGATGGGGGCGCTCAAGGCGCCAAGTCCAGGCCAAGGCCATCGATTCGGAAATCGATGACCTTTCTGGGTGGGTCGGGCTCAGGCCTGGAGCCGTTCGCCACAATGCGGGCAGGCCTTCCAATCTGCCTGAAGCGGTCGACCACAGCTCGAGCACGTTCGTGCCGGTGCCGCGGGCGTTTGGTTCTGACCGCGTGTTGCCCAGTAGATGCCGACACCGACCAGCACGACGAGCAGGAGCGGCCAGGTCATCATCCCCAGGCCAAAACCCGACATCCCCCAGCCGCCCCACCCCCGCATCATGCCGGGTCCCATCATGCCGTACCCACCATACGTGCCGGGGAAGAAAAACGGCAGGATGAGCGAGGCCCCGATGGCCAGAGCGACCACCACCACCGCGGCTCCGAGGAGCCATTGAAACGATTTGGACATGTTCTTGCGCCTCCATCGAACGTGGCAGGGAGCCGATTGTGCTCCTCTGCAAATCGAAAGCCGATGCTACAAACAACAGATCGGCACGCTCCAGTCTGGGTCGGAGCTATGAAGAATTTATGAAGAACGCATGCGGAAGCCATGAACCGCGTGGGGGTCCGCTCCATCGAAAGTGCATGGCAACTTCATATCTTATTCAAACTCGTCCGCTACGCTGGACCTATCGATGAAAAACGAGCGCAAGCTCATCACGAGAGGTCAAAGATGAACACCACACTGAAGATCGCCGCCGTAGCCGTTGCCACCGCCGTTGTCGTTGGGGCGTTCGCCCTGGTGGGCGCGGGCCTGGCGCAGGCCCAAGGCGGCACGCCCTGGGGTTACCCCGGTATGATGGGGAATTGGGCCACGCCCCAAGCCTACGGCCCCGCCGCCAGTGGATACGGCAGGATGGGCGGCCCCGGCACTCACATGCGGGGGACCGGTGCGGCCATGATGGCCGGCGTTGACGCAAACGCCATGCACACCTGGATGGCGGACACGGGCGGGATGCATACGCTGGTTTGGGCCAGCCTGGCTGAGACGTTGGGCCTGACCCCGGATGAGTTGTCGGCCCAGCTCGCTGCGGGTCAGACGCTCGCCCAAATCGCCGAGGCCCAGGGCGTCAGTCAGGAGCAGATCACGACCACGCTGCAGGCAGCCATGACTGAAGGGCTACAGCAGGCGGTCGCCGATGGTGCGCTCACCCAGGCCCAGGCCGACCAGATGACGGCGTGGATGACTGCCCGTGGCGCGCCGATATTCGCCCACATGGGCGCAATGGGCGGTTACGGCCCGGGCAGCCGCGACTTGCCGACGACGCCTCAGGTCGTGCCCTGAAACGTTCGACAGTTTCTGTGCGTTCCATCAACAGCATTGACCAGCGCCCGGGCAAGCCTGCCCGGGCGCTTTGCCTTTCGAATCTTTCCCAGCAGCCGCGTATGAAAAATGCGCCTCCGTGTAAACAGCGCATTGCCTTAGGGTGCCGTACGTCCAGGATGTCTGACGGATCTATTTTGCTCCAGCGCCAACGGCATGACAAAAATCAGATGATGCGCCGAATGGCTTAGCGCCGTTAGGCCGTATCGCGCTAGGACATCGTGACCAAGCAGAGTAATGTTTTCCTTAGGCACGGCCTGTCGGAGGATCCCCCACGCGCCAGCCCAGGTGCCACAGCTTTTTTGCACTTCGGGGCCGCTGTTCGGGGATGTCTCAAAGTGACAACGATGTTCGGCGGCAGGTAAGTTCAATGAGCCTTACCTGCCAATGCACCTTGCGGATTCCGCTGCGAGTTAGGGCGACAACGTTCGCCTCGACACAAAAAACGTGGAGGTGCTGGAACGTGTGTCTGTAGTGCAAAGTATCTCGGGGTTTGCGGATTGGTGAAAGCTATGCCACCTCAACTCCTGGAGTTCCGGCAACCGCTTGGTTGCGATCAAATTGATGGATGGAGGCTAACATGACAAACGTAGTCACTCACAAAGGTGAGGTGGTTCAGGATCCCTCGCTCATTCAATTGCTCTTTAACGACTCGCGGGCTGGCTGGCTCTGGCTCTTCCTGCGCCTCTGGCTCGGCTGGCAATGGTTCAGTTCGGTCCTGCCGAAGCTGAGCAATCCCAAGTGGATGGAGACCGGCGAGGCCCTACAGGGTTTTTGGATGAATGCGGTCCAGATCCCTGAACAGGGGCGACCACCCATTACGTTCGAGTGGTATCGCGGTTTCATCCAGATATTGCTGGATAGCGGTGCGCATGTCTGGTTCGCCAAACTGGTCGTGGCGGGTGAACTGCTTGTGGGCATCGCTCTCATCATCGGGGCATTCACGGGCATCGCGGCGTTCATGGGCGGCCTGATGAATTGGAACTTCATGATGGCCG
This sequence comes from Anaerolineales bacterium, assembly GCA_016789175.1. Lineage (GTDB taxonomy): Bacteria > Chloroflexota > Anaerolineae > Anaerolineales > UBA6663 > UBA6663. The sequence continues at coordinate 2,488 of JAEURK010000217.1, forward strand.
GCACCGCCAGTTCTAATCCGCTGCTCTTCACAGTGGCGGTTCTACTCATCCTGGCATGGAAGGTGGCCGGCTATATCGGCGCGGACTATTTCCTGCTGCGCTGGATCGGCACCCCCTGGAAGGGCCTTGGAGCTCGCACACAGGGGCCGTTGACCAGCATCCGTCCGGTCGTGGGTGGCACCACCGGAAAGTGACGGCTTCACCCCGCTAGCGGAGCGGTTGGCGCGCGGCTGAAAGTTGGCCAGCAGCTTGTTGGAGAGAACGAACTGAAGACGGGCTGCTCGATGGGCCGCATCCGATTGTCCGAGCTATTCACCAGCGCCCGAGCAGGATGCTCGGGCGCTGGTTTTGAGGGATGGATGGGCGTTCACGCCGCCAATTGGGTTTGTGCGCCCACCGCTGAACGGCGCTAGGACCTCGCTCGCGGTCGGCGTAGACTTCGAACAGGAGATGGCCATGCGCGACACGCTCACCTTCGACACCGGCGGACAGGATGTGATCCCAGAGGTGTTCTCGGCCCTGAGGCAACACGGCCTGCCCGTGATGCGCAGCTTCGATCTCCGCACCGCGCAGACCGGCGCGGCCGCCTGCGCCTGCCACCCTCAAAGCCTATCGTTGTGCGAGTGTCAGCTCGTCGTCCTGCTCGTGTATGGTCATGCCCCCGAGCCGCTCACGCTGTTCGTCTCGGGTTGCGGCGGTCAAACCGAGATCCGCGTCGCCCAGGAGGCATCCATGCGCCTTGACCCTCATCTGGCCCATGAGGTACTGGTGGTGCTCACCGAGCTAGGCGCTCGGTTGAACATACTGTCCACGCCGGCTGACCCGGATCCCAGTTGAATGCGGATTTCCGAAGTATGGACCCCTGTTGCGGCGGTTCCGCAGCGCGCGAGGCCATCTGGCCAGCATCTCTCGTCTGATCGAACAGGACCCTGCCCACCTCGAAGGGGTCCGTCGGCTCCAGGCCGTGGGGGCGCCCTTGATGCGATACGCCTTCTCCTTCCCCGTCGGGCGCTGACCGTCTTGAGCCTCAGCCCTGGTCGCAGCCTCACGCTTGTCCAGGCTCGCCTGTTGCATGAGGTGGGCTCACTCCTGCATATCGATTTCGCCCCAGACGACTGATCCCGCTGGCGCGGCATGCAGCCGCTGACGGCGACGCCCGCACAAAAATCGCCGCCGCGTAACGACTCAGCCCTGGCTGAGGTCAGGAGTCTTGCAGGCGTGAAAAAACGGAAATCGTGTCAGCCGATGGTGTTGCGCGATGAGCCCCTGGGGGTCTATGCAACTAGGTGTCAGGGCTCACGACATCGCGGACATGAATAGCTCGGAAAAGGCTCACGACATCGCGAACACGAAAATGACGGTTCCGGCATCGAGCCGGCTCTCGGATCATGCTGTCTCTCACAAGGAGACGGCATGGACGACAAAGACGAACTCCGGCGCAGGCGACTGGCGATCCGTCTATGGCTGAAGAACGTTGCTCCCGGCCAAATTCTCCAGCGTGGGCGCACCTGGTTCAGCAAGTGGCGCGCCCGCTTCGAAGGTTACGGGTTCCGAGGTCTTGGCAGCCGGCCCCGTCGGCCGCGCCATCGACCCACGGCTCACTCCGCCCGCATGGTGCGCCTGATCGTGCGCACCCGTCGACGCCTCGAACGCCAACCGGTGGGTCTGGTCGGTGCTCGGGCGATTCTTCGCGAACTTCGCGGGTTAGGTTCCGCTTCACACCTGCCCTCCTTGGCCACGATCAAGCGTGTGCTCAAAGCCCAAGGTTTGATCGCTTGTCCATCGACGGAAACCACCGCCTATCGGCCTTTGCCTCTGGCGCATCTGTCAGGCTGCCTTCAGGCCATGGACTGGACCTGCCGCTACCTGGAAGGCGGCGCCAAGGTCTATGCCTTCCACACGCTCGATCTGCACACTCGGGCCGGTTGCCAAACGATCGCCGCCGACAAGACGACGGCCACCGTCGTTCAGCATGCCTTGCAGACCTGGAAAAGCCTGGGAATCCCGACATTTCTGCAACTCGACAACGACGCCGCGTTCATGGGCGGCTACAAAGTCCCGCGGGTCTTCGGCCAGTTCGTGCGTCTGGCCCTCTACCTGGGGATCGAACTGGTCTTCCTGCCGGTCGGCGAACCCGAATGCAATGGCGATGTCGAACAATTCAACCGGCTTTGGTCGCACGCCTTCTTCAACCGTCGGTACTTCGCAACGGTTGCGGCGTGTCGACGCGCCAGTCCGGCCTTCGTGAGCTGGTATCACATCCAATACGCGCCGCCCAAACTCGGCGACCGCACACCGCAGGCGGCTCACCGCGCGGGTGGGCCGCATCAGCGCTTGACCGGACATCAGATCGCACAGTTGCCAGAGCGGCTGCCGATCACGGCGGGTCGCGTGCATTTCGTCCGGCGGGTGACTCCCGATGGTTCCGTTTCTGTGCTCAACGAGACTTGGTCGGTGGGCAAGCGCTGGGCCGAAAAGTACGTCTGGGCGACGATCACGACACACTCCCGGCGTTTGGACATCTGGTATCAGCGCTCAGCCCAACATCCCTGGCGACTGCTCAAATCCTTCGACTACGATCTGTCCGAGACAGTGGCTCACCGACAACCCGCGTTTCGGCATTGAACGGCAGTCGACGTGTTCGCGATGTCGTGAGCCTTTTCCGACTTGCTCGGGTCGTTAAGGATTGTTCGCGATGTGGTGAGCCCTGACATCTAGCTAAAGCCTATGGAGGACTGATGGAGAACCCAACCATGAATTGTGGGGCGGTACAGTCGGCCCTTCACGTCAAACGCCTGCCGACTTCATGATTTCTACAAACAGGTCGACCAATCTCGCGTTATCGGTTGAGCTATTCGGAGCCCGGCTTCATGGAAAGGTCAAACATGGACACCGCTCTCAAATGAACCGCCGCTGCCCTGGCCGCTTCCATCGTAGGGAGCCGCCCTCGTCGGATCGGGCCTGGCGCAAGCCCAGGGCGAGCCGCCCTGGGACAGCAACACAACTGGGCCGCTCCGTCCAGTAGATGGCAGCGGATTTGGCTACGGAAGGATGCGCCGCGCGAGCGCGCATAGGCGTGGGAGTGGTGCCAGCTTGAGGGCCCAGCGTTGACGTGAACACCATGGAGGCCTGGACTGACCTCCATGGGCGGCATGCGCACCCTGCACTGGAATGAGTTGAGCTGAAACGCCTGGCCTGTTGCCGGAGGATGCTGAACGCTGAGTTAACCAGCGGCAAGTCTCTGGCGCAGATGGCTGAATCCCAACGGGTGACCCCGGAAGCCTTGACCGCTGCTGCTCAGACAGCGATGGAACCCGGTCTGGATCAAGCTGTGTCGGAGGACATCTTGACCCGACACAGGCTGATCAGATGCTGGTCCAGATGTCCGCGCATGGCGCCAAGTGGAGTGCGCCACATGAAAGGATGCTGCTGGCGAATTCGGATGGCCCTTGCGACGGGCGTACTATGGAAGAGTCACCCAGGGGGACGAGCGATCCAAACGGATGTTCTCGCAGGCACCGACTGGAGGTCACCGCCATGTCCCTCAAGCCCCGACCTTCCGATCCGATCCCCGATGAGACGCGCCGAGTGGCGCTGGCGGTTTTCCCGAAGGGGAATCGCTACCTGCGTCTGCGCGATGAGTTTGGCGAGCTGTTCACTGATGAACTGTTCACCGATCTGTTTTCGACGCGAGGACAGCCGGCCGAAGCACCCGGTCGACTCGCCCTGGTCACGGTGATGCAGTTCGCCGAAGGCCTGTCCGATCGACAAGCGGCCGATGCCGTGCGCAGCCGGATCGACTGGAAGTACGCGCTGGGTCTGCCGTTGGAGGATCCAGGGTTTGATGCTTCGGTGCTGGTGGAGTTTCGCAGCCGTCTGCTCGAGGGCGGCGTTGAGGCCAAGCTGCTGGACACGTTGCTCACCCGTTTCCGCGATGCGCGTTTGCTCAAGACTCGTGGGCGACAACGTACCGACTCGACTTCGGTGCTGGCGGCGATCCACACACTCAATCGCCTGGAGTGTGTGGGCGAGACCATGCGCCACGCGCTCAACGTCCTGGCCGTGGCGGCGCCGTGACTGGCTGCGCGCGCTCACCCCCCCGAGTGGGTGGAGCGCTATGGGCGTCGCTTCGATGATTATCAACTCCCACAGGGTAAGCCCGAGCGTTACGTCTTGGCCGAGACGATCGGCGCCGATGGCTTCCGACTCTTGGATGCCGTGTATGCTCCGGAGGCC
>JAEURK010000220.1 GCA_016789175.1 Anaerolineales bacterium
TTGCGGCGCAGATACCGCAAAGTAAGGGTGAGCGCGCTGGGCTGCCGGAAAACCGGCTCCGGCGCGCTCGTCGTGGCGGTTGAGATGGCGGTCACAGTGTCCTCATTATTCGTGGCGGATGCGCGGGTCGATCAACGGGTAAAGCAGCTCGACCAACGCCATCAGACCGGCCACGGCGATGGTGATGAAGAGCACGATGCCATAAATCACGATGAAGTCGTTGGCCCGGATGGCTTCGTTGAGCAGGCCGCCGATCCCGGGCAGGCCAAAAGCGTTTTCGACTACGACGCCGGCCGTGACCACGCTGCCCAGTGCGAGCGCCAGGCCGGTCACCTGCGGCAGCAGTGCGTTACGCAAATAGTAATCGCGGAAGATCGTGCCGCCGCTCAGGCCCTTGTGCTCGGCGAAGACCACGTAGTCCTCGCCCTGGATCGTGATCCCCATGCCGCGCATCGAGAGCACCCAGCCACCGACCGAGCCCAGGGTGAGGGCGGCGGCCGGCAAGACTTGATGCTTGACCACGTCGAGCAAGAACTCCGGATCAGACCAGTTCGGCACCTGGCCGACCGTATATGCGCCGCCCAGCGGCAACAGCTTCATTTGGAAGCCGACGAAGAAGAGCAGGAAGACCCCAAGCAACACCGGGGGGATGCCGGTGAAAACGATGAACGGGGTCGCGACCGTACGCAGCCACAGGGGCGCCCGCGGCCAGGCCGCCACAGCCCCCAGGAGATTTCCAATGATGAAGGACAGGATCGTCGTCACCAGCAGCAACGACATGGTCCAGGGCAGGGCGTCGTTGATCAGCTGAAGTGTGGTTCGCGGATAGCGATAGAGCGACACACCCAGGTCGAGGCGCGCCACGGCCGAGATGTAGTTGTAGTACTGCTCGATCAACGGCTTGTCCAGGCCGAAACGGACGTTGTAGGACGCGATGATCACTTCCATATCCCCAGGCGAGAAGCCGCCCGAGCGCGCCAATTCGGCGAAGCGCTCTCGGATCGGATTGCGCGAAGACAGCCGGGGAATAAAGAACGTGATGGTCGACGCGGCCCAGACCACCAGAACTAAAAAGAAGATACGTCGTAGGACGGATTGCCAACTCACCTTGACTGATCCTCCGCACGGACATCGCCGGTGGAGCGGCCCCGTTTGGGGCCATCGACATCCGTCAGTGGAGCCTGCGCGGCGGGATGGGCCGCGCAGGCTCCGGTTTACCGGACCGAAGGGCTTATTGCGCGCCCGACGGCTGGAGGTTGGTGATCACGAGCAGACCGGTGTGCGCCCAGAAGGCGCCGTTCTCACCGAGGCTCGGGTTGGCGGCGGTCGGCCAGTTGGTCCAGTAGGTCTGGTTGTACGCGATGCGGTGCAACCACTGGATGACCGGGATGTCGATCTGGTCGCGCCAGTAGATCTCCAGGGCCTGAACGGCCAGGGCCTTGAACTGGGGATCGTCGGCCGAGAGCGGCGCCATCTGGTCAAGGATGGCATCGTACTCGGGGTTGGCGTAGCGCGAGAAGCGGTTGTTGCCGGCGGTCGTGCCCACGGCGGCGCTGTAGCGGCTGTGGAACAGCTCGAACGCCGCATACGGGTCGACCAGGCTGGCGCCATGGCCGAACATGTACAGGCCGGGCTTGCCGTCGGCCATGTTCTGGTAGGCGTCGTTGCCGAAGTTGACATCGGCGTCGAAGCCGGCGTTGCGGAGCATCTCAACGAGCACCGGGACGATGTCGCTGTGAATGCCCTCAAAGCCCTGGATCACGGCGTTGACCGTCTCGCCGTCCTTCTCCCACAGGCCGTCGCCGTTCATCGTAAAGCCGGCCTCGGTCATCAGCGCGGCCGAAGCATCGACGTCGTACTTGCGGGGCTCGTACTTGGCGACCAGCGCCTGGACTTCGGGCGAGTCGGTGAATGCCTTGAGCGCCGGGTAAAGCGGGAAGGGGTAGATCGTCGAGATCTGCGCGCCTTCGTAGATGACCGTGTCGATGGTGTCGCGATCGATCGCCAGGCTCATCGCACGGCGGACACGAGCGTCATCGTACGGGGCGATTGCCGTGTTCATCCACAGCGAGTTGGGCCACCAGTCGAGGTAGCCGTAAGGGGCCTCGCTGCCGGAGTGCGTCGTCACGGATCCACCGCTCTGCTCGAGGATGTTGCCGATGACGGCGCTGCGCATGTCGAGCGCCGTGTCGAACTCGGCGTTCACGATACGCTGGGCGACCGTGTCCATGTTCTGTCCGACCTGGCCGCCGATGTTGCTGACGACCACGCGCTTGACAGCCGGCTCGGCGATGCGCCCGGCCGTGACAGCCCACCAATCGGGGTTGAGGTCATAGATCTTCTGGGTGCGATCCCACTGAACCAGGCGGTAAGGCCCGGAGCTCGGGATGTCGAGGCCGCCGGCGGCCGCGTTGACATCGGGCTGCGCCTCAAGCCAGTGCTTGGGAACGATCGGGATGCCCGTGTCAAACTTGAGCGTCAGCACTTCGAACTTGAAGCGCGGGGCCGGGATCTTGAAGTCGACCACGACCGTCAGATCGTCGACCTTGGTGATGGCCTCGACGAACTGATCGAACGAAGCATGATAGGCCAGCTTGTCGTTGTTCAGCTGCCCCTCGAACGTGAAGACCACGTCATCGGCCGTCACCGGGACGCCGTCGCTCCACTTGGCATCCTTGTTGATCTTGATGGTCAACTGGGTGAAGTCGTCAGCCGTGTATTCCATGCTGTCGGCGAGCCACGGGATATCCTGGCTCTGGAAGATGCCGTAGTAGTACAGCGGCTCCCACATCAGGTTATTGCCTTCCTGATGGGTGTACCCGGGCACCGCCCAGGGGTTGGTCACGCCGATCGGCGAGGCGATCGACCAGCCCATGATGAGCGACTGGTTGCGCGGCACGTCTGGAAGGTTTTGGGCAATGATCTCCGCCGGTTCGGCGGTGGCTTCGGGGGCGGCAGTGGCTTCTGGTGCTGCAGTCGCATCCGGTGCGGCGGTCGCTTCGGGGGCAGCGGTCGCCTCGGGTGCGCTGGTGGCTTCAGGCGCAGCGGTTTCGCCACTCGGCGCCTGAGTGGTGGCCGCCGGACCACACGCAGCCAGAACCAGGGCTGCCACGGCGGTCAAATTGAGCAATCTGAGCTTATTCATTGTCTCGTTTCCTCCTCCAATGGACAGTCATCAGGGGCATGCCAGGAATTCAGAAAGAGATAGCATGAGTTTGGGGTTGCGAGTGCTCCTCTCTAGAGAAGGTGGAACAGGTCGTTTGTTTCTCTACTAAAATTCGATGAAAACAATCTTACGCGAGTTGGGGTGATTCGTCAAATAACTTGCATTTTTGCCGAAGTCATCGTATCTCTTAAGTGGGGACCAAGCATGACTCGCACTGAAAAAGACCATCTCGGCGTCAGTATGCGCGCCGCTCATGAGACGACCGCGGTGTTTCACTCGGTTTCGGCAGCGTTGCGCGAGCGCATTCGGCAGGGCGAGTGGCGGCCTTCCGAACGGCTGCCCAGCATCACCCGGCTTGCCGCTGAATATGGAGTGGGCACGGGTTCAATCCGGGAGGCGTTGCGCTCGCTGCAATCACTCGGGTTAGTCAAGATCGAACACGGCCGCGGCGTGTTCGTGCTCGAGATGCCGGCGGCGGCTGAACTGGCCCTTCACTTCGACGGCGCCGGGGTCGGGCTGCTGTTGGCCCTGGCGGAGGCGCGCCGGATTGTCGAGCCCGAGCTGGTAGCCCTGGCCGCGGCTCGCGCGACCGAGCAGGAGTTGGGCGAAATCCAGGAGTTGGCTGAGGTCATGGAGGCGCGGGCCTCCGAAGGGCTTGACTTCCTCGAGCCCGACCTCAAGTTCCATCGGCGGATCGCCGAGGCGGCCCGAAACCCGGTGCTGACTCAGATGATGGAGGGAATCCACGACCTCTTCCTGGTCAGCCGCGAGATGACGTCGCGTGATCCAGGCATGACCGGGCGCGCGGTCCGTTATCACAACCTCATTGCCGAGGCCTTGCGCGGCCGGAATGCCAATCAGGCCCGGTTGCTGATGCACGCCCACACGGAAGACATCGTCAACACGCTGATGGGGATGCGCGCCAAAGAACTACACGCCTAGGCGCCAACGGTCTCCACCGCTCACTATCGAAATCGAGGGGTTTATGCGAATCGCTGTAACCGGCGGTCAGGGCGGGCTGGGTCGGGCGCTGGTGCCCTATCTTCGAAGCCACGGCCATTCGGTGATGGTCATCGACCGGACGGCGCCGACTGTGTTGGATGATCACGATGAGGGCGTCTCGGCCTGGGTCGCCGATGTACGCGATCTTGGTCAGGTCGCCACGGCCTTGCGTGGGTGCGACGCCGTCATCCATCTGGCCGGCCACATCTGGCCCTGGGGGGCGCCGCCGCAATCGGTGTATCTCGACAACGTGGTGATGGCTTATAACGTCCTGGAGGCTGCAGCCGCGGTCGGCATCGAGCGCGTGTGTCAGGCCTCGTCGGTCAACGCGATCGGGATGGCGTTCAGCCGGCAACCCCGCTTCGATTACTTCCCGGTGGACGAGGAGCATCCGTCTTATGCGGAGGAGCCCTACGGGCTCTCGAAGTGGATCCTCGAAAAGCAGGCCGAGTCGTTTGTGCGCCGCCACCGCATGCGGGTGGCCAGCTTGCGCTTCCACTGGCTGTTGCCGAGTTATGCCGAGGCGGTGCGCGCCGCCCAGGAAGCAGCGGAATACACCTGGCGACACCTGTGGTCGTACACCGAGATGGCCGAAGCCGTGCGCGCCTGCGAGCTGTCCCTCACGGCCGATTTCGACGGTCATGAGGCGTTCTTCATCGCGGCCCCGCGTACTGCGGACGCAGAACCCAGCCGGGTGCTGGCTGCCCGACATTTCCCGGACACGCCGTTTCGCGCGCCCATCGAAGGTCATGCCAGCCTGATCGATTCCGGCAAGGCCGGACGACTGCTTGGCTGGTTCCACAATTAGCCCGGCTCGGCCGCCGGGCCGGGCCACGGAGACCCTGCATCCATGAAGATCACTGCCGTCATCGCTTACCCGGTGTGGGTCGGCGTCCGAAACCAGCTGGTCGTCAAAGTCGAAACCGACGAGGGCCTCTTTGGTCTGGGCGAATCCGGGCTAAGCGGCCGCGAGTTGGCCGTGATGGGCGCGCTCGATCACTTCCGCGAGTTTCTGATCGGCAAAGATCCGTTGCAGCGCGGCCGGATCTGGCAGGAACTCTACCGAAGCCAGTACTTCGAGGGCGGGCGCGTGCTGTTGGCGGCGCAAAGTGCGATCGACATCGCCCTGCACGACATCGCCGGCAAGGCGCTCGGCGTGCCGATTTATCAGCTCCTGGGCGGCACCCAGCGCGACGTCGTGCCGTGTTTCGCGACAGCCGCCGGCGGTACGGGCGAGCAGATGCTGGCCAGCTGTCGGATGCTCTTCGAGCGCGGCTGGAAGGTCATTCGCACCATGCCGGTGGTCCCGGCCGGCACACCCGAGGACGTGTTCGAGCCGCGCGAGACTCTCGGGCCGACGGCCACGGCGTTGACCCGGGTGCGCGAAGCCCTCGGCCCCGATCTGACGCTCGGGATCGATTATCATCATCGATTGACGCCTGCCGAGACGGTCTCGTTCCTCGAGCGCATGCCGCGCGGGACGCTCGACTTCATCGAAGAACCGATCCGCGATGAGTCGCCTGAGGCTTATGCCGCCCTGCGGCGGCAGACGCCGGTGCCGTTCGCGGTGGGCGAGGAATTCGCAAGCAAGTGGCAGTTTCTGCCGTACATCGAGCAGCATCTGACCGACTTCGCCCGCGTCGACATCTGCAATGTCGGTGGCTTTACCGAGGCCATGAAGGTTGCCGGTTGGGCCGAAGCGCATTACATCGACGTCATGCCGCACAATCCGCTTGGTCCCATCTGCACGGCGGCCACGATCCATATGGCGGCGGCTGTGCCGAACTTCTCCTGGCTCGAAGTGCGCGTGACCGAGAGCGAGAACCTGTACGCGGGCCAGACCGGTCAGAACGACGCCGATCTGCTCTTCCCGGTCCAGCCTCGTCTGCAGGGCAGCGGCTTTCCGCTTCCGACCGCGCCCGGCCTTGGCCTGGAGTTCGACGAGGACCGGGCCCGGCATCAGACCTGGCGTTTCTGGGAGGCTCCGCATCTGCGCCGTCGTGACGGTTCGGTGACCAATTGGTGAGTGAACCCAGACCAAGGAGGGTCGTGGATGAACGAGCGCTTTGTATTGATCAGTGGCTACGGCTCCGAAACCGCTCCGGGTGTGCGCCTGGCCCGGTTCAACCCGGTCTCGGGCGCTTTGACGCTGGTGGATGAACTGGCCGGGATCGCCAACCCGTCCTTTGTGATCGCGCACCCGACACAACCCTGGTTCTATGTGGTCGCCGAAACCGGGATCGCCAGCCAGGATAAGCCCGGCGGCGTCTGGGCCGGCCGGTACGACAAGGCTGGCACGGCCGGGATGCGCTTGAACGCGCTCAATCAACAGCCGAGCGGCGGCGATTGGCCCTGTCATCTGGCGCTCGATCCGGCCGGCCGCTGGTTGTTCGTCTCCAACTATGGATCCGGCAACATGAGTGTGTTGCCGATCCTGAACGACGGTGCGCTCGGGCCGCGCAGCGCCCACGTCCAGCATCAGGGCAGCGGCGTCAACGCCGAACGCCAGGAGGGGCCGCACGCGCACTCGACCACGCTCACGCCCGACGGAGCCTACGCGGTGGTGGCCGACCTGGGCATCGACTCGCTCGTGGTCTACGGGTTTGATCCGCTGACCGGTCACCTGGCCGCGCGCGAGCCAGCCCGTGGCCGGCCCGGCGCCGGGCCGCGCCACATGACGTTCCATCCAAGCGGGCGCAGCGCCTACGTCGCGAACGAGCTCGATTGCACCGTCAGCGTCTTCGATTACGCCGACGGCCGGTTCAGCGAGCGCCAGGTCGAGCCGACCGTGCCGGTCGGCGTGACCGGCAGCAGCGTGGCCGACATCCACCTCAGCGCCGACGGCGCGCGCCTGTACGTCTCGACCCGCGGCCACAACAGCCTTGCGGTCTTTGGCGTCGATCTCGACGGGAGCCTGAGCCCACGGGGGATCGTGCCCTGTGGCGGCGACTGGCCGCGCAATTTCGCGGTCTCACCGGACGGCGCGTTCGTGCTGGTCGCCAACCAGTACAGCGGCGACATCGCCGTGCTGCCGGTGCTGGCCTCGGCCCCGTGGCTGGGCGCGCCGGTCGCGCGCCTGGATATGCCGCAGGCGGCCTGCATCACGTTCCTGCCGGAGCGATGACGCGCATGTCGGCCCGTTTTGACGTCACCACGTTGGGCGAAGCCATGCTGCGATTGAGCGTGCCGCTCGGCCGTCGTCTGGCGGATGCGCAGGCCTTAGACCTGGCGATCGGCGGCGCCGAGGCCAACGTCGTGGTCGCGCTCGCGCGGCTGGGGCGCCGCTGCGCGTGGCTCAGCCGATTGCCCGATCACGCCCTGGCTGAGCCCGTCCTGCGCTCGCTGCGCGCCGAGGGAGTGGACACAACCGGTGTGGTGCGCGCGCCCGGCGAGCGCATCGGCACGTACTTCATCGAGTATGCGTCCACGCCGCGCACTATCCAGGTGATTTACGATCGGGCCGACTCGGCCGCCGCGCGCATGCAACCGGACGATATCGATTGGGATCGGCTGCTCGACACGCGCTGTCTGCACCTGACGGGCATCACGGCCGCGCTCGGCCCCGGGCCGTACGCGGTGGTGACCGAGGCCGTGCGACGCGCACGCGCCGCCGGCGTACGGGTGAGTTTCGACGTCAACTATCGCGCCAAGCTCTGGTCGACGGCTGACGCCTCGGCCGGGCTCAAGCCTCTGATCGCCGAGGCCGATGTGCTGTTTTGCAAGAGCGCCGATGCCGTGGCCTTGTTCGGTTGCTCGGGTGAGCCCGAGGACCTGGTGCGCGGGCTGGCCGCTCAAACCCGGGCCCAGATCGTGATCAGCACCTTCGGCGAGCGCGGGGCCGGTCTGCTGCAGGACGACCGCTACGCGCATCAACCGGCGCTGCCTGTGACCATCGTCGATCGCATCGGCAGCGGCGATGCCTTTGCGGCGGGAGTTCTCGATGGCGTGCTCGATGGCGACGTCGGGGCGGGATTGCGACGCGGCGTCGCCCTGGCCGCGATCGCGCTCTCGCAGCACGGCGATCAGGTGCTCACCAGCCGCGCCGAGCTCGATGCGGTACTGGCCGCCGGCCCTCTGGCGCGCGGCGCCGACGTCGCGCGCTAGGCGCCCGTTGTCCACGTTCAAGGATCAAGATATGACTCACGCTGTAACCGACGTCACCGATCGCATCGCGCGCGAAAAGATCGTGGCCATCGTGCGGCTGGCGGACTACGATCGGGCCGTCGACGTTGCCCGGGCGCTGTTGGCGGGCGGCATCGGTGTTTTGGAGTTCACGCTGACGGGGCGGGGCGCGATCCGGGCGATCACGGCGGTGCGGGCCGCCCTCGGCGCATCGGTTTGCGTGGGAGTCGGCACCGTGCTGCAGCCCGACCAGGTGGCGGCGGCCGTGGCCGGCGGCGCCGAGTTCGTAGTGACTCCGGCGGTGCGTCTACCCGTGATCGAGGCTTGCGTCGCGGCGGGCGTTCCATGTGCGGCCGGCGCGCTGACCCCGACCGAGATGTTGACCGCGCACGAGGCCGGTGCGACCCTGATCAAGGTCTTCCCGGCCACGATCGGCGGGCCGCGTTACCTCAAAGACGTGCTCGCGCCGCTGCCCTTCCTCAAGCTGCTGCCGACCGGCGGCATCAACGCCGAGAACGCCCGCAGCTACCTCGATGCCGGGGCGACAGCCGTGGGCATCGGCGGGAACCTGATCGCGGCCCAGGCCGTCGCCGCCGGCGACTTCGCCGCGATCACGGCCGTGGCGCGCGAGTGTGTGACGGCCGTAGGGCGGTAAAAAGAGGAGGGAAGAGGGTGCGCTACCGCGCTCTTCCCACCGCGCCTCTACTTCTCCCGGATCGTCCGGTCGACAAACGTCCCGAGCGTGCCCGGCTCACGGCCGAGCAACCAACGCAAGACGTTGGGATTTCCGGAGAGGCCATACTTGCGATAGTAGTCGAACATCGCCAGCAGCGTGGCGATCGCAACCTCGCTCAGGCCATGTTCGCGCGCCTGGCGCTCCCAATCGGTCGCCCGGATGGCTACGGCACGCACGCGCGTGATCAGCCGCTCGCTGAGCAGCGCGGCCACCTCGGTCTGGCTCAGCCCAACCGTGCCGCAGAGTTCATACGTAGCCCCCAGGTGACCGGTCTCCATCAAGACTCGGGCCGCGACCTCGGCCACATCCTCGAGATCGACCAGGCTCAGGCGTGTTCCGGATGGGTAGGGCGTGCGATACACGCCCTCGCGCGTGATCGACTCCCAGCTGGCCAGCAGGTTCTGCATGTAAGGCGCCGGCTGCAGAATCGTGTAAGGCAGCCCCGATTCGAAGAGTGCTTCCTCGACCCGCAACTTGCCCCAGTGGTGGGGCATCTTCTCGGTTCCCGGGTGCAGGACCGAGTGGTAGACCACGCGCGTCAACGCTGTCTCCCGGGCGGCGGCGATCACGTTCTGACCGATGAGGAACTCGTCCGGGTGCACGTTCGGTGCGATGTGATAGATGCCGGTCGCGCCCGTGGCCGCGGCCCGCAGCGCGCCGGCATCGCGCAGGTCACCGACCGAGGTCTCGTCGGCGCCCAGCGAAGACGCCGCGGCGAGCGATACGGTGGTGCCGACAAAGGCGCGCACCGGCGCCCCGCGTGTTTTCAAGGCTTTGATGACGGCCCGCCCGGTTTTGCCGGCGGCCCCGGTGACGAGATACATAGTGATCTGTGTTGTGTGATGTGTGATTGGCGTTGCTGATTGTTGATTTCTGATTGCTGATTGAAAGCCAATCAGTAATCAGAAATCAACAATCAGCAATTTGTGATTCTACCGGGTGAGTTCAAACAGGCGAAGCGGGCTGAGCGGGATCTCCAGGATCTCGAGCCCGGGCACGTTCAGGGCGTCTTCGACCGCCTGGGCGAAGAGCGCGCCGACCGGGATCGCCCCGGCCTCGCCCGCGCCCTTGACGCCGAGCGGGTTGAGCGGCGACGGCGTCTCCTGATGGTGGGTCTCGATGTTCGGGACGTCCAGCGCGGTCGGGAGCAGGAAATCCATGAAAGAGCCGTTCAGCAACACGCCGTTCTCGTCATAGATCAGTTGCTCGTAGAAGGCGTTGCCGATGCCTTGCGCGACACCGCCGTGGATCTGGCCGTCGAGCACCATCGGGTTGATCACCCGGCCGCAGTCGTGGGAGGTCACATAGCGCAGGATCTTGACCTCGAGCGTTTCGCGGTCGAGCTCGACGATCATGGCGTGCACACCCGCCGCCGTTGCGCCGCGCTCGGGTCCGAAATAGTTGGTGGCCTCCAGCCCGGGCTGCGTGCCCGGCTTGACAGCGCCGCGCATGGGGTTGGCGCGCTGGGCGAGCGCGCCGAGCTTGATGCCGCGGGCCGGCACGCCGCGCACGAAGACCTGGCCGTCGCGCAGCTCGAGGTCCTCCTCGGCGGCCTCGAGCAGATCGGAGGCCAGGCGCAGGATCTTGGCGCGCACGTCCTTGGCCGCCTCGTTGATGGCGTTGCCGGCCACGACCGCGCCGCGGCTGGCGAAGGTTCCGGCGCCCCAGTAGAACTGGTCGGTGTCGCCGGTGACGACTTCGACGTCGCGCACGTCAGCGCCGATCTGGTCGGCGACGATCTGGGCGAAGACGGTGTAGTGCCCCTGGCCCTGCGTGCCGATCCCGGTTGCCACGGTGACTTTGCCCGAGGGCTGCACCTGCACCCGCGCGCCTTCGTACGGCCCGATGCCGGTGCCTTCGACGTAGGTCACGACGCCGATGCCCAGGGCGCGGCCCTCGGCGCGGGCTTTGGGTTGTTCCTCCCGGATGAACCGGTTGTAGCCGATCATCTCGAGCGTTTGCTCGAGCATCGGCGCGTAATTGCCGTTGTCATAGACCAGGGGCGCGAAATCCTGGAACATGATCTGGTGGTTGTGCGGGAACTGATCCGGCCGCAGCAGGTTGCGCCGCCGGATCTCGACCCGATCCAGCCCGAGCTCGCGCGCCGCAAGATCGAGCAGGCGCTCCATGACGAAGATGCCGTGCTGGCGCCCGGCGCCGCGATAAGGCGTGACGATGGTTTTGTTGGTGAAGACCTGCTCGAAGTCGGTCTGGTAGGCCGGCACGTCATAGAGGCCGAGCAGCGTGCATTGCGTATTGAGCGGGATGGTCAGGCCGTACGGGTTGTACGCGCCGGTGTCGACCACGAAGGAGTCTTTGACGCCCAGGATCTTACCGTCGCGCGTCAGCGCCATCTCCGACTCGTGCACCTGGCCGCGCTCCTGGGTGGTGGCGTAGAAGTTCTCGGCCCGATCTTCGATCCACTTGACCGGCCGGTTGAGCCGCATCGCAACCCACGGCACGAGCACCTCTTCGGGATAGAACATCATGATCTTTGGCCCGAAGCCGCCGCCGATGAAGGGCGCGATCACGCGCACCTGATTCTCGGAGAGGCCGAGCATCCCGGCCAGGCCGTTGCGGATGACAACCGGCGCCTGAGTCGTGTCCCAGACCGTGAGCTTGCCGGCGCGCGCATCCCACTGCGCGACCACGCCGCGGTTCTCCATCGCGGCCGAAGGCCCGCGGTCGTAGACGAAGCGGCGCTGGATCACGACGTCGGCCCTGGCCTTTGCCGCGGCGTAATCGCCTTTGGCCTGCTGCACCCGGGCGGCCAGGTTCGAGTCGAGGTCGTCGTGGATGCGCGGCGCGTCGGGATCGAGCGCGCGCTCGATGTCGACCACGGCCGGCAATAGATCGTAGTCGACGTTGATCAGCGTTAAGGCATCCTCGGCCAGGTACCGGCTTTCGGCGATCACCATCGCGATCGGCTCGCCGGCATGCTTCACCTTACCGCGCGCCAGCGGCACCTGGGTCCGGCGTCTGAAGACCGTGCCCGGGATCGGGGGCTCGGGCACCAGCGGCGGGCCGGGCTGCCAGTACTCGCCCAGGTCGTCGGCTGTGTAGACCGCGATCACGCCCGGGAGCGCCCGGGCCGCGGCGGCGTCGACGTGCCCCAACCGGGCGTGGCCGTACGGGCTGCGCAGGAAGGCGACGTGCAGCAGCCCGGGCAGCTCGACGTCGTCCACAAACAGAGCCTGCCCCGTCAACAGCCGCGGGTCTTCGTTGCGCTTGATCGGGGAACCGAATAGTCTTGTAGTCATGTAGTCATTGAGTCAACTCGTCAGGCAGTCGGGTAGTCACGTAGTCGGCTGGTCGGCTCAGACGAACCGACTACCTGACTACGAGACTATTCGACTAAAGCAATCGCGCGACAGAAGGCCGCCTCGCCGCCCTGGAACTTCCAGGGCAGGGCGCCGAGCGTGATGCGCTTGTTGTGCAGCTCCTTCAGGCCGATATCGCCGCCGAGATTTTCGACGTGCACACAGTCGTGCGGGAAGAGCGCGTTGTGTGTCAGCTGGTAGGCGCTGTCGGGGAAGAGCACGTCGATCTGGTCGGCCCCGAACTTTTCTTCGACCTTGTTGCGCACCTTCTTCCAGTGGTTGAGCCCGCCGGCGCCCAGAAAGCGCCCGATCGGCAGGTTCATGGGATGGTCGGTGCTGATCATATCCACGCCCCACAGGTGGATCTTCTTCTTGAGCAGCCAGTCGCAGATCGAGTAGTGCGGCCCGGGATGCCGGTGGATGTAGCGTTCCTCGTCGCCTTCGGGGCTGAGGAACGAGTACTTGTGCCAGCCGGTGTGAATGAAGAGGATGTCGCCGTCATGGATCTCGGCGCGGGCTTCGATGTCTTCCGGCGTGAAAAGGTCGAGGTCATCGAGCTTGTCGCTCAGGTCGACGATCACGCCCGGGCCCATCAGCCACTCGAGCGGGAGTTGGTCGATGGTCTTGCCGTGGGTGACGAAGTGGCGTGGCGCGTCGAGGTGCGTGCCCATGTGGTTGGACGTCATGATGTACTGCGCATTGACGCCGTGCTCGGCCTTGCGCTTGATGTACTTCACCTCAAAGGGCGGGTAGAACGGCCAGAACGAACAATCGGCGTTGAGCGGTTGCGACAGGTCGTAGATCTTCATAGAGCCTCCTGTGGTTACGGTGAGGGTGGCCCCAAACGGGCTGCTCCGTTTTGAGCTTTCACCCGGCGGTCCGGGCAGAGTTGCTGCGTGTCAAATCTCGTATTTCTCGGCGAAGGCCACCAGCGCCTGCTCGAAGATCTCGAGCGGCGGGCGCACCAGGCCCGCGCCGACCTGGCCGACGCCGGCGTTCTTGTGCGCGATACCGGTGTTGATCCGCGGCGCGATCCCGAGTTCGACCACCTTACGGATGTCGACGCCGGTCGGCGTGCCGCGGAAGTCGAGCGCGGGCATGGTGAAGGCCTTGCTCTCGCCCAACGTGATCTCGTACATCTCAAGCGTTGCGTTGAGCGCGTCCTTAGGCGTCCCGCCGACGAAGGTGACGATCGCGGGCGCGGTCGCCATCGCAAACCCGCCGATGCCGGCCGTCTCCGTGATTGCGCTGTCGCCGATGTCGGGGTTGGCGTCGGCCTGCGAGAACCCGGAGAAGAACAGGCCGACCGGGACCTGGGCCGGGGCCATGAACCACTGGCCGGGCAGACCGCTGACGCGGATGCCGAAGTCGGTGCCGTTGCGCGCCATCGTCGTGACCAACGTGCTGCCGGCGACGCCGTGGGCGGCGTCGGTCATGGCCTTGCAGGCCGCCATGACAGGGTTGAGCACGCTCAAGGCGTTGTCGCCGATGAACTTGAGGATCTCGACCTCGAGCATCGGATCGGCCGTCGACGCCGCGATGTGCGGCGCCAACGCCTTGAGAAACAGCAGCGAGCCGGCCTTATTGCGGTTGTGGCCTTCGTCGCCCATGTGCAGGGCCTCGGCCATGAGCGCCCGCAGGTCGAGCGGGCCGCCGCGGATCAGGGCGGCCGAGAGCGCCGGGCCCAGCTCGCGGTTCATCCAACGCAAGCGCTTGAGCACGTCGTCGCTGAACGCGCCATAACGGAGTACCTTGCCATAGCCCTCGTTGAGGTTGCTGAAGGCCTTGTTGCCGTGAGTGACGTTCTCGACGACGTACACCAGCATCGAGGGCGAGATCACGCCGGCCATCGGCCCGACGGCCGCGTGCTCGTGGCACGGCTCCAACCGGATCGAGCCTTTTTCGACCAATGCCACGGCCTCGGCCTCGGTCTGGGCCTTGCCTTCGAAGATCAGCGCCCCGATCACGGCGCCGCGCAAGGGGCCGGAGGCGCGCGCCCAGGTGATCGGCGGCCCGGCATGCAGCAGCAGATCTTGCGTCATCCCCGGGATCACGTCGACTGCGCGGGCGACGCCCGTCAGCATCGGCCGGGCATCCATCAACCGCTTGAGGGCTTCGGCATTCGCAGCATCGATATCGATCATCGGTCTTCTCCCAATCGGAATCACTTCTTCTTCATGCGGGCCAGGATCCCGGCCAACTTTTCATTTCCGGCGGCCGGCGGCCGCCAATCGACCTGGATCGCGGCCGCGCCCTGCGCCCGCAGGCTTTCGCAAAACGCTTCGACCCCGACGTTGAGGGCGGCCGGCGGCGTTTGCAACACCTCGAGCGCCACCGGAGGGCCCGAGTCCGGCGGCGATACGGCCAACGCCAGGGCGATTGCGTGCAGGGCCTCCGTCAGTCGCTCGAAGACCACGGCCCCGGCCTGATCAAACTGCGCGCGTTGCTGGGCCAGACCTTGTGGATCGAGATCGGTGCCGACGAGCACGACCCAGACCTCGAGCTCTGGTCGCGCGCGCCGGACCTCGGCGATGGCCGGTGCCAGCTCGCCGGCCGGATCGGCATGCGCGCCTTCGCCCAACACCACGTCGAGCAAGATCAGACCGGTCTCAGGGTCCGCGGCTTCTTGCTTGAGGCGCCGCAGGCGCAGGTCGTTATCCATCATCGGGTGCAGCCGCCCGACCGTGAACTCGTCGCCGCCAAGATCCAGGATGGTGTGGCCCTGGCTCTTGAGTGGATCGACCAGATGCTGCTCGGCCGTAATGGCTGAGTTGCTGTGCAACGGGTAGAGCAGGGCCTGGAGCACCAACACGCTCTCGTACGCCAACGTGCCGCCGCTGAACAGGCCGCGCAGAAAGCCGGCGCGACGCGGCGGTCGGTCTCCGGCCTCGGTGCCGGGCAGGGTTGCCAGTCGCTGGGCGACTTCAGCAGCCTCGTCCAGGGTCGCGACAAAATGCAGGTTGCCGAGAACGCGCGCGGGCGGTGGGTGCCCGATGAAGTTGACGACCACCGGCTTGTCGCACGTCAGCGCCTGTGCTAGGAGTCGGGTTGCGACAACGGGTGCCGGGGGTTTCGAGACCAGTACGATCACGCGGGTTTCGGGGTCGCGCGCCAGCAGATCGAGCGCCTGGCCGGCGGTGCCGGCGCCGACTTCGGCCTTGAGGTCGCGTCCGCCGGTGCCCAGCGCGTGCGAGACCGCGCCGCCCAGGCTGTGGATGCGGCTCGCCACGGCCTGTAGTCCGGTGCCCGAGGCCGCGACGATGCCGATCGCGCCCTGGCCGGCGGCCGCCTCGCGCCGAACACGATTGGCGAAGCCGAGGCCGACCCCGTGCACGATGGCGGTGCCGCAATCCGGGCCCATCACCAGCAGGCCGCGCTCGCGGGCGGTCTGTTTGAGTGCGACCTCGTCGGCCAGCGACACGTTGTCGCTGTAAAGGAAGACGTGCTGGCCCAGATCGAGCGCCTGGCGCGCCACGCCGGCCGCGAAGCGCCCCGGCACACTGACCAACGTCCAGCGCGCCGCGGGCAACTGGGCCGCGGCCGACTCGAGGCTGCGCGGCCGGAAATCCTGATCCATAGCGTTGCTGCGTCGACGGGTGAGCAGCGCATCGACCTGCGCCAGCGCTGACATGGCACTGGCCTGGTCAGCGGCGCTGACGACGATCAACAGGTCGTCGGGCAGGGCCGGCCCGGCCGACTCGGTCAGCAACGCCGACTGCGCCAACAACGCCTTGTTGGCGGGGGTGGCCATCACGACACCGGCGTCGACCACGCCCGGCAGCCCCAGCAGCGCACGTTGCAGCTGCATCAGCACGACCGAGTCGTAGTAGGCGCCTTTGCGGATCTCCGTCAAAACAATGGTCATAGTCATCCAGCACTCAGCGCGACACGGCCGCGCCAAGCGGTCCGGCGGCCCAGGCAAGCAGTTCTTCATCCTGCCCGAAGCGTGCGACGAGCTGAAGGCCGAGCGGCAGACCGTTGGCGGCGATGCCGCTGGGCAGGTTGATGGCCGGTAATCCGGCGTGGGTCCACGGCATGTTCATCACCGGATCGCCCGTGCTGTCCAGGCCGGCCGGGGCGGCGCCGACCGCTGACGGCGAGGCCCACAGGTCGAGCCCATGGTCGTTCATGAGCGACGTCAACGACTCGCGCAGGGCCGGCCGGCTGCCGCGCAGGGTTTCGAGTTCAGCATCGCCGATCGCGCGGCCACGGGTGACCAGGTCCTGCGTACGGGCGTGGTAGCGCGCGCCGTACTGGCCGTACCAGATCGCGTGCACGCGGGCGGCGTCGCCGGCTACGATGGCCTGATTGCGCGCGGCCAGGGCATCGAAATCGTCGAAGGCGGCCACGCGCCGCACTTCGAACCCGGCGACCTCGAGCCGGTCGATGACCTGGGCAAAGTGCAGGCGCATTTCGGCATCGGCCCGCTGCAGGTATAGCCCGCCCGGCACGCCGATCACGGGCGCGCCCACGCCGACGTCGGCCCGCCAATCGGCGATGAGCACCGCCGCGGCGCGCGCCACCTCGGCCACCGTCGTGGCCAGCGGACCGACGTGGTCGAGCGACGGCGAAAGCGGGATTACCCCGGCACGCGAGACGCGCTCATAGCTGGGCTTGAAGCCCACGACCCCGCAAAACGAGGCGGGGCGCACGATCGACCCAATCGTCTGCGTGCCCAGGGTGACCTCGGCCAGGCCCGCGGCGATGGCGGCGGCCGAGCCGCTGGAGGAGCCGCCGGGTGTGTGCGCCAGGTTGAGGGGGTTGCGGGTCGGGCCAGGCCCGAAATAGGCGAACTCGGTTGTGACAGTCTTGCCAACGATCAGGGCGCCGGCTTGCTTCAGCCGCGTCACCGACAGCGCCTCGGCGCCGGCGAGCGCCTCCGGAGGCACCTGGCTGCCGGCATGGGTCGGGAAGCCGTCGACCCGAAAGATGTCCTTGACCCCCACCAGCAAACCGAACAGCGGCGGGCGGGCCGGCGGGTTAGGCCAGCGGGCTTCGAGAACAGCCGCATCGCGGCGCAAGCGCTCAAACCGCCCAGGTTCCGGCACGAAGGCCAAGACGTCCGCCTCGCGGGCCGCGAAGCGACGCTCGAGCTGATCGATCTTCTCAGACAGATAGGTCACGGTGCTGCCGACAAAGTTCATAGTGGTGTCCAAACAACGGCTCATCCGGTCAACAGTTCACGCGGAAGCCGCAGGATCTGGGTCAGTCTAAGACCCGAGTGTCGCTCGGACCTTTGGCCGCCAGCTGGACGGCCTTGACGATGTTTTGGTACCCCGTGCACCGGCACAGGTTGCCGGACAGCGCGTGGCGGATCTCGTCCTCGGTCGGATCCGGGTTCTGCTCCAGGAAAGGTTTGAGGGTCATCAGGATGCCGGGCGTGCAGAACCCGCACTGCAGGCCGTGCGCTTCCCAGAAGCTCTGCTGCAGCGGATGCAGATGATCGGGCGTGCCAAGCGATTCGACTGTCTCGATTGTGTGCCCGTCCGCCTGCACGGCGAAGACCAGACACGAGCGGACCGGGGCGCCGTCGAACAACACGGTGCAGGCGCCGCAGACGCCGTGCTCGCAACCGACGTGGGTGCCGGCCAGGCCGAGATCGTGGCGCAGCCAATCACTGAGCAACAGTCGCGGCTCGACCTCGCTGATAACGGGTTTCCCATTGATGGTGGCAGTGATCTGCATAGGAGGATCCCGGTTAGGCGACAGGTTGGGCCTGGGCGCGCTCAGCCGCCCGGGCCAGGACCCGCCTGGCCAGCACGCGCGCGAGATGGTGTTGGTAATCGGGCGAAGCATGCAGGGTGCCCATCGGCTCGATATCGCCGTCCACAGCCTGCGCTGCCGTCGCGAATAGCTCGGCCGACGGGGTCTGGCCGATCAGTTGGGTCGTTGCCAGCCCGGCCACTTTCGGTGTGTCACCGGCGTTAAGGAACACCAGCCGGGCGGCCGCGATCGTGCCGTCGGTCCCGAGGCTGAGCGTGGCGGCCGCGCCCAGCAGGGCGTAATCGCCGTGTCGTCGCGAGACCTCCTGAAAGGCCGCGCCCACCCCCGGTGGCAGAGTTGGAAGCGCGATCTCAACCAGCATTTCGTCGGGCTCCAGGATCGTTGTGAATGGCCCAAGCATGAAGTCGGCGGCCGCGATCCAGCGCGAGCCGCGCGCCGACTCGGCCCGCACCCGGCCCGACAGCGTGGTGAGCAACACCGGCATCTCGGCCGCGGGGTCGGCGTGCGCCAGGCTGCCGCCCAGCGTGCCACGATTGCGGATCTGCGGGTGCGCGATGTGTTTGACGACTTCGACGGCCAGCGGTAGTCGCTCGGCGACCAGCGGGCTGTGTTCGACCGCGCTGTAGCGTGTCAATGCCCCGATCCGCAGCTCGTCGCCGTCGCCGTTGATAAACGCCAGCTCGCTCAGGCCGTTGAGATCGATCAGGGCAGTCGGCTGCATGACGCGAAAGTTCATGGCCGGGATCAGACTCTGCCCGCCGGCCAGGTACTTGGCGTCTTCGCCATAACGAGTTTTCAGGGCAAGCGCTTCAGCGACGCTTTTGGGGGCCGCGTACTCGAATGCTGCGGGCTTCATGGATGGATGTTACCAGAGGAGTAAAAAGGAGAAGAGAGGAGGGAGGAGAGAGGAGGGCAGCCCTCCTCCCTCCTCTCTCTTCCCTCTTCGTCCCTCTAGCTACTTGCCGCCTTCTTTCAGCTCGACCGTGATCGGCTGATAGGTCGCGCCGACGACGTCGACACCCTCGGCCTTGAGGGTTTCGAGCGCCTTCTCGCTGAGGTCCGTGCGATACGCGCCGTCGGTCGGGGCGGCGTTCAGGATCTTCTGCGAGACGGCCACGTCGACGGTCTGCGCCCACTGCGCCGGATCCATCGTGCCGATGCCGGTCGCGGGCGACGGCCAGATCAGCTTGTTGATCTCGTTCATCTGCCAGAGCTGATGGCTCTCGCCCAGTTCGGTGCCGGCCGCCAGAACATGCCCGACGCAAGCTTCGACGTTGTCGCGGCAGAAGATCCAGCCGCGGTAGGTCGCGCGCAGGAACTTGACCGCGATCTCCTGGTTGGCGGCGTCGGTCAGCCACTCCTCGCGGGCCCACAGCGCGTCTTGCAGCATCGCGGTCTTGACGTCGTTGAAGCTGATAACGTTCAGGTCCTCGGGCTTGTACAGTTCGCCGGTGTCTGGGTTGACCGACTCGAGCACCTGAGCGTACTCGTTATACGTCATGGCCTCGGCCACGTCGATCTCGCGGTTGAGCAGGGCGTTCATATCGAAGTTCTGCTGCACCAGCTCAAGGTCGGTGCCGGGCGTCAGGCCCGCGGCATTGATCGCGGCCAGCAACTCGAACTCGTTGCCAAAGCCCCAGTTGCCGACCTTCTTGCCAGCGAAGTCGGCGACGCTTGTGATGTTCGAGTCCTTCCACGACACCATCAACGTGCCCGAGCGCTGAAAGACCTGGCCGATGTTGACGATCGCGGCGCCCTCTTCGCGCGGCTTGAGGCCGCGCGGCACCCACGACACGGCGAACTCGGCCTGGCCGGTCGCCAGCACCTGCGAGGGCACGATGTCGACCGCGCCCGGCAGGATCGTGACGTCGAGGCCTTCAGCCTTGTAGTAACCCTCGGCCAACGCGGCGTAATATCCGCCGAACTGCGCTTGGGGGAACCACTGCAGCTGCAATTTGACCGGCGTCATTGCGGCTGGCGGCGCTTCGGTCGCGGCGGCCGGCGCCTCGGTCGCCACGGGGGTGGCGGCCGGCGCGCAGGCTGCGGCCAGCAGAGCGGCGGCCAGCACGGGCCCGGACCAGCGTAGGATCTTGTGCTTCATAAGACGGTCTCCTCCTGTGTGAATGACGATGGCTTGAAGGGCGGGGTGAAGTACTTGTGGGTTGGAACCTCCGATCCGGGAACGCAGATGGCAGCCGGCCATCCCTGGTCCCCGCTATTCGTCTCTTCTCCACGGCATGGCCAGGCGTTCGACGGCGATGACCAGGCCGTAAAGGCTGAGCCCCAGGAGGCAGGCGACGACGATCCCGGCCCAGGCCTCGGGAAAGTTGAACAGGCCGGCGCGTTGCGAGATGTACTGACCCAGCGCCCGCTGCGTGCCGCCGAAATACTCGCTGACCACAGCCGCGATCACGCTCAGGCTGCTCCCGACCTTGAGGGCTGCAAACAGGAAGGGCAGGGCATTGGGCAGGCGTAGCTGGCGCAGGATGGTGAATTCCGTAGCCGCATACGAGCGCATCAACTCGAGCGCGGCCGGGCTGACCTGCGTCAACCCGCGCACCATGTTGATCATCACCGGGAAAAAGACCAGGAGCGCCACCACGCTGATCTTGGAGAGCGGGTTCTGCAACCCGAACCACTGGTTGAGGATCGGGGCGAGCGCGATGATCGGCATCGCGTTGACCGCGATCGCGAAAGGCATCAGGCCCTCGTTGATCACGGTCCAGCGGGCGGTCGCCAGGGCCACGATCACGCCCAGGGTCGCGCCAAGCAGGAGGCCGCCGAGGGCGTTGCCGGCGGTGTAGCCGGTCGAGATCGCCAGGTCGGGCAGCACACGCCAGAATGTCGTCCAGATCAGCGACGGCGCCGGCAGCAGGAA
>JAEURK010000229.1 GCA_016789175.1 Anaerolineales bacterium
TGTTTAAGGGGCTGCGCTGGCGGCTGACGACGTTGTACCTCGCCTCGGCCATGGTGCTCGTGGCCTTGATCGGCGGCGGCGCCTATCAGTTGCTGGCTTTGTACTTCCAAAACACAACCGATCTGGCCCTGCAGCACGTGATGGCCGTTGAGCTTCAGCTGCTCGATCAGGAGCTGCCGCCCGAACTGGAGACCGCCAACGCCGCCTGGTTTGCGGAACGCAATCGCGGCGCGACACCGACGCCGGCCCTCCCGGACGAACCAGAGGGCAACGAACACGACGATGACGAGGAATCCGACGATGAGCACGAAGATGCCGCGACTGGGGCGACGCGCGAATCGCTCGACGCTGAGCGCGCTAACGACGGCCAACTCGCCTCGGTCTTCGTGCTGGCTTTGAGCGACGTCGGCCAGTGGTCAGCCCAGACCAGCGCGGGCGCCCAGGTCAACCCCGACAACGCCGCAGCCGAACGCGCGCTGGTCGCCGGTCGGGATCTGGTCACCGTCCGCGCCGGCGACGGGACGCCGATGCGTCTGCTGACCTATCGGGTCATGGAGGGAAACGGGGTGACGGCGCTGCAGGTCGGCCGGTCGTTGCGCGACCAGGACCAGGTGCTTGGTCAGCTGTTGCTCGTCCTTTTGGGATTAAGCGCCGTGAGCGCGGTCTTTGTCGGCGTCGGAAGCTGGTGGTTGGCGGGGCGCAGCCTGGGTGCAGCCCAGAACGCCTGGACGCGCCAGCAAGCCTTCATCTCGAATGCCAGCCACGAACTGCGCACCCCCCTCACCCTGCTCCGCGCCAGCGCTGAGGTGGCCCTGCGCGAGCTGCCGCGCGACGACACGGATGCGCGCGCGCTGCTTGGAGACGTGCTGCAAGAGACCGATCACATGGCGCGCCTGGTCGACGACCTGCTCGTGCTCTCGCGGCTCGACGCCGGGCGCCTAACGCTGGAGCGCAAGCCCGTTGCGCTGGACGCCCTCCTGACCGACATCGAGCGCCAGATGGGCCGCGTCGCCGAAACCGCCGGGGTGTCGCTCACGGCCGAGGCCGAGGCCGGGGTCGTGTCGGGCGACGTCACCCGGCTGCGCCAGGTCATCCTCATCCTGCTCGACAACGCCCTGCGCCACACCCCGGCCGGCGGCGCCATCCGATTGCAGGGCGCGAAACTCGGTCGTCGCTACCAGATCACGGTCACCGACACCGGGAGCGGGATCCCGGCCGAGCACCTGCCGCACGTCTTCGATCGCTTCTACCGGGCCGATAGCGCCCGCAGCGCTCGGCCCGGCCAGAGTAACGTCGGGCTCGGCCTGTCGATTGCACGCGCCCTGACCCTCGCCCACGCCGGTCAGATCGAGATCGCCAGCCCACCCGGCCAGGGCGTGCGCGTCACCCTGACCCTGCCCCTGGCACCGGCCTGACCGCCTCCACAGGTCCTCCACACCTCCTGTCTAGACTGAGCGGGTACCCGCCTGCCAGGAGGATGACATGGCCGTTTCGACCCGCCCCACCTCGGGGGACTCGCCCGCTCGCCGCTATCGCGCCCGCCATAGCCGCACCCAGATCTTGCGACATGTGAGCCAGGCGATTTTCGCCGGCATCATCCTGACCGCGGCCGTGGTCCACAATCTCTCGACGATGGACGGCGCGACGCCGTCGATAGACGCGCTGTGCCCCTTCGGCGGCTTTGAAACGCTGTGGACGTGGATCGTCAGCGGGGGTTCCTTTGTGCCCAAGACCCACCTCTCGAACCTGGTGCTGGCGGCCGGGCTGCTGCTGGCCGTGCTGGTCTCCGGCGGCGCCTTTTGCGGCTGGGTCTGCCCGTTCGGTGCGCTGCAAGACGCGTTGAACTGGGTGCGCACCCGCCTGCGCATCCCGGAGATCCACGTGCCTCAGGCGCTGGATCGGGTGCTGCGCTACGGTCGGTACGTGGTGTTGACCCTGATCCTGTACAAGACCGCCACGACGGTCACGCTGATGTTCGCGGACATCGACCCTTATCGCACCCTCTTCAGCCTCGAGTGGCTGTTCGACTTCAACCCGACCGAGCACCTGACGGCTTATGTTGCCGCTCTGGTCGTGGTGGTCGGCTCGCTCCTGGTCGAGCGGGCCTGGTGCCGTTACCTGTGCCCGCTGGGAGGCGCGATCAGCCTGCTGGGCAATCTGAGCCTGTTGCGCATCCGTCGCGCCGAAGCCACCTGCAAAGATTGCGCCCTGTGCGAACGCCCTTGCCCGGTCAAACTCAACGTGGCCAACGCCGAGACGATCAGCAGCAACTGCATCGGCTGTCTGGCCTGCGTCCAGGCCTGCCCACGACACGACACGCTCGCGGTCCAACTTGCGCCGGCCTGGCTCCCGCGCCGGAAAACGCCGGTCGCCCAACCGTCGACCGGCGACTGACCACCGCCGATTGCCCGATCACTCAGCTTTCCGCAGCGAGAGACCCCCATGCGCATCAACCCCTTCATCATGCCCGCCCTGACCGTCACCCTCATGTTTGGGACGGTCTTCGGCGCGCAGGCCTTCGGCCTGTGGTCGACCAGCGGCCGCGACTCAACCGCGCTGGACGCCCTGACCCCTGCGGCCGTCAAAGGCTGGATGACGCTGCAGCAGGTCAGCGACGGGATCCCGATCCCGCTCAATGAACTCTACCCGCTGATGAACATCCCCGCGGATATTCCACCGGCAACCGCTCTGAAGGATCTGGAAGCGGTCGTGCCCGGCTTCGAGGTGTCGACCCTGCGCACGCGCCTGAGCGCGTGGCTGGTCGGCGCGACGCCGGCAGAGGCGACAGCAGTGCTTCCGGCAGAGGTGCCGGCAATGGCCACGGCCCGGCCGCCGGAGTCGTCGCCCACCGCCCGCACCACGCCAACGCCCGAAGCCTTGTCGCCGACGGCGACCCACCTCCCCGAGCCGCTCGGCGGCGGGGCGCAGGGCTCCGGAGACGGTCAGGGCCAGATCGCTGCCTGCACCATTCGTGGTCGGATGACGTTGGCCGAGGTCAGTGCCGATTGCGCCATCGCACCCGACGTGCTGCTGGCAGCGCTCCATCTGCCGGCCGGGACCGCGCTCGAAACGGCAATCAAGGATCTGGCCAATCAAGGACTCGTGGCGGATGTCCAGACCATCCAGATTGCCGTTGCGACGCTCCAGGCGGTGCCCTGACGACCCGAGGCTTACGCACCTAAAGAAAAACAGCGCGCGTTTGCCACGAATATCACGATTTGAAACAAATCGGCACGAACGATCCCCAATCGTGGGAATTCGTAGCAATACGTGAAATTCGTGGCAAAGAAACCGGTCCTCGCGAATTCGATGCAATGGCCCCATTGGGACGACCCAAGAAGCGCTGCCCCTGGAATCGAAGTAAAGTATCTGTCGCATAGCATCCGATCTAAGGCGAGACAGCGATGGCGCAAAGAATCCTGGTCGTCGATGACGACCGACAAATCCTACGACTGGTGAGTACCTACCTGAGCCAGGCCGGGTTCACGACCCTGACCGCCGAGACCGGCGACGCCGCGATGCATGCCATTCGGCGCGAAAAGCCGGACCTGGTGGTCCTCGATCTGATGCTGCCGGGCCATGATGGCTGGGACGTCGTGCGCTGGCTGCGGGCGGATCCGACTCTGAGCGCCACCCCGGTGCTCATGCTGACGGCCAAGGTGGAGGATGAGGATAAGATCCTGGGTCTGGAACTCGGCGCCGACGACTACCTCACTAAGCCCTTCAACCCGCGCGAGGTCGTGGCACGCGTGCGCGCCCTGCTCCGCCGCGCTGGCGGCCCGGCCCCGGCCGCCCATATCCTCCAAAGCGGAGGCCTGCGGCTCGACGTCGACGGTCACGTCCTGCAGGTCGACGGCGCACCGGTTGACCTGACTCCGACCGAGTTTGCGTTGCTCAAGGCCTTGATCGAGAACCCCAACCACGCCTTCACCCGCGGGGAGTTGATCGAGCGCGCGCTCGGATACTCCTACGAGGGTTTCGAACGCACGCTCGACAGCCACATCAAGAACCTGCGGCGAAAGATCGAGCCCGATCCGAGCAAGCCCCGCTATATCGAGACGGTCTTCGGTGTCGGCTATCGGTTGGCCGAGGAGACGACATGAACCGCCTGTGGGTCCGCCTGGCCCTGGCCTTCGTCCTTGTGACGATCAGCGGAGTCGGCATCTTCGGGCTGCTCGCCAATTGGAGCGCGTCCCAGGCCTTCAGCACCTACATCGCTCGCCAGGAGGCCTTCCTCTCGAGCGGCGATCTCGACGTGCTGGCCGCTTATTACACAACGCATCAGAGTTGGGAGGGCGTGGGGGCCGCCGTGCCGGGGCCGGGGGGGCCCGGCCGCGGGGCTGGACGCAACCGCCCGACGCTGCTGATCGCCGACGCCTCCGGGACCGTGGTCTTCGATGAAGCCAATGCCCGCGTCGGCACGCCGCTCTCAACCGACGAGCGCGCCCGCACGATCTCCGTGATCGTGGACGGCGCAATCGTTGGTTACGTGGTCTTCGAAATACCGGCGGGGACGACCACGACATTCACACCGACCCAGCAAGCCTTTCTCAACCAGCTGCAACTGGCATTGGCGATCGCAGGCCTGATCGCGCTGGTCATCGGCATAGGTCTGGGCGTGATCATTAGCCGCTCGTTGGCGGCGCCGCTGGCCCGGACCGCCGCCGCCGCCCACGCGTTTGCCGATCGAGACTGGGCTCAGCGCGCGCCGGTCTCGGGCGCCGACGAGATCGCGGATGTGGCCCGCGCCTTCAACACCATGGCCGACTCGCTGCAGACGGCCGAGACGGCGCGGCGCAACTTGATGGCCGACATCGCTCACGAACTGCGCACGCCGCTGACCGTCATGCAAGGTAACCTGCGCGCCCTGCTCGACGGGGTCTACCCGCTGGAAGCAGCCGAGATCGCCAATCTATACGACGAGACGCGGCTGCTCAGCCGCCTGGTCGATGATCTCCGCGAGCTGGCCCTGGCCGATGCCGGCCGGCTCTCGCTGCAAAGCCGTGAGGTCGATCTGGGCGGGCTGCTCGGGCAGGCCGGGGCGCAGTTCGCGGCAGCCGCCGACGCGCAGGGTGTGCGCCTCGACGTACGCGCCGCGCCAGCCCGGGTGCGCGGCGACCCCGATCGGATCGCGCAGGCGTTACGCAACCTGATCGCGAACGCCCTGCGTCATACGCCAGCGGAAGGCACGATCTCGGTTCACACGGAGCCGTTGATGGGCAGCGTGCGGGTCACTGTGGCAGATACCGGCGAAGGTATCCCACCCGAGGTGCTTGGCCACGTTTTCGAGCGGTTTTATCGCGCCGACAAATCCCGAGCGCGGGCCAGTGGCGGCACCGGGTTGGGCCTGGCCATCACCAAGGCCTGGGTCGAAGTCATGGGCGGCCGGGTCGGGGTCGAAAGCGAAGTCGGTCGCGGCAGCCACTTCTGGTTCGAGCTGCCGGCCGTCTGAAACACGTGAAAGGGCCGGTGTGGCGCACCGGCCCTTTCACGTGTTTGTGTTTGGTCGGCCCGGCTCACCGATTGCCGTTTCCGTTTCCCTTGCCGCCATCCCCGCCGTTTCCGCCACTGCCGCCATTACCACCTGCCCAGAGCGGCTGACCCGCCTCATTGCGCAGCGTGAAAGCCTGCCCGCCGGTGTCGTTGACGATCGCGGCGGCCATGAACTGCCCATTCTCGTCGAAGCCCGTGACCGTCAGCGCGTCCCCGACCGCAAACGCGATCTGACCGCTCCAAAAGTGATTGGGGCCGAGCTGGATCCACAGCGGCTGACCGTCGGCAGTCAGCAGGCTGAGGCCGTTGACCTCCACCGCCTGGACCACGCCCATCCGGGTCGTCCACTCGCTGCTGGGCACCGACTGAGGATCGCCCGTCCCGGCACCTTGCTGGCCGACAACAGCCCCGGCGGCTTGCCCACCGCCGTGGGCATTGCCTTGCCCCACGCCGACCTGTGCCTGCGTTCCGAGCGTGCCCGCAGTGGTTGACTGGGCATCGACCGGCGCAGCCCTGACGTAGTCGTACACCCCGATCCCCACAGCGCCGACCACGATAAGGGACAGCGCCCCGATCACGATTTTCTTGACCATGCTCTACTCCTTCTTTGGATTCGGTGTTTCTCGAACCTGACGATCAGCGTAGCAATGCCATGTGGAGAAGCTGCGCAGTTTCGGTAAGGCAGGTCTGCAGAGAGCCTCCATCGCTCTTCCACAGGCGCTCGCTATGCTCGGGCAGTCACTGGTAGTCGTCCGGTGTTAAACGCAGGGGCCACTCACGTTCATCGTGATTGACCTGGGAGGAAG
The DNA here is from genome assembly GCA_016789175.1 of Anaerolineales bacterium. GTDB lineage: Bacteria > Chloroflexota > Anaerolineae > Anaerolineales > UBA6663 > UBA6663. The sequence continues at coordinate 6,300 of JAEURK010000229.1, forward strand.
CCGACCCATGAGCGAAACTACCCCGGCGCCGCTGCCGATCTGGAAGAAACTGTGGCGCAGCGCTGTGCGCGAGCCGTTTTCCGGGGACCGCCGCAGCCGTCTTCGCATCGTGATGAACAACCTCATCCTGCATCTGCATCCTTCGCAGGTGCCCGTCCGCACATTACGCTTTACGTACTCGTGGGGCCTGGGCGGGCTCTCGGCGTTGTTAGTGGTGCTGCTGGCCGTGACCGGTGCGATGCTGATGTTCGTGTACACCCCCGCGCCGGAAAAGGCCTATCAGTCGATCCTGGCCCTCGAGACGCTGGTCTGGTATGGCCAGCTCGTCCGCAACCTTCATCATTGGGCCGGCAACGCGCTCGTGGTCGTGACCGCCCTGCACCTGCTACGGGTGTTTTTCACAGGTGCCTTCCGCGAACCGCGCGCCTTCAACTGGCTGGTCGGCGTGGCCTTGCTGCTGCTGACTGTGGCGGCCAACTTCACAGGCTATCTCCTGCCATGGGACCAGCTCGCTTATTGGGGGATCACCGTCGGCGCCAGCATCGTGACGTATGTGCCTCTGATCGGGAACACGATCGCGCAGGTGCTGCTGGGCGGTCCCGAGATCGGGTCGGCCACGCTGCTGAATTTCTACGCCCTGCATCTGTCGGTGATCCCGCTCGCCATGCTCTTCCTGATGAGCCTCCATTTCTGGCGGGTCCGCAAGGACGGCGGTCTCTCGCTGCCCCGCGGCATCGACGAGCCGCCGGTGACTAAGGACGAGAACGTCACCACTTTCTCCGATCTGGTGCGCCCGGAGGCCGTCTGGGCGACCGTCACGGTGACGGCTCTGGTGCTCTGGTCTATGACCGTCAACGCCCCGCTCGAGCCGCTGGCCAACCCCGACTTGAGCCCGAACCCGGCCAAGGCGGCCTGGTACTTCATGGGCATCCAGGAGTTGCTGTTGCACTTCCATCCGCTGATCGGCGCGATCGTCATCCCCGGACTGGCTTTGCTGGGGTTGGCGGCTCTGCCTTATCTCGACAGCGACATGGACAGCGTCGGCGTGTACTTCCGCTCGCGTCGTGGGCGCTGGTTGGCCGCCTTGAGCGCCGCAGCCGGTCTGGTGTTGACGGTGGGCTATGTGTTGCTGGACGAGGTCGCGCTCGACCTGCCCGCGCTCCTACCCAGCCTACCTACTTTGGTATCAAACGGCATCGTGCCCCTGGCCGCGCTGCTTCTTGGGCTGTTCGGGTATGGAGCGCTCATGCGACGGCTCTTTCGAGCCACGCGTTGTGAGGCGACGCTCAGCCTCTTCATCCTGATCCTGACCGGGTTCTTGATCCTGACCCTGATCGGCATCTTCTTCCGCGGACCGGGCATGGCGTTGATGTGGCCCTGGGATGTCGCCGCAACCGTTCATTGAAATCTGAGGACATCGCTATGACCACTTTTCCGACGACACCCGACGCGCCGACTTCGCCGACTCGTCGCGATTTTCTCAAGCTGGGTTGGGGTGTGCTGGCCGGCGTCGCCGCATTGGAGGCCGGGTTGGCCTCCATGCAGTTCGCATTGCCCCGCGTGTCCGCCGGTGAGTTCGGCGGGGTCATCGGCTGCGGGCCGGTCGACGACTTCCCGGCCGGCTCTGTGACGCCGTTCAACGAAGGCCGCTTCTACCTCGCCCGCCTCGCCGACCGGGGCTTTTTGGCGCTGTATCGCCGTTGCACGCATCTCGGCTGCGCGGTGCCCTGGGATCCCGCCCGCGGGCAGTTCATCTGCCCCTGTCACGCCTCAGCCTTCGATGGGACCGGCCAGGTGCTCAACGCACCTGCACCGCGGCCGTTGGATCGGTTCGCGGTTCAAATCATCGAAGGCCAGGTGCAGGTCGATACCAGTCGGCCGCTCGAGCGCGAGCAGTTCGACCCAGGCCAGCTGGTCTACGCCTAGGAGAGCACTATGCGTCAACACTATCTGATCGGTTTTTTCGCGGCGCTGGTCCTGTCGATCGCACTGGGCCTGTACATGTTCTTCGAGCCGGCCCGACAGGCGCAGGCACAGCTGGATCTGCTCACACAACAGGTGTCTGAAGGTCAGGAGCTGTATGCCGAGGACTGCGCTGTCTGCCATGGCGCGGCGGGCGAAGGCCTCGGCGCCACCCCGGCATTGGACTCGGAGGGCCTGCGCGCCATGGATTTCGACACGCTCTACAAGGTCATTGCTCGCGGGCGCTACGACACCGCGATGGCCGCCTGGAGCGTCACCGATGGCGGCCCGCTCAACGACGCCCAGATCGAGAGCCTGATCGCTGTGATCCAACAGGGCGACTGGCTGTCGACCCGCGGTGTCGTGGTGGGCCTGGGCCTCGAACCGCGCGCGCCGATCAGCGTGACGGTGACGAACGAGACGCTCCTGCAGATTGCAGCCTTGCCGGACGGCGAACGGTTGGCATCCGCGGTTCAGACCTATGCAACCGAGTGCGTGGCCTGCCACGGCGCCAACGGGCAGGGCACCAGCCTCGCATCGGCGCTCAACACCGAAGCGCTCCGAGTCGATCGCAGCGCGGCTCAGCTGACGACAGCCGTGACCAGCGGCGTCGCCGGGACGGTGATGCCGGCCTGGGCGGGCACGCTGACGCCCGAGCAGATCGGGGATGTGGTTCTGCTCATTCAACGCTGGGATGAACTCCCGGCTAATGCAATCCCGGAGCCGCCGGCGCGGCCGATCATCGTCACCGAAGCGCTCCTGGCAGCCGGTGAGCAGCTCTATGCAGCCTCCTGTGCGCGCTGCCATGGCACAGAGGGCCAGGGCACTCGCCGCGCCCCGGCGCTGAATGAACAGCCTTTCTTCGAAACATACACCGCCGACGCTGCCTTGATCCAGATCATCAGCCAGGGTGTGCCGGGCACAGCGATGCCGGCCTGGGGCGATCGACTGGGCGAGACCGAGGTCGAAGCGATTGTGGCGTATCTCCGCAGCTGGGAGCCGACGGCGCCGGCCGTGGCCGTGCCTCAGACCGGAGGCGGCTTCGGCGGGCCACCGTGGCAGCGCGCCAACGCCGCCCCGAACGCCCAACCCCTGGCGCAGGAGCAGCCGCAGACAGCCACAGCGGCCGATCCGGTCGGAGCGGGCGCAAGCCCCGCCTCAGCACCGGTCGTGGACTGGCGGATCGCGGCCCTGATCGGCATCCCGACGGCTTTCGTTCTGGCGACCCTGGTTGGGGCATCCCTGGCACTCTGGAAACTACGCAACGCGTAGATAACGCGTCAGGAACGAGGCGCAGAAGGGCACTGTTACGCCAAACGCAACCCCTTCTGCGCCTCGCCTTTCGTTTACGGCTCGCCTTACACAAACCCCGCAGGACCTCCACAAGATCACCACACGCGCGACCTAGGATGAGGGTGTTGAGCGCGGACGAACACGGACGCGGCGGCCACGGGGCCGGCGCAGGGTCCGCGCAGGTCAAAGAAAAACATCGAAAAAGGTAAACACCATGAACAACAAAATCGTCCTCGGCAGCCTCCTGGCCGCCTCCATCGGCATCGCATTTGTCGCAATGGCCAGCCCGGCGCTGGCGCAAGGCCGCCCCTGGCACAATGAGGCGACCAAGACCCAGCCGGCGGGAACCGTGCCGGGCCAGAATCAGCCCACGGCACCCGGTCAGGGCAATCGTGGCAGCGGTGCCGGGTCGGCTCAATCGGGCACCGGTGCCGCCCTGCCCGCGGCAGACCCGGCCGGCCTGACCCAGGCCGAGATCGACGGCCTGCTCTTCATGCGCGAAGAAGAGAAACTCGCCCATGACGTGTACGTGACCTTGTACGAACAGTGGGGGCTGACGCAGTTCAACAGCATCGCGTCCAGTGAGCAGACGCACACCGATGCTGTGGCCACGCTGCTCGAGCGCTACGGCGTGGCCGACAAGACGGCGACCGAACCCGGTGTCTTCGTGAATCCCGATCTGCAGGCCCTCTACAACGACCTGGTCGGTCGCGGCTCACAATCCGCGGCCGAGGCCCTCGCTGTCGGAGCGTTGATCGAAGAAGTCGACATCGCCGACCTCGATCAGCGGATCGCGCTGACCGACCAGGCCGATATCCTGGCGGTGTACGCGAACTTGCGCACCGGTTCCGAGAGCCACCTGCGCGCCTTCGTCCGCGGCTACGAGGCCCAGGCGGGTACGGCCTACTCGCCGCAGATGCTGAGCGCCGAGACCTACGCCTCGATCCTGAGCGGCAGCAACGGCAACGGTGCTGGAAACGGTACCGGCACCGGTGGCGGCAACGGGGGTGGGAATGGTGGCGGCCACGGGGGTGGCCCGCGCCGCCCCTAATCGATCCGGCGTTTGACACAGGCGGCAGGGCGGGACCGATCTCCCGCCCTGCCGCGTTTTTGGTTCCGCCTGAGCCCCGAATTACGCCCCTTTCTCTTACAAAGCGCCACTGCGCCGGCACCCTAGCGCCAGGGCAGGAGCCCCCCGCCGCCGGCCGCGCGCATCCCGGGCGTGCAACACGGCGGCGACTTACACGTAATGCTCTCCAGCGCACATGCGGCTCCCAAGCCGATCATCCAGGCTGAACCACATCGACGACCCCGCCGTGCATAACGCGCGTGACAGGGGACCGGAGGATCATCTACACTGATCGGGAAAGCCCGATCCGCGTTTGTGGGCGCCCAGTTCCGTTTCACTTTTATGGCAGGCCAATCTATGAGTCACGCCTCAAGCCCCGCTGAAATCTCCCCCACCGACGCCATCACCGCGCCGGACCTGATCATCAAAGCGACCGGCGTCCAGAAGACCTATCACACCGGCACCGTGGGCGTCGCCGCACTGCGCGGCGTCGACCTGCACGTGCAACGCGGCGAGATGGTGGCCGTGATGGGCCCGTCGGGCTGCGGCAAGACCACGCTTCTCAACTGCTTGTCCGGTCTCGACGCCGCCGACGGCGGCGACGTGATCATCGAAGGCGTGTCGCTTTCCGGCATGTCCGACCGCGAACGCACCAACTATCGCGCCAGGCGCATGGGCTTCGTCTTCCAGTTCTACAACCTGCTGCCCGTCCTAAGCGCGGTTGAGAACGTCGAACTGCCGCTGCTGGTCTCGGGCACACGCCCGCGCGACGCCCGGGCCCGGGCGCTCGAGGCGCTCAGCGAAGTCGGGCTGGCCCATCGCGCTTACCATCGACCGGGCGAGCTCTCGGGCGGCGAACGCCAACGCACGACGATCGCGCGCGCGCTCGTCAACCGCCCCGCGATCGTCTGGGCCGATGAGCCGACCGGCGACCTCGACTCCGAAACCGCCGACGACATCATGAATCTGTTGATCCGGCTCAATCGCGAACAGACCCTGACCTTCATCCTGGTCACCCACGACCGCAGCATCGGGGCCCGCTGTGGCCGGATCGTGCGGATGCGCGACGGCCAGATCGACGGGACAACGGCCCAGGAACGGTAATCATGGAAAAGCTCTTCGGCCTGGAGATGGCCAGCATCGCCGGGTGTCTGACGTCAGCGCTGCTGTTGGTGGTCGGCGCGTTGGCCTTGCTCGCCTGGCGCCGGCCCGTGATGTTCAAGCTGGGCGTTCGCCCGATCCCGCGGCGCCGAGCCCAGTCGGTTCTGATCGTGCTCGGCTTGATGTTGGCGACCCTGATCATCACAGCCGCCTTCGTCACCGGCGACACGCTCTCGAGCACCATCCGCGCCCTGGCCATCGAGGGCCTGGGCGAGATGGACGAGGTGATCGAGGGCGGTCGCGGCCAGACATTGAGCTCCGGCAGCGCCGGGCCGGGATATTTCCGAGAGGAGCGCCAGACCGAACTGGCAGCGCAGCTGGCTGATTACGACCTGGTCGACCATGTGCTCCCCGCGATCAGTGATGCCCTGCCGGTCGTCAACGTCACGCAACGGCGCAGCCTGCGCAACGTCGGGATCTTTGGCCTGCGCCCCGGCGATGTCTCGATCCTGGCCCGCGAGGAGATCACGGATGCGGCCGGCCAACTGCTGGCGCTCGAGGCGCTGGGGCCCAAAGAGCTCTACCTGAACGCCGAAGCCGCGCGTTCGTTGAGCGCCCAGCCCGGGGACGTGCTCGAGCTGTACGTCGGGCGGCGCCCGGAACGCTACACGGTCCGCGCGATCGCGGCACAGGGGCAGAATGCGCGCCTCCTGATGCGCCTCGATCAGGCGCAGGCTCTGTTCAACGCGCCGGGTCACATCAACCTGATCCTGATCTCGAACCAAGGCGATGCGCTCAGCGGCGTCCAGCACAGCCCGGCCGTCACGGCCCACCTGCGCGGCCTGCTGACCGATCCGCAGACGGCCAACCGGATCTTCTCGCTCCTGGCGCGTGACTCGTCCGCGGCGACGGCCATCACGACTGCCGCGGCGACGACGGAGGGGAATACCCAGAGCGATCTGCAAGCCCTGGCCGCCGGGCTGCAGAGCGGGGCTCTGACACCGGATGTCTTGAGCCTGCTGGCCGACACGGGGCTGACCGACCGGGTCCAGTCGATCCTGACCGACGCGAATTGGGGCACCAAGTCGTTGCGCGATCGGCTGGCCGATCATTTCGGCGAATTGTCGACCCTGACCGTCAGCGACAACAAACGCGACCTGTTGGATCAAGGCGAGCTGGCGGCCAGCGCTTTCACCACGATCTTCATCGTTTCGGGCCTGTTCGGCATCGCAGCCGGTGTGATCCTGATCTTCCTGATCTTCGTGATGTTGGCCGCTGAGCGCAAGTCCGAGATGGGCATGGCCCGCGCGGTCGGCGCGCAGCGCGGCCATCTGATGGAGATGTTCGTCTTCGAGGGCACCGCCTATGACCTGGCGGCTGCGGCGGTCGGTGTGGCCATGGGGGTGGGCGCCGGCCTGATCATCGCGACCACGCTGGGCCAGGCCTTTGCCGGCCAGGGGTTGGCCATCACGCCGACCTTCACCGCTCGCAGCCTGCTGATCTCGTATTCGCTCGGCATGCTTGTGACGTTTGCCACGGTGCTGGCCTCGGCCTATCGCGTCAGCCGGCTCAACATCGTGGCCGCCATCCGTGACCTGCCCGAGCCGCCACGGGCGCCGAACTACCTGCGCGACGTGCTGCTTGGCCCGATCCGGGCCGTCGGCGAGGTCTTCCGCCTGATCTTCAACCTCAAGTTCTTTCAAGCGCTGTGGGCCTGGTTCGTCGGCGTCCCGGCCAGCGTGTGGCGCATCGTCTGGATGGGGTTCACAGCCGGCCCACTCACCCTGCTGCTCGGACTGGTGCTCTTCCCGCTGGGTTTGCAGACCACGAGCGCCGCGGCTTACAGCATCGGTATCTCGTTCATCATCCTCGGCGGCGGGCGCATGCTGCGCCTGATCCTGCTGCCTCTGCTCAAGCGCTGGCCCGGCCTGGCCGATCGGATTGCGTACTCCGTCCTGGGCCTGGCAATGACCCTCTTCTGGTCCCTGCCCTCCGGCGCGATCGAGGAGCGCCTGGGCGTGCCCGAGTTGAGCGGCGGCCCCGAGATGCTCTTCATCTCCGGCATTTTCCTGGTCACGGGCGCGGTGCTGATCATCATGTACAACGCCGATCTGTTGCTGCGCGGCATCCTGCTGGTCCTGGGCGGTTCCCCGCGCTTTGCGCCGGTGCTGCGGATGGCGATCGCCTACCCGCTGGCGAATCGCTACCGCACCGGGATGACCATCGGCATTTTCGCGGTCGTGATGTTCAGCGTGATCTTCATGGCCACACTCTTCAAGGTCAACGACGTCGTGCTGACGGACACCGACTCGTTCACGGGCGGCTTTGACCTGCGCGTGGCCTCCAGCCACACAAACCCGGTCGAGGACCTGCCCCGGGCGATCGCGTCACAGCCGCGGGTGGCCCGGGCCGACTACGCCGTGATCGCGGCGCAACGCGGCCTGAACGTCGAGCTGCAGCAGGACCGCGGCGATCTGTGGTCGGGTTACTACGTCAACGCGATCGACGAGGCCTATCTCAACGCCCTGGATTACGAGATCGGCGTCAAGGCTGTCGGCTACGAGACGTCGGAGGAGATCTGGGCTGCCGTACGCGACCACCCCGGCTACGCCGTCGTGGATCGTCTGGCCGTGCCCGCACGCACCACGACCAACATCGTCATCGGCGGACCCGAGTTCAAGTTGGACGGCGTCTTCCTTGAGGATGAGACCATGCAGCCGATCACGCTGCAGGCCCGCGACCCGGAGACGCGCACGACCTTCGAGCTGACGATCATCGGTGTGTTGGAGCAGAGCGCCCTGACCGGCTATGGCCTGATGACCTCGGTCGAGACGATCGAGCGTGAGTGGCCCACCGAACTCCCGACGCCCACGTACTACATCGTGTTGGCCCCGGGTGTCGATCCGGAACAGGCGGGCGCCGCGCTCGAAAGTGCCTTCCTCAAGAACGGGCTAGAGGCTGTCGACCAGGCTCAGGAACTGCGTGACGCCATGGCGACCCAGCTGGTCTTCCAGCAGTTGCTGCTGGGCTTCCTGACTCTCGGCCTGGTCGTGGGCGTCGCGGCGCTCGGCGTGATCAGCACTCGCGCCGTGGTCGAACGCCGCCAGCAGATCGGCATGCTGCGCGCGCTTGGGTTCCAACGCGAGATGATCAGTTGGAGCTTCATCATCGAGTCGGCCTTCGTTGCCCTGTTGGGAATCGGGCTGGGGGCCGGGCTGGCGCTCATCCCGGCCTATCAGATGGTGACGGACATGGCCGTCGACATCCCGGGGGTAACCTTCCAGGTGCCCTGGACCGAACTGCTGACGGTTTCCGGCCTGGCCTTCGGCATGACGCTGCTCACCACCTGGCTGCCGTCGGTGCAGGCGTCGCGCGTGACCCCGGCCGAGGCCCTCAGGTACGAGTAGGGTCGGACATCGGGACACATCGGGATACTCCCGGTGTGTCCCGATATGTCCCGATGTATCCCGATGTCGGCTCCTCAGCCCGCAAACAGCATCGACGCCCTAAACGCCACATACCCCCTGCCGTTGCCCCAGGGCTGAGCCGCCTTCACAGCTTAGGCCCCGCCTGGCGATGTAGTCATATTTTATGTTTATCAAAAGAAGCATAATAAATCACTATATGTGAGTTTCTTGACTCTTTATGATGTATTGTGTAACTTATTGGCAGCACAAGCAATCACAAACATCATGACGCATCAGACCCTGCCCCATCAGGTTCCGCTGACGCCGGCCTCGTCTTTTGAGCGCCAGGCCCGCTTGCTGTCGTACATTCAGGCCCACCAACGCATTTCGGTGCCGCAGGTGGTGGAGACCTTCGCGATCAGCGTCGCCACGGCCCGGCGCGACCTGGATGCTCTGGCCGAGCGCGGGCAGGTCCAGCGGGTGCACGGCGGGGCGGTCGCCCTGCAACAGGCGCCGCCGGAGCCCCCGGTTGTCCAGCGCGCCGACGAGCAGATCGTCGAGAAGCGCCGCATCGGACAGGTCGCGGCCGCGCTGGTGCAGGACGGCGAAACCGTCTTCCTCGGCACCGGCAGCACCGTGCTCGAGGTCGCCCGCAATCTGCGCCAGCACACTAACCTGACCGTGATCACGAACTCGATCCCGGTCGTCAACATGCTGGCCAGCGCGCCCGGCGTATCGATGGTCTGTCTGGGCGGTGAATTGCGGAAGAGCGAGCTCTCGCTGATCGGCCATATCGCCGAACAGGCGCTGGTCGAGTTGCGCACCAGCCGCGTCATCCTCGGCATCCGCGCGATCGACCTGGAGCACGGTCTGACAAACGAATTCCTTCAGGAAAGCATGATTGACCGCGCCATCCTGAAGATTGGGCCCGAGGCCATCGTCGTGGCCGATCACACCAAGTGCGGCCGCGTGTCGACCGCCTTTGTGGCCCCGGTGACGGCAATGCATACCCTCGTCACCGATCTCGGCGCACCAGACGCATTCGTCCAGTCGCTGCGCGCACACGGTGTGCGCGTCGCGCTGGCCTGAGAGGCGCTATGCTCCTGACCGATTTCAAGCCCCGCGCCAAACTGGTGACGCGCACCACGCTCATCGAGCGCCCGCGCTTCCCCGTGATCGACGCGCACAATCACCTGGCAGAGCCCTTTGGCGGCGGCTGGGATCAACGTCCGGCCTCCGAGTTGCTCGACACGCTCGATCAGGCCGGCGTGGTGGCCTACATCGATCTCGATGGCGGCTGGGGCGAGGATCTGCTCCACAAGCACCTCGACCTGTTCAAGAACGCGGCCCCTGAGCGCTTTCGGATCTTCGGCGGCGTCGACTGGAGTCGCTGGCCGGAGCTGGGTGACTCCTTCGGCGAGTGGGCCGCCGCACGCTTCCGCGAGCAGGTTCGCCGCGGCGCCGAGGGCCTCAAGATCTGGAAACCTTTCGGCCTGCATGTGCGCGATCAACATGGCGCGCTGGTGGCCGTCGACGACACCCGCCTCGACCCGCTCTGGGCCACAGCCGGCGAGCTCGGCCTGCCGGTGCTGGCACATGTGGCCGACCCCGTGGCCTTCTTCGACCCGATCGACGCCACCAACGAGCGCTGGGAGGAACTGGGCGCGCACCCCGACTGGAGTTTCCCGTCGCCGCCTTTCCCGCCCTTCCTCGATATCGTCAACGGCTTCGCGGCCGTGATCGCGCGCCATCCGGGCACGACCTTCATCGGCGCCCATGTCGGCTGCTACGCCGAGGACCTGGGCTGGGTCGGTGCCGTGCTCGAGCGCTGCCCGAACTTCTACATCGATTTCAGCGCGCGTATCGGCGAGCTCGGTCGTCAGCCCTACACGGCCCGCCGCTTTTTTCTCAAGCATGCCGACCAGATCCTGTTCGGTCTGGATGCCGGGCCCGATCTGGACAGCTACCGCCTGTACTACCGCTTTCTCGAGACCGACGACGAGTACTTCAACTACAACGTCAGCGAAGTGCCGCAACAGGGCCGTTGGCATATCTGCGGCCTGTATCTGCCGGACGACGTCCTGCGCAAGGTCTACCACGAGAACTCGGCCCGGATCTTCAAGTTAGGCATTGGCAACGGGCCGCGCACGGCGGACCGCTGAAGTCGTTTTATTCACGAGTGCCGTAGTCCACGATCCGCAACCCTGGTTGCGCGCGGTCTGCGGTCGGAACACACATCATGGTCACCACCGGACACCACACCGATCACGAAATTCAGTCGCAGCCGGAGAGCTGGCGCGCGGCGCTGGCCGTGCTCACGGCCGAGCGCGCCGACCTGGCCGCTTTCGGCCGTGAGTTGCGCGGTGCGCCCGACGCCGCCGTGATCCTCATCGGCTGCGGATCAACCTACTACCTGGCTCAAGCGGCGGCCGCGGCGCTGCAGGCCCACACCGGTCTGCCCGCGCGCGCCCTGCCCGCCTCGGAAGTTTGGCTGAACGCCTCCGCCCTTCCGAAGGCAACGCGAACCTGTCTGATCGCGATCAGCCGCTCGGGCGAAACCACCGAGACCCTGCGCGCCTGCGAAGCGTTCCGCTCCCGCGGGCTTGGCCCGATCCTGACGCTCTCGGCCTATCCCGGACGGGCCCTGACCACGCTCGGCGACTACAACCTCGTGCTGCCCTCGGGCCAGGAGGACAGCGTGGCCCAGACCCGCGCCTTCAGCACGCTCTACCTGGCGGCGCTTGGGCTGGCCGCGATTTGGGGTGAGGACGACGCCCTCTGGAGCGAATTGGAGCGCACACCCGAAGCCTGTGCCGAGATCCTGACCCACAGCCGCCCGCTCGCCGAAGCGCTCGGCCGTGATCCGTCGCTCGATCGGTTTTATTTCCTCGGCTCGGGCCTGCGCTACGGCCTGTCAGGCGAGATCAGCCTGAAAATCAAAGAGATGTCGCTCAGCCACAGCGAGCCCTTCCACGTGCTCGAGTTCCGGCATGGCCCGATGTCGATGGTCACGCCCGGCACCCTGTTGATCGTGCAGCTCTCCGATGCACAGGGTGAGGCCGAACGCGCCGTGGTGGACGATATGCGCAAGCTCGGCGCCCGGATCCTGACCATCGCCGAATCCGATGCGGATTTCGCGCTCGCTTCCGGCCTGGGCGAGACCGCCCGCAGCCTGCTCGTCCTGCCGATCGGCCAGCGCCTGGCGTTTGCCCGTTCAGTCTCGAAGGGCCTGAACCCCGACCGGCCGCACAATCTCGAGACCGTCGTCACCCTGGTGTAGTTCGCTCCCGATCCAGCGGAGCCCGTCATCGACCGTGCATCACTACAAGGAGGAAGCACATGAGTAACAAGTTGATTGGTGGACTGCTTGCCGCTGCGCTGCTCGTGAGCGCCTGCGGATCGAGCACGCCGGCGGTTGACCAACCGACCGCGGCGCCCGACGCCCAACCGACCGAAGCCGCGCCGGGCGGTGAGGCAATCGAACTGCGGGTCTGGGGGCATCAGGCCCCGGCCTTCAACGCCGCCAACCAGGCCATGTTCGACGAGTTCCAGAAGCAGAACCCGAACGTGACAATCAAGTACGAGACCTTTCCGTGGGATGTGTTCATCCAGACCATCCAGACCTCGTTACCCGCGGGCAACACCGCCGACGTCATCCTGATCCCGGGCGGCTACACCTGCCGCTATGCCACCGGCGGCCAGCTGCTCGAAGTGCCGGCAGATGTGGTGTCGTTGGCCGATGCCCAAAGCATGTTTTATGCCGCGCCGCTCGGCGGGCAGACCTGCGATGGCAAGCTGTACGGCTTCCCGGCCGAGTACAACATCGAGTACGGCGGCGCCTATGTGAACCCGGCCCTGTTCGAGGCCGCCGGGTTGACCTATCCGCCGCAGTGGTCGAACTGGGACGCCGTCGTCTCTGACGCCAAGGCCCTGACCCAGGTCGGCTCCGACGACGTGATGACCGTCGCCGGTCTGCACTACACCAATAGCGACCAGCTCTTCACGTACTTCCTGGCCGGCATCCTCGAGCAGGGCAGCGATTACTTCGCCGAGGACGGCAAACACTTCAACTTCAATTCGCCCGAGGCGATCGCCACGATCCAGAAGCTGATCGATATGGCGCAGACCGACAAAATCGTTGACCCGATCATCTTCAACGGCGAGAGCGAGTGGGTCGGCGAGTCGTTCGCCCAGGGCCATAACGGCATCGGCATCCTCGGCTCCTGGTATGTGGGCGATGCTCGGATCGCTTACCCCGATCTGTCGTTCGATTACGTTGCGCTGCCGCCGCTGATGGGCTCGACCCACAAGTTCGCATCAGTCGGTGGTTGGGGCTATGTAGTGAGCCAGAGCACGACCCAGCCCGACCTGGCCTGGAAACTGGCGGCCTTCCTGGGCACCGACCAGACCAACGTCTATAACTTCAACTCGACCTCGGCAACCATCCCGGCCATGAAGGCGGTCGCGGCCGATCCGAAGCTGCTCGAAGCGGCGCCGCACATGGCGGCCGTGCTGCCGATCCTTGACGCCGGGCAGTATCAGGGCAACCTGACGGACTCGGACCAGCTGGCGTACGAGATCGTCTACCCGACGATCTTGAATGCCATCCAGGGCGCCATGACCGCCGAGGAGGCCGCCAACAGCATTCACGATGACGCGAACGCGATGGTGGACGCATCCAACTAAGACACCCGACCGGTCTCCGGTCGCGCATCGGGCCCCTCCCTCCACGCGGGGGGAGGGGCTAACCCTGGCAGACGTCGCAGCGCGTCCTCATTCCCACAAAGAATGGCTGAATGCCCATGACCTCATTCACTCAGCCTCAAACCCGTCCCGGCGCGCTCGCGGCTAAGCAACGGCGATTCGCGTATGCGAGCCTGGCGCCCATCCTGATCTATCTGGCGGTGTTCTCGCTCTTCCCAATCGTGTGGGCGTTGGTGCTGGGCTTTTTCAGCTACACGCCCATCCGCCAGGGCTCCTGGCTCCTGGGTCTTGGGGGCCAGAACCCGTTCGTCGGGATCGACAACTATATCGAGCTTGTGACCGGAAACGGTAAGCCCGCCGAGGTGTTTCGCCTGGCATTCGGAAACACCTTCATCTTCACTGCGCTTGTGCTCCCGCTCAACCTGGTGGTCACCCTGCCGCTGGCCGTGATGCTCGAGAGCATCAACGAGCGATTCAAGACGCTCTTCCGCGCGATCTACTTCCTGCCCACGATCTCGTCGTCGGTCGCGCTCGTGATCATCTGGTCTTACATGTACGCGCCAGGGTGGGGCCTGCTCAGCCAGATGGTCAAGGCCGTCGGTCTGGTGCCACCCAAGACCTGGCTCCAGGATCCGACCGCCGTTTACTTCGGCGTGCCCCTGGCCATGTTGTGCGTGGTCGTGGCGCATGTCTGGCAGGATTTCGGTTACAACCTGGTCATCTTCGTCGCGGCGCTGCAGGGTATCCCGCAATCCTTGCGCGACGCAGCCCGCGTCGACGGAGCGACCCCCTGGCAGGAGTTCTGGCTGGTCGTGGTCCCGCTCCTGCGGCGCACGGTGCTGCTGACCTCGGTGCTGACCGTGATCTCGTCTCTCCAGGTGTTCGTGATCTTTCAGCTGCTCACGCGGGGCGGGCCGCAGAACCAGACCCAGACCATGCTGTTGAGCATCTACGAGAACGCTTTCCGCTTCGCCAACAACTTGGGCCTGTCGGCCGCGATGTCCATGATCCTGTTCATGCTCATCCTGGTGTTGACTGTGATCCAGTTCCGGCTCCTGCGCACCGAGTGGGAGTACTGAGATGGACGCCAGCCGCAAACGCTTCAACCCCTTCTGGCTGCTCGGCCGCTCCGGCGCCTACGCCGTCTTGATCCTCGGCCTGGTCGCGACGCTACTGCCGTTCTTCTACATCCTGGTCTCGTCGCTCAAGACCGAGGCCGAGCTGCGCCAAACCCCGCCGGATTTCTTTCCGGCGACGCCGACGCTCCGGTATTACGAAACGATCTTGAACGATGATCGCATCCCGCTCGAGCAAAACCTGATGAACAGCGTATTCGTCTCGCTCTCGCGCGTGGCGATCACGCTGTTCACCAGTTCGTTCGCCGGCTACATCTTCGCCAAGTACCACTTCCGCGGCAAGAACCTTGCGTTCGGCGTCATCCTGATCCAGATCATGATCCCGTTCCAGGTGGTCATGATCCCCAATTACCTGCTGACCGTGCGCCTCGGCTTGATCGACTCGCTCTGGGCTTTGATCATCCCGTTCATGGTCGACGCCTACGGCATCTTCATGATGAAGCAGTTCATCGAGGCCTTGCCGGCCGAGTTGCTGGATGCCGCCCGGATCGATGGCGCCAGCGAGTTCGGCATCTACTGGCGGATCGTGCTGCCGCAGATGGGCCCGCCGCTGGCTTCGCTCGGCATCTTCACTTTTATGGGCACCTGGAACGACTATCTC